>JBKPSO010000127.1:0-2908 GCA_046735055.1 Actinomycetota bacterium
GACGAGGCGCATCGCGGTCAGCGTACTCTGGGCGCCGATGACGCTCGCCGTCCACGTCGTCGCGACCGCGCTTGCCGCCGCGTGCCCCTCGTACGCAACGGTTCCGCCGTCCGCGACGCAGCTGATCACCGTCAGCGCCCCAGGCCTGCACACGACATCGGCGACGCTGCGCGTCTGGCGCCGCTCGGGCGGCTGCTGGTCGCCGGTGTTCGGGCCGTACACGGCGCGGGTCGGCCGGAACGGCCTCCGCGCCAACCGCCACGAAGGTGACGGCACAACGCCGATCGGGACGTTCACGATCCTGCCGCGCATGTACGGGAACGCGCCGAATCCCGGCGTTGCCTTCGCCTACACACGGCTGCGCTGCGGCGACTGGTGGGTCGAGGACCCGCGCTCGCCGGCCTACAACACCTTTCAACGCGTCGGCTGCCGTGTGCGCCCGCCGTTCAAGGTGACGACACCGGACATGTCCAAGAGCGTTCACGCGTACGCGTACCTGGCCGTCATCGGCTTCAACATGAACCCGATCGTCGCGGGCCGCGGCTCCGGAATCTTCCTGCACGTCCAGGTGAGCGCCTCGACGAACGGGTGCGTCACCCTGCCGCGCGCACAGCTCCTGCGCGTTCTGCGCTGGCTCCGACCAGCACCTGCGCCGAAGATGGTGATCGGGCTTAATTTAAGTTGACACTTACGTAAGTGTCTGCTTAACTACGACCTCGTGGAGGCCGCACTCAAAGCCATCGCCGAGCCGAGACGGCGCGCGATCCTGAGCCTCGTCCGCAACGACGAGCTCAGCGCCGGCGAGATCGCGTCGCACTTCGAGGTCACGCGACCGGCGGTCTCTCAGCACCTGAATGTCCTGAAGGAGGCGGGGCTCGTGAGCGAGCGACGCAACGGCACCCGGCGCCTCTACCGAGCACGTCCCGAGGGGCTCGTCGAGCTGCGGGACTTCCTCGAGGGCTTCTGGGACGTCCGGCTCGAGGCACTCAAACGCGAAGCAGAGAAGGAGGAGCGGAAAAAACATGGACGCAGCCACTGAAACCGCTGTCTACGAACGCACGATCGCGATCGACGCCAGCCCGGAGACGGTCTGGGAGTTCCTCGTCGACCCGCGGAAGGTCATGCGCTGGATGGGCATCGACGCCGAGCTGGATCCGCAGCCCGGCGGGATCTACCGCGTGAGCGTCATCTCCGCGAAGGACACGGCCCGTGGGGAGTTCGTCGAGGTCGACAAGCCGCGCCGACTCGTCTTCACCTGGGGCTGGGACGGCAACGACGGGCTGCCGCCTGGCTCGTCGACGGTCGAGGCCGAGCTGACGCCGGAGGGCAACGGGACGAGCCTGCGCTTCGTCCACCGCGACCTGTCGCCCGAGCAGGCCGCTTCGCACGCCACGGGCTGGGATCACTACCTCGAGCGGCTCGAGATCGCCGCCGGCGGCGGTGATCCGGGCGAAGACCCGTGGGTGTCCAACCCGCCGACCAAGATGTAGTCACGCGTTGAGCCGGGCCTCGAGCCCCGCGTGCAGGAGCTCGAGGCCCCGCTCGAACGCCGCACGGTTCCGCTTGCCGCGGAGCTCCGGCGCCACGAGCGCGAACACCATGTTGCTCAACTGGTCGTGCAGCTCCCGAGTCTCCGTCGCGGAGAAGCCGGCATTGCGCAGGGCACCTTGTAACGCCTCGTCCAGAGCATGCGCGTGCGGGCTGCGCAACGGTCGGGCGAACAGCGGCGCCCCCCAAGGCCGCGCGAGCAGGACACCCCGCGTCGAGCGGGCGAGCTCGGCCAGCCCGTGCCACCACTCTTCGTCCGGGTCGGGAAGCGTCAGGCTCTCGTACAGCCTGTCCGCCATCGCATCGAGCAAGCCCTCTTTGCTCTCGACATAGCGGTACAGCGCCATCGGCGTGACGCCCAGTCGCGCTGCGACTCGGCGAACGCTTACCGCGTCGAGCCCGGCGTCGTCCGCAAGCGAGATCGCCGCGTCGACGACGGCCTCGAGGTCGAGACTTGCCACGGGCCCAGTATACGGTGTACACTCGAGCGTATACGGTGTATACCCTCAGTGACCTCAAGAGTCGCCGCTACATCAGCCTGACGACGTTCAAGCGAGACGGCACGCCCGCGTCCACTCCAGTGTGGGTCGTCAGCGACGACGGCGAGCGGCTGCTCGTCTGGAGCTCGGCGAAGACCTGGAAGGTGCGCCGCATCCGGCGAAACCCACGGGTGCTCGTCGCACCGGCGAACTTCCGAGGCAAGGAACTGGGCGAGCGAGTCGAAGCGGTCGCGCGCGTGATCGAGGATCCGGGTATCGACGAGCTCTTGCGTCGGAAGTACGGGTGGCAGAAGCGCGCGCTCGACCGGCTGAACGGCCGAGCCGATGCGCAGTGGGCGACGATCGAGCTGACCGATCCGGGCTACGAACCCGCCGTCGATGTAACGGACTGAGAACCGATGTCGGCGATACGGGCGTGTCCCGTAAGGGCCAGCGTGAGATCGAGATCCGCGAAGAAGTTGCGGATCACTTCGCGCACGCCCGCCTCGCCGGCGATCGCGAGCCCGTAGCAGTACGGCCGACCGATCAACACCGCCCGGGCACCGAGCGCCAGCGCCTTGAAGACGTCGGCACCGCCGCGGATGCCGCTGTCGAGCAGCACAGGAATCCGGTTGCCGACAGCGGAAACGATCGCGGGCAGGGCGTCCAACGACGCGATCGCGCCGTCGACCTGACGGCCGCCGTGGTTCGAGACCACGATCCCGTCAACGCCGTGGTCCAGCGCCTTGCGGGCGTCGTCCGGATGCAGGATCCCTTTCAGCAGCAGCGGCAGGGGCGTTGCGTCACGTACGAGCGCCACGTCGGCCCAGCTGAGCGAGGGGCGCGTGAACGTGTCGACGAACGTCATCGCCGCCTTCCGC
>JBKPSO010000128.1:0-17105 GCA_046735055.1 Actinomycetota bacterium
ATCGGCTCCAAGTGGACGGCCCTCCTCGTACACGATCTCTCCGAGGGCCCCCGCCGCTTCTCGGAGCTCGAGCACGCCTGTCCTGGCATCAGCCCGCGGACGCTCTCCGAGCGGTTGCGCTGGCTCGAGGAGGGAGGCGTCCTCGACCGCCGCAGCTACGCGGAGACGCCGCCGCGCGTCGAGTACGAGCTGACGCCGAAGGGGCTCGCGCTGCTCCCGGTGATCGAGGCAATGCGCAGGTTCGGCCACGACTGGCTCGTGCAGGACCCCGATCACAAGCACGCCTAGCCGGGGTCGGCAAGCGCTGTGAAGAGCTCCCGCGCGGCGGCGACGCCGAGCGGGAAATACTCGACGAGGAAGCGCTCGTTCGGCGAGTGCAGGTTCCCCTCCGGCACGTCGAAGCCGGTGACGATCGCCGGAATTCCCCGGTCGGCGAGCGCGGCGACGATCGGGAGCGAGCCGCCGGCGCGCAGCAGCAGCGGCCGGACGCCGAGCGCCCGCTCGAACGCCTCCTGGCCGAGCCGGATCGCGTCCGAGTCCGGGGCGACGATGCCGGGAGGGGCCGACGACAAGAGCTCGATCTCCACGTCAGCGGCCTCGGGCGCCGACTCGCGGAGGATCTGCTCGACCTTCGGCGCGACCACCTCCGGGTCCTGGCCCGGGGCGAGCCTCATCGACAGGTTCGCCTCCGCCAAGACGGGGATCACGGTCTTCTGGAGCTGGGGCGAGCCGCTTTCGACTCCGTTCACGTCGACCGAGGGCTCTCCCCACGTGCGGAGGTAGAACTCCTCAGCCGCCCGGGCGTCGGCAGGGCGCGCGTCCTGCTCGCCGAGCACGTCCGCCCCGGGCTGCTGCGAGGCCCAGTCCGCGAGCTCCTCGTCGGTCGGCGGCACGAGCCCAATTCGCAGGGGGTCCCGCAGACGTCCGTCGCGGGGCAGGACCCCTGACAGCGTCTGCATCAGCGCGTGCGTGGCGTTCAGCGCAGCCCCGCCGAACGTTCCAGAGTGGAGATCCTTTCCCCCGGTCCGCACCCGCACGTGGAAGTAGCAGATGCCGCGCGTGGCGACGTAGAACGCAGGCTGCCCGCGCCTCGGCATGTTCGCGTCGAAGATCACGCAGGCGTCGGCGCCGCGCTCGTCTTCGGCGATCCAGTCGACGATCGCGTGGCCGCCGACCTCCTCCTCCCCGTCGGAGGCGACCCGCACGTTCACTGGCAGCGCACCCTCGGCGGCCAGCAGCGCTGCCGCCTTCAGGAGCAGGTAGAGCTGCCCCTTGTCGTCCGCGATGCCTCGGGCGTAGATCCACTCGCCCCGGATCGTCGGCTCGAACGGCGGGCTCTCCCACGCCTCGAGAGGCGCCGGCGGCTGGACGTCGAAGTGCCCATAGACGAGCACGGTCGGAGCCGACTCCGAGTTGGCGGAGGCGCGCAGCTCGCCGATCACGAGCGGCCGTGGGCTGCTCGCCGTCAGGACGAGCTCGCACTCACCCCCGGCGGTGCGGACGAAGTCGCGCACCCACTCGGCCGCCCGGCGGACGTCGTCCTGGTGCGTCGCGTCGGCACTGACGCTCGGGATGCGCAGGAGCTCGGAGAGCTCCTCCAGCCAGCAGGAGTCCAGCACGGCAGCCACGGCCGCGAAATCTAGCGAGCGACGCGCCGAAGGTCGCGGCGAGCGTCAGGCGACGTCGCGCAGCTTCTGCGACTCGGCCAGCGCGCGCAGCTTTTTCAGGCTCTGGTTCTCGATCTGGCGGATCCGCTCGCGCGTGACATTGAACGCGCGGCCGACCTCGTCGAGCGTGCGCGGGTGCTCCCCGTTCAGTCCGTAGCGCAGCTCGAGCACCTTGCGCTCGCGCTGGGAGAGCTGCGAGAGGATCTTCTCGAGCGTCTCCTTGCGGAGCGTCACCTCGGCGGCCTCCTCCGGCAGCGGCACCGACTCGTCGGTGATGAAGTGTCCGAACTCGGACTCCTCCTCGTCGCCGACCGGCTTCTCGAGCGACACCGGCGATTGCGCGGTGCGCCGGATCTGGTCGACCTCGTCGGGGGTGAGGTCGAGGTCGCGCGCGATCTCCGCAGCGAGCGGCTCGCGCCCGAGCTCCGCGCGGAGCTTGCGCTCCGAGCGGACGATCTTGTTCAGCTTCTCGACGACGTGGACCGGCATCCGGATCGTGCGCGCCTTGTCGGCGAGGGCCCGCGCGACCGCCTGGCGGATCCACCAGGTCGCGTACGTCGAGAACTTGAAGCCCTTGCGGTAGTCGAACTTCTCCGCCGCGCGGACGAGGCCGATCGTCCCCTCCTGGATCAGATCGAGGAACGGCAGCCCCTGGTTGCGATAGCGCTTCGCGATCGAGACGACGAGGCGGAGGTTCGCCTCGACCATCTCCTGCTTCGCGCGGTGGTCGCCGCGCTCGATCCGCTTCGCGAGCCCAACCTCCTGCGCGGCCGTCAGCAGGTCGACCTTGCCGACATCCTTGAGGAAGAGCTGGAGCGCGTCCGTCGAGACTTCCTGAGCCTCGATCTCCTCCGCGACGTCCTCCTCTTCCTCCTCGGCGGAGACGACCTCGATCTGGAGCTCGTCGAGCGCCTGGTAGAAGTCGTCGATCTGGCCCGGGTCGAGGTCGAGATCGTCGAGCGCGAGCGTGATCTCGTCGGCGGTCAGCGACCCGGCCTCGCGGCCGGCCTCGAGGAGCGCCCTCGCCTCCTCGGTCTCGAGCACGGCGACTTTCGCCCCGACGACCGTCTCGACCCCGCTCATACCTCTCCCGTCAAGGCCGACAAGCTAGCCGTGGTCCGATGTGCCGTCAACCGCCGCGTCAAGAAGGCGGCACTCTTACAAACGCGACGGACGGACGCCACAGGCCGTTCGGCCGATCTCTTGCTCAGGGGGTGCCCACCCCCTGAAGCCGCCCGAGGAAGCGTGACGCCTCGACTCCGAGCGTCGTTTTCGGCCCCGCGGCGCGGGCGAGGCGCAGCTCGCGCTTCGCCTGCCGCACGCTCCCGAGCCAGAGCAGGGAGAGTCCGAGATGGAAGCGCACGCTCTGACTCCGCGGGTACCGCCGTGCGAGCGGCCCCAGACGCGAGAACGTGCGCGAGGGATCGGCCTTGTCGAAGCGGCCGACCGCCACCGCGACCTTCGGCTCGGCATCGGCCGGCGCGAGCGCGGCGGCGGCCTCGAACTCGCGGAGCGCGGAGAGCTGGTGGCCGAGCCGCTGGAGCGCGACGCCGTACAGAAGCTTGTCCCGGACGCCACCCGACCGGGCGCGGCGCTCGAGGTAGGCGAGCTGCTTCGGCGGCGAGAGCCGCGCGAGCGCGGGCGGCGCAGGGAAGCTCGGGACGAAGCTCGGGAGGCCGCGCGGGAAGTTCGGGTGGAGGAGATCCTCGGCCCGGAGCGCGTACGACGTGTCCGGTTGGGCGCGTCTTGCCGCCCGCCAGGCCGAGGTGGCACCGCTCTGATCGCCGCGCCAGAAGAGCGCGAGACCGTACGCGAGCTGGACGAGCGAGCTGCGCGGGTTCGCGCGAGCGAGCGCTGCGAGATCGCCGAAGCCTTGCGGCCAGGCCGCGAGCGCCGAGCCGACCTCGGCTTCGAGCGAGCGGTACTGCCGAAAGAGCGGGGCCGCCCTGTCGGCTTTGCCCACGTCGTAGAGGCCGGCGGCCCGGCGGAGCGCGACGGCCTCCGGATCGGTGCGGACGCCGAGGTCGAGGACCAGCGGCGGCAGCCCGGATTGCGTATGTGGGTGCGGCGGGGTCGTCCGGGTCGCGAGCGTCAGGCCAACGGTGAGTCCCGCCGCGGCGAGCGCGACGGCGCCGGTGATCAGGTAGCGGCGCATCGCCGCGAGCGTACCCCGCCCCTTTCGGATCCTTGCTTTTACTCGCTATCCTTTGTGAAGCAATGCCGACGTACCGCGAGCTCCTGAGCCAGGCCAAGGGCGAGATCGATGAGATCGACACAGCCGAAGGCGCGCGCCTGCTCGACTCGGACGACGCACCGCTCTTCCTCGACGTCCGGGAGCAGGACGAGTGGGATCAGGGGATCATCCCGGGCGCTCTCCACATCCCGCGCGGCTACCTCGAGTCGCGGGTCGAGGGCCTCCTCCCCGACCATGACCGGGCGATCGTCGTCTACTGCGCAGGCGGCTCGCGCTCCGCGTTTGCGACCAAGACTCTCGAGGAGCTCGGCTACGAGAACGTCGTCAACCTCGCCGGTGGCTTCACCGACTGGAAGCGGAACGGCTTCCCGACCGAGCTCCCGCGCAGCCTGGGCGAGGAGCAGCGCCAGCGCTACAGCCGCCACCTGCTGATCCCCGAGGTCGGCGAGGAGGGACAGCTGCGACTGCTGGACTCCCGCATCCTCCTGATCGGGGCCGGCGGCCTCGGCTCGCCCGCCTCCCTCTACCTCGCCGCCGCCGGCGTCGGGACGCTCGGCATCGTCGACGACGACGCGGTCGACGCAACGAACCTGCAGCGCCAGATCGTCCACTCGACCGAGCGGCTCGGCGACTCGAAGGCCGAATCGGCGAAGCGGACAATCGAGGCGCTGAACCCCGACGTGGCCGTCAAGACATTCCAGGAGCGTCTGACCTCGGAGAACGTCGACCGGATCCTCGGCGAGGGCTGGGACGTGATCGTCGACGGCGCCGACAACTTCCCGACGCGATATCTCCTGAACGACGCGTCCATCTGGCACGGCATCCCCGTCGTCCACGGCTCGATCTACCGCTTCGAGGGCCAGGTGACGGTGTTCAAGCCAGACCAAGGCCCGTGCTACCGCTGCCTGTTCCCGCAGCCGCCGCCGCCGGAGCTCGCGCCGAGCTGCGCGGAAGGCGGCGTGCTCGGCGTGCTGCCCGGCGTCGTCGGCTCGATCCAGGCGACCGAGGCGCTGAAGCTCGCGCTCGGGATCGGGGACCCGCTCGTCGGCCGGCTGCTGCTCTTCGACGCACTCGCCGCGTCGTTCAGCGAAGTCTCGCTCCGCCGCGACCCGGCCTGCCCGGTTTGCGGCGACTCGCCGACGATCACCGAGTACATCGACTACGTCGAGTTCTGCACAGGTGGCTCAACCAGTACAGCAAGGAGGGCACACGCGTGAAGGTCAGGATCCCCCCCACGCTCCGCGCGGCAACCGGCGGTGAGCGCGAGGTGCCCGGCCGGGGCGAAACGGTCGGCGAGCTCCTCGACGATCTGATGCTGCGCTTCCCGGCGCTCGAAGGGCAGCTCCAGTTCGCGAACGTCTACGTCGACGGCGAAGACATCCGCACGCTCGCCGAGCTCGAGACGCCGGTCCGCGAGGGCGCGACCGTCATCCTCCTGCCGGCAATGGCAGGAGGAGTTGGCTAGCCGCCTGGCACCGGGCGTCCTCGGCCTGATCGGCGACACGCCGCTGGTCGAGCTTCCGCGCCTCTCGCCGAAGCGCGAGGTCCGGCTGTACGCGAAGCTCGAGGGCGCAAACCCGACGGGCTCGATCAAGGACCGGGTCGCGCTTGCGATGATCGAGTCCGCCGAGACCACGGGCGAGCTCGAGCCCGGCCGCGCGCTGCTCGAGCCGACGAGCGGAAACACGGGGATCTCGCTGGCGATGGTCGCGAAGCTGAAGGGTTATCCGCTCACCTGCGTGATGCCCGAGAACGCAACAGGCGAGCGTCGCCGGCTGCTCCGGATCTACGGGGCCGAGATCGTCGACTCGCCGGCGGCCGAGGGCTCGAACGGCGCCGTCCGACTCGCGCTCGAGCTCGCGGAGCGCGACCCGCGCCTCTTCATGCCGTTTCAGTACGCGAACGAGGCCAATCCGCGCGCGCACTACGAGGGCACCGGCGCGGAGATCGCCGAGGCGCTCGACCGGGTCGACGTCCTCGTCGCCGGCCTCGGCACCGGCGGGACGCTGATGGGCGTGGGCGACCGTCTGCGTGAGAGCTTCCCGGACGTCGTCGTCGCCGCCGCCGAGCCGTTGCCGGGCGACCCGGTGATGGGCCTGCGCTCGCTCGACGAGGGATACGTCCCGCCGATCCTCGACGTCGCGAAGCTCGACCGGAAGCTGCTCGTCTCCAACGCCGAGTCGCTGGCGGGCGTGCGCGCCCTTGTCGACCGTGAGGGCATCTTCGCCGGGATCTCCTCCGGCGCCGTCGTGCACGTCGCCGCCCGGCTCGCCGCCGAGCTCGACGAGGCCGTCGTCGTCTGCATCCTCGCGGACGGCGGCTGGAAGTACCTCTCGGCCGACTTCTGGGACGCGCCCGATGCGGCGGCGGCGATGGAGCACGGCCACTGGTGGTAGTGCCCGCGGCGATCCGCCGCGAGCTCGAGCGGCACGCCGACGAGGAGGCGCCGAACGAGGCGTGCGGTCTGATCGCCCTCCGTGACTCGGTCGCCGAGCGCTACATCCCCTGCGTCAACGTCGCCGCCAGCCCCTACCGGTTCGATCTTCTGGTCCCCGATCCGGAGCTGATCGTCGAACTCTGGGAGCAGTGCGAGCTGGCGGTCTTCCACTCGCACCCGACCGACTCGGCAAGGCCCTCCCGAACGGATCTCGCGAACATCGGAGACTGGGAGAACCGGCCCTACCTGATCCTCTCGCGGCCGACCGGAGAGCTCGCAGCGTGGACGGTTCGAGAGGGAGCGGTCGAGCCGCTCCCCCTCCAGCCGAGCTAGATGACGCGGAAGGTGCCGTGCATCGAGCTTTCGTGCGGCTTGCAGTAGAACTTGTAGGTGCCGCGGCGGAACCGGATCGTCACGGTCTTCGTGCCGACGAAGCCGACGCTCGTGACCTCACGGTCGATGCCGGGCCCTTCGATCTCGAAGCTGTGGATCGAGGCCTTGTCGGCGACGACAAGGCTGTAGGTGCCGGCCTTCAACATGCGTACCGGCCCCGTGAGGCGTTTCAGCGAGATCGTGAAGCCGGGCCCGACCGTTCCGGTCAGCTTCGGCAGCGCCTTCGGCGACGCGCCGCCGGTCGCGGACAGCGCGAGTGCGACGGCGGCGGCGGCCGCGGCAACGAGAATTGTGCAGATGACTCTCATGTCGGAACAGTACGCGACCGCGGCCGAAACGGATTCTCAGCCGACCGTGAACGATCCCTTCATCGAGGTGAAGTGCGGGTCGCAGACGAAGGTGTGGCGGCCGTTCTTCAGGGTGACGACGATCGTCTTCTCGTTACGAGGGGTTCCTGTCCTTGCCAGGATAGAGGCGGCATGCAGGTGCGCGAGATTGCGAGCGGACTCTGGTACTGGACCGGGCGTCATCCCGCGTGGACGCCGGCGGACGGCGGCCCGGACGGCTGGGACCAGGAGGTCGGCTGCTACTTCTACGAGGGGCCGGACGCGATCTCCCTCTTCGACCCGCTCGTCCCGATGGAGGACCGCGACCGGTTCTTCGAGGCGCTGGAGAGGGACATCGAGCGGGCGGGGCTGCCGGTGCGGATCCTGCTGACAGTCGACGCGCACCGCCGCAGCACGGCGGAGCTCGCCGAGCGCTACGGCCGGTCCGCTCCGCCGCTGCCGCCCGAGCGCCCCGAGCTGCCCGGCGGGGTGACGATCGCGGTCGAAGCTGCGGACGAGTTCGTGTTCTGGCTCCCGCAGTACCGCGCACTCGTCGCCGGCGACGTGATCATCGGGCGTGCCCACGGCCTCGAGGTGCCGCAGGCGTGGCTCCAGGAACGCCATCACGCGACCGTTGCCGCGCTGCGGCCGCTGCTCGAGCTCCCGGTCGAGCGCGTGCTGGTCACGCACGGCGAGCCCGTGCTCGAGGACGGGTACGAGGCACTCGAGCGGGCGTTGTCGACCTGACCCGCCTCGACCGCTGGGGCGATCATCGCTCAGCGCGCGAGGCGCTGCGGAGTGCCTAAGCCTAAGCGCGCCGGAGCGGGTACTCGTGCCGGCTGGAGCTGCCCTCGAAGCGGCTCTTGGTGTCGATGAAGGCCTTCACGTCGGCCTTCCGCAACAGGATCGAGGTCTCGGTGTCCCACGGCTTGACGGTGCCCTGGGAGATGCGCGCGAGGAAGAGCTGGACGACCGGAGAAAAGCCCTGCACGTAGGGCTGCTGGTCGACGGCGAAGCCGAGATGGCCGTCGGCGATGAGCTTCAGGTCGTCGGGGAGCAGGTCGAAGCCGCCGCCGTGGATCCGTCGACCCGTGCGCTCGATCGCCGCGCCGAGCGCGACGGTTCCGGCGCGGTCGAGCGCCACCGCCCCGCGCGCGGCGGGATGCGCGGCCAGCGCGGCCTCGACCTCGTGTTCCTGTCGGGGAAGGTCGTCTGCCAGGCGGACCAGGATCGACGAACGCCCCTTCGCCAGCGCGAGCCCGGACACGACGCCGGACTGACGTTGTGAGGTCCACTTGCGCGCGTTCTCCGGTGCGAGGACCAGCACCTTGCCGGAGGGGACGAGTCGCGCCAGCTCTGCCCCGGCCCGCAAGCCGGAAGCGAGGGGATCTTCGCCCGTGTAGCGCACCTGCCTCCCGTTGGAGTGACCGACGTTGAAGGCGACGAGCGGGATCTTGGCCTGCCTCGCCGCCTCGATCCCCGGGACGAACGCAAGGTCCTCGACGATCGACACGGCGATTCCGTCTGCCTTGCGCGAGACCGCCGAGCGGAGCGCGCGGGCCGTCTCGTCGGCCGAGCCGCGGGGCGATCCGGTCCACTGCACGGAGCAGTTGACGAGCGCGGCCGCGTCTTGCGCTCCGAACTGCGTGGCGACGAGAAGCGGGTCGAGTGTGTTGTGACTGACGAAGACGAAGCGCCAGCGGGGGTGGTCGGGGAAGTCGCCGCCGCCGCCGCCGCCGCCACCCGCGAGCGCCGCCGCCGGACCGAGCAACTGGGCCAGCGAGACGCCCGCCGCCCCGGCTCCCGCGCGGCGAAGGAGGTCACGACGGTCGCTCATCCGTGCTCGAGCAGGATCCTGCCGACGACACCGTCGGCCTCGCCCATCAGCCGGAACGCCTCCTCGAACCGCTCGGCCAGGATGCGGCGGCCGACGACCGGCTCGAAGTCGACGACGCCGGTGCCGAGCAGCTCGACTACGCGCGCCCAGACCGCCGTCGTGTAGCCGACGCTGCCGATCAGCGTGAGGTCGCGCAGGGTGAAGCGATCCGCCGGCACGCGCAGCTCTTGCCCTTCGCCTGCGATGCCGAGCGCAACGACGCGCCCGCCCTCCCGGGGCAACCGGGTTGCGAGCTCGACGGCCGCGACCGCGCCGGCGGTCTCGACGACGAGGTCGAGCTCGCCCTGATGCGCGGCGCCGCCGCCGGAGACCACCACCGTCTCGGTCGCCCCGAGCCGGCGCGCGAGCTCGAGCTCCGCCTCGCGGATCCCGTAAGCGACGATCGCCGCGGGCGTGAAGAGCTTCGCGAGCACGATCGAGAGAGCGCCGACCGTCCCTACACCGACGACGCCCACCGATTCGCCGGGCTCGGGGCGCGCGCGGAGCAGCCCCCGGAGGGCGACGGAGGCCGGCTCGATCAGCACCGCGGCGTCCAGTGAGACACTCTCCGCCAACCGGTGGACGACGCGGCGCGGCACGAGCACGAGCTCGCCGTAGCCGCCGCCTCGGGTGAAGCCGAGATGGTCGTAGTTCTCGCACAGGTTGGTATCGCCCGCGCGGCAGCGGCGGCAGGTGCCGCAGTAGCAGAAGCCCTCGCAGACGACACGATCGCCGGGCGCCAGGTCGCGAACGCCCTCCCCGACCTGCTCGACGACGCCGCTCCACTCGTGACCGGGAATGCACGGGTACACGACCCAGCGACGGTCGAGCTTGCCCTCGAGAACCTCGAGGTCGGTTCGACAGACGCCGGCCAGCCGGCTGCGGACGAGCACGTCCCCCGGCCCGCAGACCGGAGTCTCGACCTCACGGAAGGAAGCCTCGTGCGGGCGCTCGATGACGACCGCTTTCACCTCGTCAAGTCTATGCCCGGCGGTGCGGAGAGCCGCGTCGCAGCACGACGGCTAGCCCTCCGCGGCCGCCGCAGACTCCGCCTCGTCGTGCCGTCCCTCGAGCATCGGTCGGAACTCCACCTCCAGCCGCTCGATCCGCGTCCCTTCAACGTCGAGCACCTTGAAGCGCAGGGCGCCGTCCTCGACCTCGTCGCCCCGCTCGGGCGCACGGCCGAGGAGACCGAAGACGTAGCCGCCCATCGTGTGGTAGTCCTCGATCCGCAGCGACATCCCGAACTGCTCGTTGAAGTCGTCGATCGGGAACGTGCCGCTGATTCTGATAGTGCGCTCGTTCACCCGCTCGATCGCCTCGTCCGGCAGGTCGAACTCGTCCTCGATGTCGCCGACGATCTCCTCGAGGACGTCCTCGAGCGTGACGATCCCCTCCATGTCGCCGTACTCGTCGACGACGATCGCCATGTGCTGGTTCGTGCGCCTGAACTCGGTCAGGAGCGCAGCAATGTCCTTCGTCTCCGGGACGAAGTACGGCGGCCGGAGGATGGACTCGAGGTCGACCTCGGCCATTCCGCGGTCGATCATCGCTTTCAGCAGGTCGCGCAGGTGGAGCACGCCGATGATGTGCTCCGGCGTCTCGCTGTAGGCCGGGTAGCGCGTGTAGGGAGACTCGACCACCACCCGGAGCGCCTCCTCGGGCGGCATGTCGACGGAGAGCGCGACGACCTCTGGCCGCGGCCGCATCACGTCGCGGGCCTCCTTGTCGGCGAAGTCGAAGACCTTGTAGAGCATTTCCTGCTCTTCCTCCTCGAGCTCGCCCTCGACGGTCGAGCGCTCGAGCAGCATCTTCAGCTCGGCCTCCGAGTAGACCGCCCCCTCGGCGCCCGGCGGCTCGAGCCCCAGCATGCGCAGCGTCAGCTCGCTCGAGCGTTGCAGGAACCAGATCAGCGGCTTGAAGACGAAGAAGAAAGCGCGCACGGGGATCGCGACGAGCAGCGCCGTCCGCACCGAGTAGCTGAGCGCGATCCCCTTCGGGACGAGCTCGCCGACTACGACGTGGAAGAAGGTGAGGAGGAGGAGTGCGAGGATGACCGCGATCACGGTCGCCATCACCGGGTCGAAGAGCCGGACCAGCGCGTGCTCGCCGAGAGCACCGATTGCCAGCGAGGTGACGGTGACGCCGAGCTGCATCGCGGCGATGAACCGGGGCGGCTCCGACGTGATCCCGAGGACGACCCGCGCGCGGCGATTGCCTTGCTGCTCGAGCTCGTGCATGCGGGTTCGCCGGACGGTGACGAGCGCGTACTCGGCCGCGACGAAGTACCCGTTCAGGAGAATCAGGACGGCAACCGCGACGAGCTCGAGGAAGAGGGTCATTCGGCACGCGCCCCGTCGAGCGGGGCGCCGGCACTAGGCGGGAGGTCGTTCTCCAAGGACCTAGGGCTGAGTATAGGCGACGCGTCCGCCGTCATCGGCTCCGGGGCGGCGCGGCCGAGGACGCGTGAAATGCTGCAGACGGGAAAGCGTCCGCGACTGCGAAGCGGAGCCGGTGCGGGCGCTGGATTTCGGCGAACATATGTTCTATAGTTGCCACGTGGCCCGCCTCACCGACTATCGCGAAGAGCCGTGCCGGACCGCGCTCAACCGCGTCGAGGGCATGGGCTTCAAATGGTCACTCAACCCGTACATGGGCTGCGCGCACCGCTGCACGTTCTGTTACGTCCGTGCGTTCGAGCTCCGTGCAGACCGTCCCTCCGACGATCGCTACGGCCGCTCGATCCGCGTCAAGGTCAACGTCGCGGAGGTGCTGAGAGCCGAGCTCGCGCGACCCTCGTGGAGCGGTGAGACCGTTGCGATCGGCGCGGCGACCGATCCGTATCAGCCCGCCGAGGGCCGCTACCGCCTGACCCGCGGGTGCCTCGAAGCGCTGCGCGACGCGTCGAATGCGTTCAGCCTGATCACCCGCAGCCCGATGATCGTCCGCGACCTCGACGTGCTGGTCGACGCCGCTCAGCGGGCCGAGGTCGGGGTCGTCTTCTCGGTGCCGACGCTCGACGAGGAGGTCTGGCGTCGCACCGAGCCCGGGACGCCGCCGCCGCAACGACGGCTGGAGGCGCTGAAGCGCCTGGTCGATGCCGGAATCAAGGCGGGAATCGGGATGGCACCGATCCTTCCCGGAATCTCCGACCGGCCGGAGCAGCTCGAGCGAGTCGTCCGCGCCGCGCGCGAAGCCGGCGCGACAAGCGTCTGGGCGAACCTGCTCTATCTCAGGCCCGGCACGCGGGAGCACTTTCTCGAGGCCCTCGCGTGCGACTGGCCGGAGGAGCTGGAGCGCTACGAGCGGCTCTACGGCGACCGTGCCTACCTACCGAAGAAGCTGGGCGAGCCGGTTCGAGCGCTCGTCGCGGAGCTGCGGGCGAAGCACGGGATCCGCGACCGGCGGCGGCTGCAGCTCGGGCCTGCGCCGCGCTCGGAGCAGCTTGCGCTATCCGTCTGACGGAGTCGGTGCCAGGTCGGAGTCAGGCACCGACCGCGTGTCTATGGACGCCGCCCCCGGATCTATCATCGGCGCATGTCCGAGAGCGAAACGGCCGACGAGATCACTTGCCTGATCGTGGACGACCACGAGGTCGTCCGCGAGGGGCTGCGGCTCTCGCTCTCCCGGGCCCCGCACATCCGCGTGATCGGGGAGGCCGGCGACGGCGAAACCGCGATCGCGCTCGTCGCGCGTCGCAAACCCGACGTCGTGATCATGGACGTGCGCATGCCGGGCATGGACGGCCTCGAGGCGACGAAGGAGATCATGAAGCAGACACCCGACGCGGCCGTGCTGATGTTCACCGCGTTCAGCGAGCGCTCGCTCCTCGCGCGCGGCCTCGAGTCCGGCGCGAAGGGATACATCCTCAAGGAGGCCCCGCACGAGACGCTCCTGCGCGCGATCGAGCGGGTGGCCAGGGGTGAGGGCTACGTCGACCCGGCGCTGATGCCCGCGTTCCTTTCCGGCAAGGACCAGGCGGACGTGCTGACGGCGCGCGAGCGGGAGATCCTCAAGCTGCTCGCCGACGGCATGTCCAACGCGGACGTCGCTTCGAAGCTCTTCATCAGCCAGGAGACCGTCAAGAGCCACGTTCGCCACATCCTCGCGAAGCTCGAGGCCGACACGCGGACGCACGCGGTCGCGATCGCGCTTCGCGAGTCCATCATTGACTGAGGGTGAGGCGCAGCAATTCGAGCGGCGCCAGGGCGAGCGGCGCCGGGAGGAACGCGAGCGGATCCGCCTCTTCGAGCAGCTCGTTGCCGCCGAGCAGGACGAGCGTCGGCGCCTCGCGCTCTTCCTCCACGACGGCGCGGTCCAGTCGCTCTCCGGGATCGCGTTGATGCTCGATGCAGTGGGTCACGCGCTCGAGGAGGGCCGCTACGAGGACGCGCAGCAGGTGCTGGCGAGCGCGCTCGACCGGCAGCGGCAGACAATCCAGTCGCTGCGCGACCTCTCCTTCAACCTCGAGCCGATCGTGCTGCGCGATCAGGGCTTCGTGCCGGCCGTACGGGCGCTGGCCGACCGGCTCGGCATCGACGAGTCGGTGAAGGTCGACGTCGACGTCGCTGCAGGCGAGGAGCTCGTCGAGCGTGCGCGCGTCGCGCTCTACCAGCTGATCCGCGAGGCGCTGGGCCAGGCCGTCGGCCGGCGGCCGACGACGGTCTCGGTGACCCTCGCCGACCTGCCCGACGGCGGCGCCCAGCTCAGGGTCGTGGACGACGGATACCTCGAGCGCAGGCGCGGCAGCGCCGAAGCGTTCGAGGAGCGCGCGCGGCCGCTCAGCGGACACGTGGAGGTCGAACGCACCGAAACAGGGACCACGGTCAGCGTCCTTCTGCCCGCGTACGCGATCCGCGGATAGATCGGAGCATCGGGGCCAGGATCGACCCTGTCCCCGATACAGTCTCTGCGATGACCTACCTGGTCTTCCTGTGGCGGCCGAGCGGCTACGAGCTCGTCGAGCGCGAGGGGGCTCCGCCGTCCGTCGGAGACGTCGTCGACGAGGACGGCGGCCAGATGACGGTCATCAAGGTCGTCGGCTCCCCACTCCCGGGTGACGACCGCCGCTGTGCGTACGTCCAGCCGGTCTAGGAGCGCTTCGGTGCCGGCGCCGGGGCGCCACGCTTCTCGCGTGCCTTCTTCTTCCGCTGGCGGTCGTTCTTCCAGCGTCTGATCCCTCTGGAGCCGCGGCCCACGGGCGGCAGTCTACGCTGGTGGCCATCGATGCGGCAGTCTACGCTGGTGGCCATGGATGAGTTCGAGCTGCTCGTCGAGGAGGCGATCGACTCGCTCCCAGACGACCTGCGCGCGTTCATGTCGAACGTCGCGCTCGTGGTCGACGACGAGCCGCCACCGGGACTGCCGCTGCTCGGGCTCTACCAGGGCGTGCCGCTGACGCGGCGCACGAGCGCCTACGCGGCCGTGCCGCCCGACAAGATCACGATCTACCGCGGCCCGCTGGAACGCCGCGCCGCGGGAGACCCTGATCGGCTCCGGGCAGAGGTCCGTCGCGTGGTCGTCCACGAGATCGCGCACCACTTCGGGATCAGCGACGAGCGGCTCGTCGAGCTCGACCGCTACTAGCCGGCAGCGTCCTCGGCGGCCACGAGCCCGAGTACGAGCGCCTGCGCAAGCCCGCTCGCGTAGCCGCCGTTCGAGATCCCGCCCGCGTCGACGCCGGCGGCCCAGGTCCCATTCGCCGCGCGTGCGCGCTCGTCGATCTTCACGCCGCCGTAAGTGTGCGTGACGGCGGCGTGGACTCGCACGCGGAGGCCGCCGCCCGGGAGCGGCTCGATCTCCTGCGCGAAGGGCAGCTTCCCGGCGACCTCGGGTCGGGTCAGCGCTTCGGCGTCGAGCTCATACCAGGCCCGACCTCTCGGTTGGGCGGCGATCGCCTGCGCGAGGTCGTTCTCGGACCACGAGGGCTCCCCCGGGAAGAACTCCTGGCCGAGGTCGTTGACCCGGCGAGCGAAGCGGCCGTAGAGCTGCGAGGCGGCGACGAACTGCTCCTCGGGCACCGGCCCGGGCAGGGCCCGGCCGTAGAACTCGTCGCTCGGCGCCGGCTCGCCGCCGCGCTCGAGCACGAGCTCGATCCCCTCGCCCTCGGACCAGCGGTTCGAGCGGCGGAGCAGTCCGCGTTCGCGCGCGAGCTGCACCGCATAGCCGCCGGTCGCGACCACGAGCGGCTCGCCGGGCACCAGGCCGGTGCGAACGCCGAGGCTCACATCCCCGGCGGCCCGGACGAGCGTCTCGGTCAGGCCTCGCGGATTGAAGCGCCGGCCGGTCGTGAACGGCCGGTCCGTGTCGCGGGCGACCACCGGAGGGCCGAGACGCTCGAGCCAGTCGAGCGCCTCGTCCAGACGCTCCCAGATCAGGCGCTGTAGCTCGGGATCCCCGCCCGGGCACTGGCGGCGGAACTCGTCGAAGTCGCGGTAGCGCCAGACGACGCCGCTCGAGAGCAGCATCGAGCCTCCGGGCCGGTCGCCCTTCTCGACCACGCGCACCTCGGCGCCGAGCTCGCGTGCGCGGGCGGCGGCGACGAGCCCCGCCATCCCTGCTCCCAGAACCGTGATCAGTGCAGCGAGAAGCTTGCCTTGTGCTCGACGTACTCGAGCTTGACTCGGTCCGGCCCCCAGACGAAGACCGCGAAGGTGTTCGGGGCGTCGACCACGTCCGCGACCTCGACGCCGAGCTCCTGCGCCGGAGCCGCCTGGTCGACAAGCACGCCGAGGTGGTTCAGCAGCGGCCGCTCCGCCTCGCGCACATCAGCCTCGACGAGTTCGAGATAGGCGCCGCCGACGGCGACGCGCCGCGGGCCGGCCGGCTCGAAGCCGTAGCGCAACCACTCACCGGCGGCCGCCTCGGGATCGGGCGAGAGGAGCGCAACGTGGTCGAGGTCGTAGTCGATGTCGGTCTCGCCTTCGACAAGAGTGAGCACGAGCCCCTCGCCGACTTCGAAGGTCTCGGGCGTGGCGGCCGGCAGGGCCGCGCGAGCGGACGCGAGATCGCGCACGCGCAGGCCGACGCGGGCGAGCCTGCCCGGCTCACGCGGCCCATCTGCCTCGAACAGCGTCAGCTTGCCGCGGCGGGCATCGGCGCCGATCAGCGTGAAGCGGTCGGTCCGCTCGATCACGTGCATCCCGAGATGCGCGACCGCGAAATCCGCGATCGCGTCGCGCTCTGCGACCCAGAGCGCGACGTGATCGAGTGAGGTCGGCTTCACTCCCGACCAGAGTACTGGTGCGTTACCTGCGCCGGTCGACCGCACGCTGCAACTGCGCCTTGTTCATCTTCGAACGGCCGGGGATGTTCATCCGCCTGGCCTCGTTGTACAGCTGCTCCTTGGTGCGGCCCGTCCCCCGGCTCGTCCCGGAGCGCATTCCGCCACGGCGGCTCGGGGACATGTCGGTGCGGGACGTCCGCAACGAAGTGCGCGCCTCTCCGGTCCTCGCGCGCTCCTTGTTGACGCTGCGAGCAGCGATCTCCTTGGCGCGCTTCGTTGACGAGCCGCGCTTCTTCGCGCTGTCCTTGATGTGCTCGTACTGGCGTTCGCGCTTGTTGCTCCATGCCTTCTGAGGCATCGCTCCTCCTCGGTCGGATGACTCAGACGCGTAGATGCCCGCACGGCTACCTTTCAACCCCCATGCTGCGCGCTCTCGTGATCGCCGCCCGCCAACCCGAGTTCAGCCGACTCCTGGAGGAGGCGGGGTTCGAGGTCGAGCTTCGGACGCGGCCGCTCGACGGCAGGACCGTCCGGGCGGACGTCGCCGTCGTCTTCCGCGGTCGTCTGATCGGTCGGGCCCAGGCGGCGAGGCTCGCGGGGGCTGGGATTCCCGTGGTCGAGGTGCTGACCTCGCCGCCGACGAGCCCCTCGACCCGGACCTGGATCAAGCTCTCGAATCGGATCGCAAAACCGGACCTCGTGCAGGTCGTCCACGCACTCGCCGACCTGGGCTGCTAGACCGCGGTCGTCTTCGCCAGGATCGGGAGCGTCGGCGTCTGCGCGCGTGGCGCACGCTCGAGCGTGACCGCGACCGTGGCGCCTTTCGGCACGGGTCGCTCGAGCACGACGACGGTGTGGGCTCCGCCGGGAAAGACCGCCGCAGGCACGGGCTTCCCCCCGTCGATCACCCAGGCCTCGTAGACCTTGCCGGACGGCGCGGGGTCGAAGCCCGACACGGTGAGCTGGGCGATCCCGTCTGGATGGACC
>JBKPSO010000129.1:0-17355 GCA_046735055.1 Actinomycetota bacterium
CTCGGTGTTCGGCGTCGCGGCGACCAGGCCGAAGGAGGTCGCGCAGGACATCCGGATGATGGCGGAGCACGTCGACTACGTCTCCGCGATGGTCTACCCCTCGCACTGGGGGCCGGGGGAGTACGGCGTCAGGAACCCGAATGCGCAGCCCTACGACATCGTGCTGCGGTCGGTGCAGGACTTCCAGAAGGACATGCGCGGCACCGGCGCGCGTGTCGTGCCGTGGCTGCAGGACTTCTCGCACGGCGTCGACTACGGGCCCGCGCAGGTGGGTGCGGAGATCCAGGGCGTGCGCGACGCCGGGATCGACGAGTACCTGCTCTGGGATCCCGCCGTCACCTACACGGCGGCGGCCCTGCCCACCGGCGCCCGCAAGGCGACCTTCGCGACGAAGGCCCAGGCGAGCCCCGGCGCCGCCGAGCCCGACGAGCTCGGCGTCGTGCCGGTGCTGATGCACCACCAGATCCGCCTGCACGGGAGCGCAATCGACATGACCCCCTCGCAGCTGCTCGGCGAGCTGACGCGCCTCTGGCGCGACGGCTTCTACCCCGTCCGGGCCGAGGACTTCGTCACCGGGAGGATGAACGTCCCGAGGGGCAGGTCGCCGGTCGTGCTGACCTTCGACGACGCGGACAACAATCAGGTCGGCTTCCTCCCGGACGGCAGACTCGACCCGAACACGGGCCTCGGGATCATCGAGGCGTTCGCAAAGGCACACCCCGACTTCCCGGCCGTTGCGACGTTCTACATCCCCCGCAACGCGTTCGAGGGGAACGGCAGCACGCCCGGCAAGACGCTGCGCTGGCTCGTCGAGCACGGGTTCGAGCTCGGCAACCACACCAGGGACCACGTTGCCTTCAACACCATCAACGCGACCGGGGTACAGCGTCAGCTCGTGCTCGGCAACCACGTGATCTCCGACCGGATCCCCGGCTACCGCGCGCAGACGATGGCCCTGCCGGCGGGGGTGCTTCCGACCCCGCGCTCGCTGGCAAGGCACGGGAGCTGGCACGGCCAGTCCTACCGCTTCGCGGGCGTCTTCCTGGGCGGCGCCGAGCCGGCACCGTCGCCGTTCGCGAGGAAGTTCAACCCGGGAGCGATCCCGCGCATCCGCCCGAACCCGCACTGGGACGGCTCACGCGACTTCACCGCGGGCATGTGGCTCGACATCCTGGAGCGGAACCCGAGCCTGCGCTACGTCTCGGACGGGAGCCCGGAGACGATCGCGTTCCCGCGTGGGCGCAGCTCGGACCTCGCCTCCGCGTTCGGCGACCGCGCGAAGCCGTATTAGCGCCGAAAGCGGGGACAGGCAGAAGCCTGTCCCTCAGGAGGTGCTGAGGCTCTTTCGCACCTCCGCCGCCATCCGGGTCGGCAGCCCGTCGACGAGCCTCCGCCGCTGCGCCGGCGTCAGGTGCCGCTCGAGCGCCCGGCCGAGCACAGCCGAGTCGCAGCGGCGGGCCTGGAAGTCTGCGAGCACCTCGCGCAGCTGCACGAAGGCGAGGTCTGCGGGATACGCCGCCGCCGGCCCCGAGTGCGCGAGGAACATGCGCGCGTCGTCGGCGAAGAGCTCGGCGTCGGCGCGGCACGCGCCAGGATCGGTAGGCGCCGCCGCCACCGTCGTCGCCGGATGCTCGCCGTAGGCGGGGACGGCGACCCCCTTATCCGACGAGCCGCAGCCCGCCAGCGCGAGAGCGAGTGCAATCCCCCAGGCTGGCCGCACGTCAGAACCGCACGTGCGCGACGACTGTCCTAGCCATAGAGGTGACACTCCACCTCAACCGGCCCCGACGGCACGAGCCGCGGCTCCCGCCACTCGTGCCACTCGATCTCCACCGCATCCCCGTCAGCGCGCATCGAGGCGACGCCCTTCCAGAACGGCTCCTCGGGATCGGCGGCCCGCACGCGCCCGAGGACGGCGAGCAGCTCCTCCGCCGGGCCCGGAACCCGCAGGCGCTCGGCCGACGACTCCGTCAACGCGTCGAGGTCGCCGAACAGCGGCCGCTCCGCCTCGTACGCCGCCGCGCCCGCCTGCGCCCAGTGCCGCTCGAGCAGGTCCCGGAGGTCGCGGGGCTCCCAGCCGCAGATCTCGAACGCGCGCGGGCAGCGGGGATGGAAGGAGCAGCCGCGCGGTGGGCGCGCCGCGTCCGGCACCTCGCCCCGGGGCAGGTCGCGCGGGATGCTCCGCCGCGGGTCGGGCTCCGGGATCGCCCGCAGGAGTGCCTGCGTGTACGGGTGCTTCGGGTCCTCGTAGATCGCCTCCGCCGGGCCGATCTCGACGATCCGGCCGAGGTACAGGATCGCGATCCGGTCGCAGAAGAACTTGGCGGTCGCCAGGTCGTGCGTGATGTAGAGGTAGGTGAGGTCGAACTCGTCCTTCAATCTGAGCATCAGCTCGAGGATCTTCGCCCGGACGCTCATGTCGAGCATCGAGACGGGCTCGTCCGCGACGAGTAGGAACGGGTTGAGGATGATCGCCCGGGCGATCACCGCGCGCTGCTTCTGGCCGCCGGAGAGGTCGGACGGGTACTTGTCGAGGAACTGCTCCGGCGGCGAGAGCCCGACGATCTCGAGCACCCTGGCGATGCGGCTGCGCACCTGGTCGCGGCCCTCGGCGAGGCCGTGGATCTCCAGCGGATGCCCGACCGCCTGGCCGATCGTCATCGCCGGGTTGAGCGACGCGTGCGGATCCTGGAAGACGATCTGCATCCGCCGGCGCAGCACGCGCAGGTCGCGCTCGGAGAGCTTCGTGATGTCCTGTCCCTCGAACCGGACGCTCCCACCGGTCGCCTTGACGAGCCCGAGCAGCGTGCGCCCGAGCGTCGTCTTGCCGCTGCCCGACTCGCCGACCAGTCCAAGCACCTCGCCCTTGTAGAGGTCGAACGAGACGTCGTTCACGGCCCGCACCGACCCCGCCTCGCGTCCGATCAGGCGGTCGGCGAAGCTGCCGCGGATCGAGTAGTACGTCCGCAGGTCGCGGACGGAGACGAGTGGCTCGGCGTCAGGCTTCGTCTGCATACGCGAGCTCCGGGCGCTCGAGCGGGGCGGTCTCGCCGGGCGGGATCTCCTGCTCCGGCCCGTGCAGCCAGCACTGCACGCGGCGCCCGGGGCCCGGAGCGACGTCGAGCGGCTGCTTCCACGCGCAGATGCGCATCGCGTCGGGGCAGCGCGGGTGGAACCGACAGCCGGCCGGCGGGTCGATCAGGTTCGGCGGCGCGCCCGGAATGGAGTGCAGCTCGGTCGTCTCGAGCGAGATCGTCGACCGCAGCAGATCACGTGTATACGGGTGCGCCGGCTCGGCGAAGACGTCGCGCGCCGGTCCGTCCTCGACGATCTTCCCCGCGTACATCACGGCCACCCGGTCGCAGGCCTCGGCGACGATCCCGAGGTTGTGCGTGATCAGGAGCAGCGCCGTCCCGAAGTTGCGCTTCAGGTCGGCGAGGATCGCGAGGATCTGCGCCTCGACGATCACGTCCAGCGAGGTCGTCGGCTCGTCGGCGACGAGCAGCTTCGGCCGGAGCACGAGCGCGAGCGCAATCATGATCCGCTGCCGCATGCCGCCCGAGAACTCGTGCGGGTACTGGCGGAAGCGGGTCGGCGGGATCCCCGTCCGCCCGAGCGTCTCCAGCGACCGCTGGCGAACCTCGCGGTCGCTGAGATCGGGCTCGTGCTCTTCGAGCGTCTCGCGAAAGTGGTCCTCGATCCGCATCAGCGGGTCCAGCCGCGTCATCGGCTCCTGGAAGATCAGGCCGAGCTCGGGACCGCGCAGTCGCGAGAGCTCCTTCGCGGTCATCCCGACCAGATTCCGGCCGCCGTAGAGCACCTCGCCGCGGGTGGCGGCGCCCTCGGGGAGCAGCCCGAGCACGCCGCGCCCGAGCGTCGACTTCCCGCAGCCCGACTCGCCGACGAGGCCGAGCACCTCGCCGGCGTCGATGTCGAACGAGACGCGGTCGACCGCGCGCACGGTCCCGCGCGGGGTGCCGTAGTGGACCTGGAGATCGTGGACGGAGAGGATCACTGCGCCGCGCCCGCGTCGAGCGCCGCCGGCTCGCCCGCCTCGTCGGAGAACCTCACCTTCTCGAAGCGCCGCCTGCGTAGCACCGGGTTCATCGTCTCGTTCAACCCCTCGCCGACCAGCGTCAGCCCCGTGACGAGCAGGACGATCGCGACGCCGGGGAAGAGGCCCGTCCACCAGATCCCCGAGGAGGTGTCGGACACCGCGCGCGAGATGTCGTAGCCCCACTCGGCCGCGTCGGTCGGCTGGATCCCGTACCCGAGGAAGCCGAGCGCGGTCAGCACGAGGATCGCGTCGGCCGCGTTCAGCGTCGCGATCGGCGGGACGTTCTGGACGACGTTGTAGAAGACGTACTTGCGGATGATCGTGAACGGCTTCGCCCCGAGCGCCCGCGCCGCCTCGACGTACGTCTCCTCGCGCAGCGCGATCACCTGGTTCCGGACGACGCGGAAGTAGAGCGGCACGTACGCCGCCGAGATCGCGATCGCGGCGGTCAGCACTCCCTTGCCGATGCTGTTCGAGAGCAGGAAGGCGATCACGATCGCAAGCAGCAGGTAGGGGAACGCGTACACGGCGTCCATGAAGAGGACGAGTCCGCGGTCGAGCTTCCCGCCGAAGAAGCCGGAGGCGAGTCCGAGCGGGACGCCGACGGTCAGCGCGAAGACGAGCGAGATGATCACGACCTTCAGCTCGGTCTGGGCGCCCCAGATCACCCGCGAGAGCACGTCTGTCGACTGGATGGTCGTGCCCATCAGGTGGTCGTGCGACGGCGCCTCTAGCTGGGGGAAGCGGCGGTTGCCCGACTTGTACTGGTCGAAGTCGTAGGGCGAGATGAGCGGCGCCAGGATCGCGATCAGGACGAAGAACACGGTGATCGCGAGACCGATGTAGAGCATCGTGCGCGGGAAGCCGCGCGCCTCCCTGATCGGCCCAAGGGCCCGGCCGAGCCGGCGCCGCATCAGTACCGAATCCTCGGGTCGATGAACGCGTTGACGAAGTCGATCACGAGGCTGACGAAGACGACGACGAGCCCGAAGACGACGATGATCCCCTGCACCGCGGTGTAGTCGCGGTTCTCGAGATAGAGGACGAGCGAGTGGCCGATGCCCGGCCAGTTGAAGGTCGTCTCGGTCAGCACCGCGCCACCGAGCAGGCCGGCGAGCGTCAGGCCGATCACGGTGATCACCGGCACGAGCGCGTTCTTGAATGCGTGGTGATAGACGACGTCCCGTTCCTTGATCCCGCGAGCGCGGGCCGCCTCGATGTAGTCGTCCTTCAGCGTGCGGATCACGTTCACCCGGATCAGGCGGATGAACACCCCGGCGGTGACGAGCCCGAGCGTGACGGCCGGGAGGATCAGGTGCTCGATCACGTCCTTGAGCGCGCTCCAGTTGCGGTCGTAGATCGAATCGATCACGAACAGGTTGGTGTGGGTCTCGAGCGTCGCCTGGGTGATCGGGCTGGCCCGGCCGGACGTCGGCAGCCAGCCGAGGTACGAGCCGAAGAAGAGCTGCGCCATCAGCCCGATGAAGAACACGGGCATCGCATAGATGACGATCCCGAACAGGCGCCCGCCCACGTCGAGCGGCGTGTCGCGGAAGCGGCCGGCGACGAGGCCGACGAGCACGCCGACGACGACTGCGACGATCATCGCGAAGAACGTCAGCTCGAGGGTCGCCGCACCGTTCACGAGGATGATGTCGCTGACCGGGCGCTGGTCAGTGATCGTCGTCCCGAAGTCCCCGCGGAAGATGTTCCCGAGGTACTCGAGGTACTGGCGCCAGAGCGGCTTGTCGAAGCCGAGCTGGTGGGTGATCTGGTCGATCACCGACTGCGGCACGTGGCCGCCGAGCGCCGCGGAGATCGGATCGCCCGGCGCGACCCGCATCAGCAGGAAGACGAACGTGAGCAGGATCAGCACCATCGGGATCACCAAGGCGATGCGCGTCAGGGCGTAGCTCCTGAGTGATGTTCCTTGGCCGGCCGCCATACGCCTCCGAGGTTAGAGCAGGGACGCCTACCGGCGCCCCCGCTCCAGAGAGGATCGACCTACGATTTCGAGATCAGCCAGAACCGCATCCAGAACGCGGCGTCCAGCGTCCCGTCGACGCCGTGCACGTTGCTGCGCGACACGGCGATCATCTTCCCCTGCCAGTAGGGGATGATCGGGACGTCCTTGGCCGCGAGCACCTGCGCAGCCTTGAGCGCGGCCAGCCGCGCCGGCGTGGACTTCGCCCCGTACTCCGTCTTGATCAGGGCGTTCATCTTCGGGTTGTTGTAGTCGTTCGCCATGAAGTTGTCCCGCTGGTAGAACGGCACGATGTAGTCCTCGCCGTCTACGTAGTCGGGGAACCACCCGAGCTGGAAGGCGTTGTAGCGCTTCCCGGGCTGGGCGCTGTACTGGGCCCACTCCGCGGACTTGAGCGTGACCTTGAACAGGCCGCTGCCGTCGAGCGCGCGCTTGATCTCGGCGTACTCGTCGGCGGAGGAATCGCCGTAGTGGCTCGGCGTCCACCAGATGTCGATCGCCACCGGGGTGGAGACGCCCGCGGCCTTCAGCACCGCCTTTGCCTTCGCCACGCTCGGCGTGCGCCCGTACATCGAGGCGAACGCGTCGATGTGACCGGGCAGGCCGGCCGGGACCATCGAGAACAGCGGCTTGACGAACCCGTGGTAGACGCGGGTCGAGATCGTCTGCCGCGGCATCAGGTACGCGAGCGCCTTGCGCACCGCCGGATTGTTCGTCGGCGCCCGGGTCGGGTTGAAGACGAGATACCGGATCACGACGCCGTTCCCGGCGTGCACCTTGACGCCGCTCGCTTCGCTCATCGACAGGAGCTCCGTCGGAGTGAAGTCGCGGAACGCCATGTCGATCTCGCCCCGCTGGAGGGCGAGCTTCATGGTCGACGACTTCGAGTAATAGTTGATGATCAGGTTGTCGTTCTTCGGCTTCGGCCCCCAGTAGTTGGAGTTCGCCTTGAAGACCGCCTGCTGGCCGGGCGTGTACTTGACTAGCTCGTACGGGCCGGTGCCGACCTGGGACTGCGAGTTGTCCCGGATCTTGTTGTCCGGGTACAGCGACTTCGGCACGATCATGCCCGCGCTCGTGGCCAGGATGAACGGCCACGTCGACTGGGGCGACTTCAGGTGGAACGTCACTCCGTAGGCGCCGCTCGTGCTCGTGCTCTTCAGGTTGGAGAGCAGCGCGTAGATGCCCTGGTCCCCCTTGATCTTCAGCACCCGGTCGAACGACCACTTGACGTCGGCCGAGGTGAAGGGCGAGCCGTCGCTGAACTTGACGTTCTTCCGCAGGGTGCAGAACCACGTGATCGTGGTCCCCTTGGGCACGCAGCCCGTCGCCAGCACTGGCTGGAGCTTGGCGCCGTGCGGGTAGCCGTAGAGGCCCTGGAAGATGAGCAGGTCGAGAGTGAAGGTCCCGTAGTCGTACTCGTTTGCGGGATCGATGTTCGTGACGCTGTCGGTGGTGCCGTCGACGAGCGTGCCTGCCTGAGCGTGACCGCTACGCGCCCAGGCCGACGCCGCGACAGCGGCTGCCGCGACCAGGCCCACCGCCGCGACGACACCTGCTGCCCGCCAGGTGAATCGGTTCCGGTTCATGTACTCCCCCTCTGTCGTGACATCTTCGCGCCGGGGGCGCGATGGCCGTGGAACGGCAACGGCCGAGTATGACATTTCGGTGAAAGCAGAGACTCGCGCAGAGCCGTTTGGTTAGCTCGAGACGGCACGGATCGTCGACGGCGCGGTTGAGGCCGAGCGTCCCCTACTGGATCAGGTCCAGGAACTGGACGCCCAGCCCGCGGTAGCCCTTTGCGATCGACACGACCAGCCGCAGGTTCGACTCGATCACGGGCGACGCATTCGCCCCACCACCCGCCAGGCAGTCGGTAGGAGCGCAGCGGCGAGGTACAGCTTGAGAAGATCGCCGGGCACGAACTTGTACAGACCTAGGTCGAGCGTCGTGTCGAAGTTCGTGTCGAGCACGACTGCAAGCCACGGTAGACCGACCGCATACACGATGACGTTACCCGTCAGCATCGCCCCCACCGCCGACGGGAACCGCCGGTCCCAGCCGCGCTCGGCGAGGTAGCCTGTCACACAAGCGGCGACGACGAAGCCGACGATGTAACCGCCTGTTGGGCCGGTGATGATGCCCCAGCCGTGCCGGCCGTCGGCGTAGATCGGCGCCCCTGCGACACCGAGGCAAAGGTAGAGGGACAGGCTCACCGCTCCGCGGATCGCGCCGAGCGACGATCCGACGAGGAGTACTGCGAAGGTCTGCCCCGTCAGCGGAACGGGTTCAAAAGGTATGGAGACCTGGGCCGCGGCAGCGACGAGCGCTGTCCCAGCGAGTACAAGGACTATGTCTGTAGCAAGTCCAGCCCGAGGAACGACGGCAAAGCGAAGAGTGGTGGCTCCGGCCCTCACCCGCGGTGATCCTATCTGTGGGCTTCCGGTTCAGTGAACGTACGGGCCACAGGTCGGCCGGATGGAGCGACTTTGGCCGGCCGGACTCGGAGCCGTTACGCCGCGACAGACTGCAGGTCGCGCAGCGCGGCGAGGCGGGCAAGCGCCTGGCCCTCGAGCTGCCGGACGCGCTCGCGCGTCAGGTCGAGCTCGTGGCCGATCGCCTCGAGCGTCCACGGCTCGCCATCGAAGCCGAACCGCAGCTCGAGAATCCGCCGCTCGCGCTCGGGCAGCGCGTCGAGCGCCTTCCGCACGCCCTGGCGGCGCAGCGACTCCTCGGCCTCGTCGAACGGATCGGCGGCCTCGCGGTCGGCGAAGAGATCGCCGAGCTCGCCCTCGTCGTCCGCGCCGACCGTCTGGTTCAGCGAGACCGACGCGTGAGCGGCGGAGAGCGCCTCGTCGACGTGCTGGATCGGAAGACCGGTCGCCTCGGCGAGCTCGTCCTTCGTCGCCTCGCGCCCGAGCTCGACCTCGAGCCGGCGGGCGGCCCGGCCGAGCTTCTGCTGGCGCTCGACGACGTGGACGGGGACGCGAATCGTCCGCGCGTGATTCGCGACCGCGCGCTGCACGGACTGCCGGATCCACCAGGTCGCATAGGTGGAGAACTTGTAGCCGCGGCGCCAGTCGAACTTCTCGACGGCGCGGTTGAGGCCGAGCGTCCCCTCCTGGATCAGGTCCAGGAACGGCACGCCCAGCCCGCGGTAGCCCTTTGCGATCGACACGACCAGCCGCAGGTTCGATTCGATCATGCGGCGCTTCGCGGTCGGGTCGCCCCGCTCGATCGCCTTCGCGAGATAGACCTCCTCGGCCGCGGTCAGCAGCTTGTGGCGGCCGACATCGGCGAGGAAGAGCTGAAGGCTGTCGGCGGCACCGCTGACCGGCCCGGCCTCGTAGGCCGCGGCGGCGACGGCCGCGGGCTCGGCCTCCTCGGCCGGCTTGCCGACTTCGAGACCGATGGTCTCGAGCTCGCGGGTCAGCTGCTCGACGTCCTCCTCGGGAAGGTCGTGCTCGAGTACGAACGCCTCGAGCTCGGCCGGTTCGACGTAGCCGCGCTCTTCGGCGCCCTCGATCATCACGCGCGCCTGATCGCTTTCAAGCAGTTCGTGCAACTGATTCTGGGTCAACTGGGTCTCGATTCCTCTTCGTCTGTACCCGGGGCGGTTGCCCCAAACTTTCTCACCCTAACGGGAATCTCCTTGGGTTTCCACTGACAGAGTGCGTCTCCGGTCATTCAGAGCGTACGACGGCAGCGTTATGGGTCTGTGAAGAGTCAACGCGAAGGAGTGAAGGCTTATTTCCGACTCGCGGGTCTCTGGGTTCATGACGTTCCTCGCGGAGAAAGGTTGGCAGGTTCGTGGTGAACGCTGGGTGACTACTTCCGCCGCCGCGGTGCCCGCTTCGTCCCCGGGCCTTTGGCCCGGCGCTCGGCGAGCAGCTCCACCGCCCGGTCGAGCGTGAGGGATTCGGCGGCATCTCCGCCGCGGAGGCTTGCATTGGTCTCTCCGTCTGTCACATACGGGCCAAATCGGCCTTCCTTGACCAGAACGGGACGCCCGGACGAGGGGTCTGCGCCGAGCTCCCTCAGCGGGGGACGGGGCGCGGCGCGGCCGCGGCGCCGCTTCGGAGCGGCCAGGAGCGCAAGCGCCTCGTCGAGCGTGATCGTGAAGATCTGATCCTCGCGCTCCAGCGAGCGTGTTTCCTTCCCCCTCTGGATGTACGGGCCGTAGCGCCCGTTCCGGGCCTCGATGGGCTCGCCGTCGGCCTCCCCGACCACCCGCGGGAGCGAGAGCAGGCGCAGCGCGTCCTCGAGGGTGACCGTCTCCGGCGACATCGTCGCGAACAGGGAGGCGGTCTTCGGCTTCCCGTCCGCGTCCTCCGGGAGCTCTTCCGTGACGTACGGGCCGTAGCGACCGCTCCGCAGCAGCACCGCCCGGCCCGTCTCCGGGTCGGTGCCGAGCGTTCGGTCTTCGGACGGCCGCGCGAGCAGCTCCTCGGCCTTCTCCGGCGTCAGCTCGTCGGGCGCGATCTCCTCCGGAAGCGAGGCTCGCGACTCGCCCCGCTCGAGGTAGGGCCCGTACCGGCCGACGCGGACGACGATGTCGCTCCGCGGCAGCTCGATCGAGTTGACCGCGCGGGCGTCGATCCAATCCAGGTGCTCGGTGACCATTGCATGCAGGCCTGGCCAACTCGGCTGCGCCGTTTGCTCGCCGTTCTCGCCCCGGTAGAACCGCGTCAGCCAGTCGACGCGCTGCTCCTCGCCGGCGGCGATCCGGTCGAGGTCGTCCTCCATTCGCGCGGTGAACCCGTAGTCGACGAGCTGCTCGTAGTGCTGCTCGAGCAGCTTCGTGACCGCGAAGGCGAGGAACGTCGGGACGAGCGCCATCCCCCGCTTGACCACGTATCCTCGGTCGAGGATCGTCGAGAGGATCGAGGCGTAGGTCGAGGGACGCCCGATGCCGCGGTCCTCGAGCGCCTTGACGAGCGTCGCCTCGGTGTACCGCGCCGGCGGTGAGGTCTCGTGGCCCTGCGGCTCGAGCGAGCGCGCATCCACCCCGTCACCGACCTTGAGGTGCGGCAGCCGCCGCTCCTCGTCGCTCTCGACCTCTTCGTCGCGGCCCTCCTCGTATGCGGCGAGGAAACCGCGGAAGGTGATCACCGTCCCGGACACGCCGAACTCCGCGTCCTCTCCGTCCGCCGCGGTCGCGCCGAGCCGGAGCGACACCGTCTGCCCGCGCGCGTCAGCCATCTGCGAGGCCACCGTCCGCATCCACACGAGCTCGTAGAGCGCCTGCTCGTCGCGGTCGAGCTCGCCGCGGACGTCGCCCGGGAGCCGGAAGCGCTCGCCGGCAGGACGAATCGCCTCGTGCGCCTCCTGCGCGTTCTTGACCTTCCGGTCGTAGCGGCGCGGAGCATCGGGCACGTACTCCGCCCCGTAGCGCTCACGCGCCTGCGTCCGGGCGGCGGCCAGCGCCGTCTCCGACAACGTCGTCGAGTCGGTTCGCATGTAGGTGATGTAGCCACGCTCGTACAGGCGCTGGGCGACGCGCATCGTCGTTTGCGCCGTGAAGCGCAGCTTTCGGGAGGCCTCCTGCTGCAGCGTCGAGGTCATGAACGGCGGTGCGGGCCGGCGCGTGTACGGCTTCTCGTCGACCGACCGTACGGCGAACGCCGCATCTTCGAGCCCGGCGGCCAGCGCCCGGGCCTCCTCCTCTCCGAGCCGGCGCGCATCCGCCTTCGTCAGCCGGCCGTCGGGACCGAAGTCGCGGCCCTGCGCCACGCGCTGCCCGTCGACCGCGATGAGGCGCGCCGAGAAACCTGGATCGAAGACACCCTCGATGTCCCAGTACGAAGCGGAGACGAAGGCCATCCTCTCGCGCTCGCGCTCGACGACGAGCCGCGTCGCGACCGACTGCACGCGGCCGGCGGAGAGCCGCGGCATCACCTTCTTCCAGAGGACCGGCGAGACCTCGTAGCCGTACAGCCGGTCGAGGATCCGGCGCGTCTCCTGCGAGTCGACGAGGGCCTTGTCGACATCGCGGGTGTGCTCGAGCGCTTCCTCGATCGCGTGCCTGGTGATCTCATGGAAGACCATCCGGCGAGTCGGCACCTTCGGCTTGAGGACCTCCTTGATGTGCCAGGCGATCGCCTCGCCCTCCCTGTCCTCGTCCGTCGCGAGCAGGAGCTCGTCCGCCTCCGTCAGCTTCTTCTTCAGCGCGGCGACGACCTTCTTCTTGTCGGGGTCGACGATGTAGTAGGGCTTGAACTCGTCCTCGAGGTCGACGCCGAGCGCGCCGTAGCGCTTCCGGTCCTCCTTCGGAATGTCGGAGGCACGGTTAGGCAGGTCGCGGATGTGACCGATGCTGGACTCGACCACGAACTCCGGGCCGAGGTAGCCGGCGATCGTCCTTGCCTTCGCCGGCGACTCGACGATGACGAGCTTTTTCGGCATGTTGGCGGGACACGTTAGCGCCGAGGTCGAACGTCGCCGCTCGGCGTGATGCTCTTGTCCCATAACAGATACTGCTTTCGGCGATGCCAACTCCCGTCTACAACCTGTGTGCGGCCCTCTCCTGGCCGGTGCTGCACGGGCTCTTTCGCCTGGACGCGCGCGGCGTGGAGCGTGTTCCCGCGGACGGCGGCTTCGTCCTCGCGGCCAACCATGCCTCGAACCTCGACCCGTGGCCGCTCGGGATGCCGCTCTGGCCGAGGCGGCAGCTCCACTTCATGGCCAAGGTCGAGCTCTTCAAGCCTCCGCTCGCCCAGTTCCTCAGGGCCGGCGGAGCGTTCCCCGTCCGCCGCGGCGAGCGCGATGTCGAGTCGTTCGAGCACGCGGTCGAGATCTGCCGGAGAGGCGACGTGGTGGCGATGTTCCCGGAAGGAACACGGCACTCGAAGGGCCTCCGGAAGCGCTTCCAGCCCAGGCCGCGGACCGGATCCGCTCGCATCGCGCTCACCGCGGGCGTGCCGCTCGTACCGGCGGCGATCAAGGGCACGGACCGGTTGGCGCGGCTCCAGAGACTCCGCGTCGCGTACGGCGACCCGGTGCCGGTGGACGACCTCGCAGACCTCCCGCACGTCCAGGCCAATCAGCAAGCGACCGAGCGACTGATGGCGTCGATCACCGCTCTCTACTCCGCGCTGTGACCACGAGGCCTCTACTCGTCGTCGACGGCGACTCGCTCGCCCACCGGGCCTACCACGCGCTGCCGAAGTCGATGCGCAGCGCGACAGGCCTCCCGTCCGGCGCGCTCGTCGGCTTTGCGAACTTCCTGTTGCGCCTCTGGCAGTCGGAGGAGCCGCGGGCCGTCCTCGTGGGCTGGGACTGCATCGGCGAGCCGACTTACCGCAGCGAGGCCTTCCCCGGCTACCAGGCGGGCCGCGTCTTCGATCCCGAGCTCCTCGAGCAGCTCGACCTGCTGCCGGAGCTCGTGCGGGCGATGGGGTTCGCGGCCGCAAAGCAGCCCGGGTACGAGGCGGACGACTTCCTCGCCGCGGCCGTCGCCCAGGAAGAGGCGCGCGGCGGCCTGACCCTCGTCGCCACGTCCGACCGGGACTCCTTCCAGCTCGTCAGCGACCGGACGACCGTGCTGCAGCCGGTCAAGGGCGTCTCGGAGCTCGCGCGGATCGGGCCGGCGGAGGTCCGAGAGCGCTACGGCGTCGAGCCCGCCCAGGTGCCGGACTTCATCGCGCTGCGCGGCGATCCATCCGACAAGCTGCCGGGTGCGCGGGGCGTCGGGCCGAAGACCGCGGCCTCGATCCTCGCCCAGTACGGGACGCTGGAAGCCGCCCTCGAGGTGGGACGGTTCGCGGCGGAGCAGGAGGATTTGCGCCTGTTCCGGCGAATGGCGCAACTAGACGCCTCCGCCCCTCTCCCCTCCATAGCCGACCAAACACCCAAGTGGGCGGAGGCGTCCTCCCTCTGCGAGACCTGGGGGCTCGGCAACCTCGCCGGGCGGCTGGATGCTCTGGCGCGCGGGGCCTGATTGGAGGTCATCAGCCACGCCGACCTCGCGCGGCTGCATCCCACCGGCCACCACCCGGAGACCCCGCGCCGGCTCGAGGCGCTGCTGGGCGCGATCGAGCGCTGGACGGACGCGGTCCCCGCGACGCCCGCGCAGATCAAGCGCTGCCACACGCCCGAGCACCTCGCTCGGATCCGCGCCGTCAGGGAGGACACGTGGCTCGACGGCGACACGCCCGCCTCGGCGACGAGCTACGAGGCGGCGCTGCTCGCGGCGGGCGCGGCTATCCAGGCCGCGGCGACGGGCGGCTTCGCGCTCGTCCGTCCGCCGGGCCACCACGCGCTCGCCGCGCGGGCCATGGGCTTCTGCCTCTTCAACAACGTCGCGGTCGCCGCGCGGGCGGCCCAGGCCGAGCAGGGCCTCGAGCGGGTTGCGATCGTCGACTGGGACGTCCACCACGGCAACGGCACGCAGGCGATCTTCTGGGACGACCCGACAGTCCTCTACGTGTCATTGCACCAGTGGCCCTTCTACCCCGGCACCGGCGGGCCCGAAGAGCAGAACGACACGACCGTCAACATCCCGCTCCCGGGCGGCCTCGGAGACGACGCGTACGTGCAGGCTTTCGAGGATACGGTCGAACCGGCGGTGCGAGGGTTCGAGCCCGACCTGCTGCTCGTCTCGGCCGGGTTCGACGCCCATGCCGACGACCCGCTCGCCTGGATGGAGGTGAGCGCGTCCGGGTTCCGCGAGCTCGCACGCCGCTGCCGGGGCCTCGCGCCGCACGTCGCGGCCGTGCTCGAGGGCGGCTACAACCTCGAGACACTGCCGGGCCTCGTCCTCACCACCCTCGAGGCCTTCTCGTAGGACAGCAACTCGACACGAAGGAGATATGAGGTCATGACTCAGAAGCAGCTGGAAGCAAGGTCGGTCAAGGTGCCCGGCGCAACGCTCTACGTCGAGGTCCGCGGTTCGGGCCCTGTTCTTCTCCTCATTACCGGCGGGCCGACCGACGCAGGGATGTTCAGCGATCTCGCCGGACGGCTGGCCGACCGGCACACGGTCGTCAGCTACGACCACAGGGGCCACTCACGCAGTGCGCTCGAGAGTGAGCCCGAGGACATCCCGGTGTCGCTCCACGCCGACGATGCGGTAGCGATCCTGGAAGCCGTCGGCGACGAGCCGGCGTACGTGTACGGGAACAGCGGCGGCGGCACGATCGGCCTCGAGCTCGTCGCCCGCCACCCTGATCTGGTTCGCACGCTCGTCGCACACGAGCCACCCGTCTTCGAGCTCCTGCCCGATGCGGCGCGCTTTCGTGCGGCCTTCGAGGACATCTCCGAGACGTATCGGAGAGAGGGCGTGTTTCCCGCGATGGGCAAGTTCGGCGCGCTGGTCGAAGAAGGAGGCCCGAAGTACAGCGAGGAGATGCAGCAGGCCGAGCCGACGCCCGAGGGCGAGGAGATGATGAGCCGGATGGCGGGCAACTTCGACCTCTTCATCGCCCACGAGATCCGCCAGATCGGCGCCTACGTTCCCGATGTCGACGCGCTTTCGAACGTCTCGACGCGGATCGTCAGTGCGGCGGGCGAGACCTCGGGTGAGCAGGCGGCCCGTCGGGCAGCGGTAGCACTCGCCGAGCGCCTGGGAATCGCCGTGACGTACCTCCCCGGCGGCCACGGCGGTTGGGGGTCGGATCCGCAGGGATTCGCCGAGAAGCTGCGCGAGCTGATCGAGAACTCCGGGTAGTCGGTCGGTGCAGAGCCGGACCCGGCAGACCCGAAACCGTCGTATGGATCGCTTCGTGTTCGATCCGACATGGCTCGGGAATGTTCCTCCGCCTCGGCGACCGCTCCTGCTATTCGATGGGGGTTGACCGTTCTGTCGCGCGGCGGCGAGGCTCGTCGCCCGGCTGGATCGCAGGGAACGACTCGCACTCTTGAGCAGGGACGACGACGACGCCGCTCCCTACGCCGCGCGTATTCCGGAGCAGGAGGTCAGCGAGTCGTGGCAGCTCATCGAGCCTACCGGGGTACGGATGATGCATGGTCCTGCAGCGATCCGCGTGCTCGAGTACATCGCCGCCACTCGCTGGTTGGCTTGGATCCTGAAAGCGCTCCGGCTCACGCCGGTCGCGACCGCAGTCAACCGACTCCTCAGTCGGATACGGAAGCCGCTCGGCCGCTTCTTTCCAGACCCGCAGTTGCCGCGCCGCTGGCCGTAGACGCGCGAACACTACTCGCGGTATCCCTGGCCGAGACCCTTGCCCGGGGTAGGCTCTGGTGGTGGGTCGACTTGCTGCCACGATCGCGGCGGCGGTGGGGTTGAGTGCTGCCTCCGCGACGGCGACGGATGCGCCCCAAGTGCGATTCCCCCGCGACCACTTCGGCCATCCGAGGGCATCGATCGAATGGTGGTACTTCACGGCGCTCGCGCGGGATGCAGCCAACACGCCATACTCGGTGTTCTTCACGCTGTTCTCGAGCGAGGGCGCCATCGTTCCGGTCGCCCAGGTCCGGAACCTCGAGAGCGGCGCTCTTGTCGGCCACAGCGAGCAGCTCGCCTTCGCGAGAGTCAGCCCATCATCGCTCGATGTGAGACTGAGCCATGCCCGGCTGCGGTACGAGCCTGCGACGAACGCCTGGCTGTTCTCAGCATCCGGCTCCGGCTTCGCGGTCTCAATCAGGCAGCGTCCCGACAAGGCGTACGCGCTCCACGGGGGCGGAACCGGGCTGATCCGGCAGTCGCTTGCAGGGATCGCCCACTACTACTCGGCCACGCGTATGCGCGCCGCGGGGACGCTTCACGACGGCGGAACAAAGATCACACTCACCGGCGAGAGCTGGTTGGACCACCAATGGGGTGATTACCGCGCCGACCCTCGGGCCTTCAACTGGGATTGGTTCTCCTGCCGCTTCGATGACGACTCGGAACTGATGCTCTACCAGTTCCGCGACCGGACCACCGGCCGACCGCTCACGCGGTTCAGGAACGGCACCTACGTAACCAGACGCGGCCGCACGATCGCCATCACCGACTTCCAGGCCCGCCGAGGCCGACGAGTCCTCCAGGCGGCCGGACACCGCTGGCCGCTGGATTGGCAGCTCCGTGTGCCCAAACTAGGGCTCTCCGAGGATCTGCGAGCCCTTCTGCGCGACCAACTCGTCCGGAACAGAATTGTCCCCACTTTCTGGGAGGGTGTCGCCCGGGCGACCGGCACCCGCAGCGGTGCGTGCTTCGTCGAACTCTCCTATCGTTAGCGAGCGAGCCTCAGACCGCCGAGCGGAGGGGCGTTAGCGTTCGGTGGGTTGGGTCTGAGCCTCGCTCGCGTTCGAAGAGCCGCTGGCGGGAGCGATCGGTGGCCACGTAGCCTCGGCGGCAGTCTGAAAGGCCGTC
>JBKPSO010000130.1:0-2663 GCA_046735055.1 Actinomycetota bacterium
AATCATGTGTAGGTGGCCCGAGCGCCCAGTCTCTCGGCTCGAGGCGGGGTCGTGGCCGCCCGAACGGGCGAGACACGGCTCTGGTGGGCTGCGCTCGCCGTCGGACTCGCGTTCTGTATCGCGTACGCCGTCACCCCCGTCGAGCACGTAGTCCTGCGCGATCTCGTGCTCTATCCGCCCACGGGGGTCGAAGCCGTTCTCGCCATCGTTCTCGGCGTCCGCCTGTATCGGCCGGACGCTCCGTGGGCTTGGCTGCTGATCGCCGCATGCTTGCTGTTCTTCCTCGCAGGCGACCTGACGTGGGGAGCGTACGAGGCGACCGGCCGGTCACCGACGACATCTCTGGCCGATGTGTTCTATCTCGCCGGTTACCCCTGTGTGGCCGTCGGCCTGCTGCTAGCGGTTCGGCGGCGCAGCGCGTTCCGCGACCGGCGTGAGCTGATCGACTCGGCGATCGTCGGCGTCAGCGCGTTCTTGCTCGTCTGGGTGTACGTCGTGAATCCATACGTCCTCTCGGGGCTCGACTGGACCGAGGCGCTCGTATCGACGTCATACCCGGTGGGGGACATGATCCTGCTCGCAGCCGCCGCACGGCTGATGCTCGGCGGGCGCTGGAACGTGACGGCTCTTCGCCTGCTGCTCGTCGGGTTGATCCTGACTCTTGCCGGCGACCTCGCCTACGCAGCAGACAACACTGCCAACATCAGGGTGACGGACACGTTGCTCCAGTTGGGCGTCGTGACGATCGGGCTCGCGGGGCTACATCGGTCCATGCCGGCTCTCACCCGGGGCGTGGAGTCGGAACGGAGCACCATGGGCGGCATCCTGCGTCTGGTCGTGCTCGTGGGCGTCTGCGCGGTGCCGGTGATCGTGCTCGCGGTTCAAGCCGCCTCCGGAGACGGCCTTCACCTCGCTGCCGTGCTGGTGACGACCGTGCTTCTCGCGGTCCTCGTGGTCATGCGGAGCTTCGTCGTGACGACGACCATCGAGGAAGCCGCCGAGCGGGAGGCGACCCTCAGCCGGTACGCCGCCGAGCTGCTCCGCACCGACGGGGAGGATCAGCTGTTCGCGGTCGCGGCCCGGACCGCACGCGATCTGGTCGGAGAGGGCGATGCGCGGATCGTCGCCGCGGGTGGAGGCGATGGAGCGGATCATGCCGGCGCCTTCACGGCCCCCGTCGAGGTGCGTGGAGCGGTCGTGGCCGAGCTCGTGGTCGACGGCCCGCCCGCCGACGTTCGCCAAGTGTCCGGATCGCTGGCGACGGTCGCAGCCCAGCTCTCACTCGCGCTCGAGCGTGACCGCCTACTCGAGATCGAGCGCGAGACCGCCGGGACGCTGGCGCGCCAGAACGAGGAGCTCCAGGAGCTCGACCACATGAAGGACCTCTTCGTGAGCAGCGTCTCCCACGAGCTGCGGACGCCTCTGACGTCGATGATCGGGTACCTGGAGATCCTGCTCGGGGGCGAGGCTGGGGATCTCAGCCGACAGCAACAACGCTTTCTCGAGATCGTCGACCGCAACTGCCATCGCCTCAACGACCTGATCGACGACATCCTGTTCATGTCGCGCGTGGACAGCGGTCGCTTTCGGCTCGAGCGAGAGTCGGTCGACCTCAGCGAGCTTGTAGCGGACCGGGCGCAATCCATCCGACCCGCTGCACAGGGCAAGGGGGTCGAGGTTCATCTCGACGTGGATGGCGCCGTCCGTCTCTATGCCGATTCCGCACGGCTGGCCCAGGTACTCGACAACCTGCTCTCGAACGCGATCAAGTTCACGCCGACGGGAGGCAGCGTGTTCGTCACGGTCTCGGCCTCGGACGAAACCGCGCACCTGGAGGTCAGGGACACCGGCGTCGGCATTCCGGAGGACGAGAGCGAGCACCTCTTCGAACGCTTCTTCCGTGCCTCGACGGCCGCGAACATCAAGGGCACGGGTCTCGGGCTCTCGATCGTGCGGTCGATCGTCGAGGCGCACGGTGGCACAATCTCCGTGCGCAGCCAGGTTGGTGTCGGAACGAACGTCGCGGTCGACCTGCCGAGGAAGACCGAGCCGGACGCAGCCGTCGACGACGCGGCCGAGGGGGTGACCGTATGACGGACGACGCAGTCGAGCGAGAGCAGCCCATCGTGCTCGCCGCCGACGACGACGAGGACATCCTCGAGCTCATCGCGTTTCGCCTCGAACACTCGGGCTACACGGTGCTCCAGGCGCGCGACGGCAAAGAGGCGCTCGACCTCGCTCGAACCGCGAGGCCGGACCTCGCGGTGCTCGACGTGATGATGCCGAAGATCGACGGCTTCGAGGTGACGCGTCGCCTACGCGAGGACGACTCCACCACCAGGATTCCGATCATCCTGCTGACCGCGCGGACACAGGAAGCCGACGTGCAGCGCGGCTTCGACGCCGGGGCGGACGACTACATCCGCAAGCCGTTCAGCCCGCAGGAGCTTGGCGCGCGGGTGCAGGCGATCCTCGGTCGCCGCTGACGCCGATGCTGGGCGCGCTGCTCGTAGTCGCGATCGCCTTCGTCGCTGTGGCGCTCCTGCTTCTGATCGTGCTGGCGATCCGCCGCATCGTCCTCGTGCGCCGCGGAAGGCAGTACGCAGCGGCCGAGAAGCGTGTTCGCCCGCTCGCCATCGCTCTGGTCGAGGGCCAGGCCGCAA
>JBKPSO010000131.1:0-24695 GCA_046735055.1 Actinomycetota bacterium
GAGACGCAGGGGCGCGCGGCGCACGGGTCTCGCCCGGACCTCGGCGTCGACGCGATCGCGAAGATGGGCCACGTTCTGGTCGGGCTGGAAGCGCTCGACCGCTCGCTTCGCGAGCGCCCCACCCATGACCTCCTCGGCGCCGGCTCGCTGCACGCCGGCGTCGTCGCCGGCGGCTCGGGCTTCTCGACCTACCCGGAGCGCTGCGTGCTCCAGGCCGAGCGCCGGACGGTCCCCGGCGAGTCGCTCGTCCAGGTCGAGGACGAGCTGCAGGAACTGCTCGACCGCCTCCAGCGCGGGGATCCCGACTTCAAGGGCACCTGGCGGACGGTCGCGGCGCGGCGCGCGTTCGAGGTCGGCGTCACCGAGGAAATCGTCCGGCTCGTCGCCTCGTACGCCGGCGCCGGCAAGCCCGTCGGCCAGAGCTACTGGGCCGACTCCGCACTGATCGCGGAGCTCCTGATCCCGACCGTCCTCTTCGGCCCGGGCGGCGACGGCGCCCACGCGCAGGTCGAGTGGGTCTGGGTCGCGGACGTGGAGCGCTGCGTTGCGGTGTTCCTGTCGGTAGCGACCGAGTTCTGCGCCTGATCACGGGCGGCTAGCTGCTCGAGGCTGACTCACAAGTCGCGGGCTCAGCTGATGCGCTTCAGCAGCCCGAGCGCCTGCTGGTTCCACGGCACGCGGTGCGTGACGCCCGCGGCGGCGAGGGAATCGCGGTGCTCGAGGTACCAGTCATAGGTGCGGCAGAGGGCCTCCGCATTCGAGAACCGCGGTAACCAGCCGAGCACCTCCTGGGCCCGCTCGATCGCGACGAACGAGTCGCGGTGCGCCGTCTTGTAGTGCCACTCGGCGAGCGGTGAGACGCGCAGGAGCTCCAGCGCCCGCAGCGCGACCTCGGCCGGCCGGACCGGCACCGGCCTGAGGCGCGAAGCCGAGTCGGCGTGGTCGATTAGCGCCTGCAGGTCGGAGCGCACGGTTCCGAACTCCTTCGCCCCCACGTTCAGCGTCTCGCCGGCCGCCGCCCGCCGCCGTGCCGCGAGCACGATCGCGTCGACGAGGTCCTCGACCGCAAGCAGCTGGTAGCGGTTCGAGCCGTCGCCGAGCGTGTAGATCCGGCGTCCTTCGCGGATCCAGTCGAAGAGAATCTCGAAGACCCCGAGCCGCTCCGGACCGATGAACGTCTTCGGCCGGACGATCGCGAAGTCGAGCCCGCGCCGGCCGAAGTCGCGCGTCACCTGCTCGGCCGCGATCTTCGACGCGCCGTAGGCGCCGACCCCGACGAGCGGATCGTTCTCGTGGATCGGGTGCACCTTCGGCACACCGTAGACCGAGGTCGAGGAGACGAGCACGACTCGACGGACGCCAGCCTCCACGGCCGCAGCGAGGAGCGTTGAGGTCCCGTCGACGTTGACCGAGCGGATCGACTCGCGCGAGCCCTGGATCGGCAGCGCGGCAGCCGCGTGCACGAGGATCCGCGCGCCCTCGACGAGAGCGCGGGCGTCGCGCTCCGAGCGGACGTCCCCGCGCAACTCCTCGACCCCGCGCTCCAGCTCCGCGTCGTCGAGCGGCGCGAGGTCGAGAGTGCGCACCTCGTGCCCGTCGGCGAGCAGCCGGCGCGCGAGGTGCAGCCCGAGGAAGCCGGCCCCGCCGGAGATCGCCCAGCGCATCCGGCGGAGGCTACCGGCGAACGATGAGTGCCTGTGTCGGCGCAGGGGCGGGCTTCGCGGGCGGCTTCGAGTCGACGAGGATCGCCGCCAGGAGCAGGATCGCGACCGCGACCGTTGCCTCCCCGGCGAGGCTCTTCGGCAGCCCACGCGCGACAGTGGGGCGATCGAGCCGCGGCCGAACGACGAGGTGGTGGAACGCGCCCCATGAGAGCGCGAGCACGACGAGCCCGAGCTTGACGAGCAGCAGGCGCCCGTACCCGACCGACCAGAGGTCGTCGAGCGCCGGGAAGCGCTTGAAGGTCATGTAGACCCCGGCCGCGACGACGAGCGCGACGAGGGGGCCGGCGATCTCCGAGAAGCGCCAGAACGCCGTCCGCCGCAGCGCGCGGTCGTTCCAGACGACGAGCGCCAGCGAGAGCAGCCCGCCGATCCAGAGCGTCGCCGCCGAGAGGTGCACCCAGTCGGCGAAGGACGGCAGCCAGCCGCGGTCGTCCGACTGGTGGCTCGAGAGCGAAAGCCCGGAGCCGAGGCCGAGCGAGAGCACGAACGCCACCCAGAGCAACGAGTGCCGTCCCGTCAGCCAGGCGAGGAACAGCAGCGCCGCGACGAGCGCGAAGCCGAGCTCCATCACGACGAACGCCTGCCCGAACCGGGTCGCGTGCGCAAAGGGCGAGAGGTCGCCGTAGAGGAACGCGGTGAAGGGGAGCTGGAGCGCGTCCTCGGCCCGGAGCAGGAACGCGAGCGTCCCGACCTGGAGCGCCGCGACGACTCCGATCCCGGTCACGCGGTAGAACCGCCGCTCGGCCTCCGCCGTCGCGTCACCGCGCAGGACGAGGAGCCGGAAGCCGAGGCCGCCGGTGAGAAGGGCGAGACAGATGAAGTAGAGCCAGCGGACGACGTGCTCGGAGGTGCCCGGCCCGGACGCGCCGAAGGCCTCGCTGATCGGCGGGGCGGCGGCGCGGACCCCGAACGTGAAGACGCCGCGCCCGACGTGGCTGTCGTTCGAGATCGTCGCCCAGCGGATCGTGTAGCCCCCGCGCGGCAGCCGGCGCAGCGGCGCGACCACGACCCGCGAGTCGCCCGCCAGCGTGTGCGGGGCGCCGGAGACGAGACGCCCCTTGGCGTCGAAGACCTGGATCGCGTTCGCCAGGGCGCGGACGCTCTGGTCGAACTGCAGCCGAACGACGCGGGGCGAGGTTGCGAGACGCTGGCCGACCTTCGGCGAGGTCTGCAGGAGCGCGGCGTGCGCCGACGCTGATCCCGGAAACGCGAGCAGGACGAGCCCGGCGACGGCAGCCGCGCGCCTCATCGATGCGCGACCCCGGCGCTCGGATCGAGGTGCCCGAAGATCGGCGAGACGTCCCGCGAGGTGTAGAGCACGACCGCGATCACGACGATCACGAGCGCGTACCCCGTGTTGAACACGAACGAGCGGGGCTTGAACGCCGCACCGAGTGGGAAGAGGGCGCCGACGAGCAGCGTCCAACCGCACACGTGGTGCACGAACGCGGAGCGGGAGAAGAACCACGGGTTCGCCTCGTGGATCAGGAAGGCGGCCCCCGAGACCGCGAACATGCCGGGCACGGCGAGCTTCCAGAGCTCGTTCTTCAGCTTCCCGCTGACGAGACCGAGCTCGGCTGCTCCCGCCGCCATCATCACCTGCGCCCAGGAGCTGTGCGCGAGCATGTGGATCGCCGAGTTCGTGAAGAAGACCATCACCGGCCACATCAGCACCCCGAGCCCGAAGAAGAGCGAGGGCCAGAGGTAGGCGCGCCACGTTCGGCGGCGCCAGACCTCGCGGCCGACGATCCCCTCGGCGAGGAGGAGCAGGCCGAGCAGCAGGAAGCCGGTCGCGAACAGCCAGTGGACGTGCTCGGCCGGAGGCTGCACCTAGTGGTCGACCTCCTCGAGATCGCGGACGATCCCCTGCGCCAGGAGCGCGAACACGAGGCCGGCCGCGACGACGAGCAGCGGCGGCTCGACCGCGAGCCACCAGAAGCCCTGGCCGTGCGGATGTAGCAGCGTCACGCGCCAGGGCTGGACGAACGCCCAGACGATCCCGGCGAGCATCGTCAGCGGCCCGAGCGCGAGCACCGCGAGCGCACGCGCCGATGCTCGGGTTCGTACCTGCCGGATTTCCGAAGTTGCAAATTGGGTGTTCACAGCTGCCTCCCTGCAGAGTTGAAGAGAAACCGGCGCGCAGGGTCAGGGCGCGGCCGCGGGTCAGGCAGGGAGCGGCGGCGGGCGGCTCTCGAAGGCCAGCCCGAAGATCCGGCGCGGGGGAACGGAGAGGACGTCGTGCGGCCGAGCGACCCGCAGCGTTCCGCGGCCCGCCAGCCGGAGCGCGCGGGCGACCGAGGCGCTGGCGTACTCCTCGTAGTCGGCGAGCCACCCGCGCACTGCGCCCCAGACGAGCGCGCAGAGCACCGCAAGGACGGCGAAGGCAGGCAGCGCCGACGAATGCAGCCACGGCGAGAGGAGCGGCCAGCGGCCGGCCGCCGCCCCCTCGGCGTCCGCCTGGACGAGGTAGATGACCGCGGTGACGACGAAGAACCCGAGCGTCAGCCGCGGCGAGAGCCTCACGCGCAGCCGCGGACGGCGCGCGCGCCCTCCCAGCAGTCGCAGTGCGGTGCGTTCGGCGGCGCGGGCCCTCAGCACGCGCCAGAGCAGGCGGGCGAGGAGGAGCGCGATCCCGCCCTTCACCACCCCGAGCAGGATCGGGTAGTAGTCCGTCCCCGAGTAGCTCGGCGAGGCAACATGGCGGCCGAGGTCGACACGGTGCGTGAGGCTACGACCCAGGAGCTCGGCGACGAGCGCCAGCAGCCCAAACGCGAGGGTGGAAAGAAGGCGCTGATGCCGACGCGCCCGTCTCATTGGCAGATGATAACGCCGGAGAGGGAAAGTTTTATTTCAGCGCGAGGAACGTCCGCCGACCCGGCGTCGACCCGTGCGGCTCACCCGAGCAGCGTCAGCGTGTACTCGGCGTGGGTCTCGCCGTCGAGACAGAAGAGCAGCACGCGCTGCCACTGGCCGAGGCAAGGCCGGTTCTCCGCGACGGGGATCTGCTCGGTGCGGGGGCCGAGCAGCGCGAGCAGCGTCCGCTGCCGGTCGGCGATCGACGTCGGCACGAGCCGCTCGAGCAGCGCCTCGACGTCACAGAAGAAACCCGACTCGCGTTCGCTCACGCGCACGAGCGAGTTCGGCACGGCGGCGGTGACGTAGACGATCCCGTTGTCGATCCGGGCGGAGGCGACGTCGCGTGAGATCTCGTTCGTGATGTCGAAGACCGAGAGCGTCGGCAGTGCGGCGGCGACGCTGTGCGGGATGCCGACGCTGGTCATCGCGCGGCCACCTCGCGCGGCAGCCGGAAGTGGACGTCTTCGCGCGCGACCGTGACCTCCTCGAGCTCGTCGTAGCCCTCCTCGGCCAGGCGGGCGAGCAACGCCTGGACGAGCTCCTCGGGAGTGGACGCCCCCGCGGTCAGGCCGACGATCCGGTGGCCCTCGAGCAGCTGGTCGCTGATCGCGTCCTCGTCGTCGATCAGCGTGGCCCGGGCGCCGCTTGCCTGTGCGACCTCGACCAGCCGCTGCGCGTTCGAGCTCGTCGGCGACCCGATCACGAGGATGAGCGTCGCGCCCATGGAGGCGATCTCCTTGACCGCGTCCTGCCGGTTCTGGGTCGCGTAGCAGATGTCGTCCGCTCCGGGCCGGCGCAAGTCGCCGAACCGGCTCTGGAGCACCTCGACGGTCGAGGCGACATCGTCGAGCGAGAGGGTCGTCTGGCTGATCACGGCGAGCGGCTTCCCGTTCGTGTCGAGCGCCGCCGCCTCCTCCGGCGACTCGACGACGACGATCTCTTCCGGCCGCTCGCCCTTCGTCCCGATCACCTCGACGTGGTTCCGGTGGCCGACGAGCGCGACGAGGTGACCGCTGTCGGCGTAACGCCGCGCCTCGGCGTGCACCTTCGAGACCAGCGGGCAGACGGCGTCGACCACGCGGAGCCCGCGCCGCTCGCAGTTCTCACGGACGGACGGAGCGACCCCGTGCGCGGACAGGACGCAGATCGCACCCTGCGGTGCCTCCTCCTCGTCGTCGACGAAAACCGCGCCGAGGCGCTCCAGGCGGCGCACGACGTGGTCGTTGTGGACGATGTGGTGGCGGACGTAGATCGGCGGGCCGTGCTGCTTCAGCAGCCGCTCGACGATCTCGATCGCCCGGTCGACGCCGGCGCAGAACGAGCGTGGCGCCGCGAGCAGGACCTTGCCCAACTAGCGCACCTCTCCGAGACGCCGCAGAGCCAGGCGCACGTCGCCGAGGGCGCGGACCGTCGCTGCCGGCTCGCGGACGAGCGCCTTCGCGAGCCCGCTCGGGCGCGGCCGGCCGGCCGGCGTCACCGCCTCGGCGAGCGGGCCGAGCGGACGTGCAAGCGTGTCCGACACCGCCCGCACGCAGCCGTCGAGACGACCGGTGGCGGCGAGGATCCCGCTCTCCATGTCGACGGCGTCGGCGCCCGTCTGCGCACGCAGCCTCCGGCGCTCCGCCGGGTCGTCCGCGATCCGATCGATCGCGAGGATCGTCCCGCGGCGTGCGCCCGCGATCCCGAGTCCCTCGCCCTCCCAGAGCACCGTGCCGTCCTCGGCGACGACGCGCGTGGCGTCGATCACGGTGCCGACCTGGAGGCCGTCGAGACCGCCGGCGACCCCGAACGAGACGAGCCGCCCGGCCGGGACCCCGCGCGAGGCGCCGATCCCGACGACGGCCGTGCGGAAGCCCGCCCGCCGCGCGGCGCGGGCCTCCGCTGCAGTCGCGCAGGCTGCTACCCGGTCAGCGTCCATGCCATGCTCCGCACGGTCTCCTTCACGCTCGACGTGGCCTCGTAGGCGGCCGAGGGCTCGAACCCGGAGTGGATCCCGCAGTGCTCGCAGCGCGGATCGTTGCCGGGGCCGTAGGCCTCCCACTCGATGTTCTCGAGCAGCGCCTCGTAGGTCGGGAAGATGCCGTCGGTGAGCAGGTAGCAAGGGCCCTTCCAGCCGTAGGGGTTGCGCGTGATCGAGCCCCACGGCGCGCACGGGAGCTTCCGGTCGCCGGTCAGGAAGTCCTGGTAGATCGGGCTGGCCAGCCAGCGGTAGCCGTGCTTGCGGACGGCCGCGCGGATCTCGCGGAACTTCGCCTCGTGCTCGTCGCGCGTCATCGTCAGCGCCGGGTCGATCTGCGAGTACTGGTAGCCGGGCGCGATCAGCATCCCGTCGATTCCGACGTCGTTCGTCAGGTAGCCCATCATCTCGATCACGTCCTCGACCGAGGTCTCCTTGAAGATCGTCGTGTTCGTCGTCACGCGGAATCCGGCCTCGCGCGACTGCTTGATCGCCTCGACTGCGACGTCCCAGAGGCCGGGGTAGTCGCAGACGTAGTCGTGGATCTCGCGCATGCCGTCGAGGTGGACGACGAAGGTGAGCCGCGGGTCGGGCTTGAAGACGTCGAGGTACTCGGTCAGCTTGAGGGCGTTCGTGCAGAGATCGATGTTCTTCCGCAACTCGAGCATCCCCGCGACGACGTCTTCGATCCCCTTGTAGATCAGGGGCTCGCCGCCGCAGATCGAGACGACGGGCGAGGGGCACTGGACGCCTGCGTCGATGCACTCGTCGACCGAGAGACGTGCCTTGTTCGATTCGTACTCGCGGATCTTCCCGCAGCCGATGCAGGCGAGGTTGCAGGCGAGCGTCGGCTCGAGCATCAGCACGAGCGGATAGAGCTCGCCCTTGCGCTTCTGGGTGGCGACGTAGCGGCCGATCTGGACCGTCGAGCGCAGCGGAAACTTCATCCGTTCAACCTTTCTCGTAGGCGGCCGAGGGCCATGAGTGGAAAGTGGAGCCGGTAGAGGTGGTAGCGAATCATGAAGTCTGTCGGGAAGCCCGTGCCGGTGTAGTGCTCCTCCGTAAAGTCGCCGTTCGCCTCCTGCTCCGCACAAAGGAAGTCGGCTGCTCGTCGCGCCGACTGTCCTCTGGCCTCACCTGCCGCTGTGTAGCCTAGTAACGCCCAGGCCGTTTGTGAAGCCGTCGGCGTTCCCTGGCCGCGCACGGCGGTCTCATGATAGGAGCGGATGCCCTCCCCGAAGCCGCCGTTTTCTTGCTGGACGGAGTCGAGCCAGTCGACCGCCTTGCGGATCACCGGGTGGGCGGGCTCGAAGCCGCAGGCCTCGAGCGCCGAGAGGACGGCGCCGGTTCCGTAGACGTGGTTTACCCCCCAGCGGCCCCACCAGGAGCCGTCCCACTGCTGCTCGCGAACGAGGTACTCGAGGCCGCGGGCCATCGACTCGGCGTATCCAGGTTCCGGGGCAAGCGCCTCGAGCGCGTGCGCGGAGACGTCCTCGCTCGGCGGGTCGATCACGTAGCCGAAGTCGCAGAACGGGAGCTTGTAGAGCCAGTAGCTCGAGTTGTCGGCGTCGAACGCTCCCCAGCCGCCGTTCGCCGACTGCATGCCCTCGATCCAGTCCAGACCGCGGCGGACGGCGTCCTCGCCCATCCCGAGCTCGCGAAGCGCGAGCGCGACGACGGCGGTGTCGTCGACGTCGGGGTAGAGGTCGTTCTCGAACTCGAAGGCCCAGCCGCCGGGAGCGAGGCCCGGGCGGCGAATCGCCCAGTCGCCCTTCACGGTGATCTCTTCGTTCAGGAGCCACTCGCCGGCTTTCCGGAGCTGCGGGTGGTCGGGCGGAACGCCGGCGGCGCGGAGTGCGAGCACGCCCAGGCCCGTGTCCCAGACCGGCGACTGGCAGGCCTCGGGGCGGAGGCGGTCGCCGTCGTCGACCATGAAGTCGCCCCAGCCCTCGACGGCGCGGCGCAGGGTCTCGTCCTCGAAGCCCCGGCCGAGCGCGGCGAGCATGACGATCGACCAGACCCACGGCGGCTGGATGCCGCCCCACGAGCCGTCCGCCTCCTGGCGCTCCTTCACCCAGCGCTCGGCGGCTTGGACGGCGCGGCGTCTCAACGGGGTCGGCCGGCCGGGCGGACGGGACTCGCCGGGCCGCGCGCCGATCTCGCGTAGGTCGAGGTCGACCGGGCGCACCGGGCGCAGCGCCCAGACGACCGAGAGCGGCACGACCGTCTGCCGGGCCCAGCAGGCGAAGTTGTAGATCGAGAACGGCGCGCTCGGCGGGAGCAGGATCATCTCCGGCGGAATCGGGACGACCCGCTGCCACGGCCAGTGGCCGAGCAGGGCGATGAAGCATTTCGTGAACACGCGACTGCGCGCGATTCCGCCCGCCCCCTGGATGTAGGTGAGCGTCTTCTCCCCCGCGTCGACGCCGACCATCCTCAGCGCGACGTACGACTCGATCGTCGTCGAGAGGTCGGCCGGCCCTTCCCACCAGTTCGACCAGGTGCCGTCGTCGCGGCGGCGGGCGAGGATATCGTTCGCGAGCCGCCGGTCGGTCTCGGGGTCGCGCAGGCCGAGCACGTGTAGCCAGAAGAGGTGTTCGGCGATCATCGTCGCGTTCGACTCCAGCTCGCCCACCCACCAGCCGTCCGGGTGCTGCAGCTCGAGCAGGCGGCTCGTGGCCTTGTCGACGGCCTGGTCGAGGCGGGTGAGCTCCTGGACGGCCGTCATCTCGTAACGGCCTCTGCGGCAGCGACGCCGCTCCGCACGGCGGCCTCCATCGTCGCCGGCCAGTCGGAGGCGGTCCAGGCGCCGGCGAGGTAGACGTTCGGCCGGGGGGTCGTCATCGGCCACCGAAGCCTACGCGTCCCTGGGCGGGCGGCGAAAGTCGCGCGCGGCTCGCGACTGACGCGCGACCACCGGAGCTCCGCGTCACCGAGCCGCTCGCGGAGCGCGTCGGCCATCGTCTCGACGAGGCTCCTGCCGCGCACCTCGAGCAGGTCCGGGACGCCGCTCGAGACGACGGTCAGGTACTGGCCGTGATCCGGCTCGTAGCCGGTGATCGCACCGCGGTCGAAGACCCAGTGCGCCGGCGAGTCGAGCAATGCCGCGAGCCGGTGGCGGAGCAGCGGCCGGTCGAAGAGGAGGTGGACGCTGACGATCGGGGAGTCCTCGAGCGCCGGCGGCTCCTGGTCGAGGAGGCGCGCTGCCTCCGGCGGCGGCACGGCGACGACGATCGCGTCGGCGTCGAGGTCGTCGAGCGATTCGACGCGCGACTCGAGCCGGACCGCCTCGCCGAGCGCGCGCCCCGCGGCGGCGCCGTGCATCTCGCCGAGCGGCTCCGCCGGGAGCAGCAGATCACTCGCGCCGCGGCCGCCGAAGAACGCCGTCTGGACAGTGAACACGCCGTAGTCCGCGCCCGCCTCGCGCGTCGGCAGGTTGAGGGCGGGCCGGATGAAGACGTCCCAGAAGCGGTCGATCTCCTCCGGTCGCGCATCCAGCACGTCCGCGAACGTCAGGTCCGTAACCGACGAAGGGGTCTGACCCCTCTGGCGGAACGCGGCACGTGCGATCCGGACACGCGAGCCGAACGGCAGGTGTGAGTAGCCGAGCAGGCGCAGACCGGGCCCGATCGTCGCCACGCGGCCGCGCTCGTCGATCACCGGGAGGCGGAGCGGCTCGCGGCGCAGGGCACCCTCCTTGCCCACGCGCCGGAGGAACCGGCGGTACGCCGTGAAGCAGCCCAAGGCGATGTGCTGGCCGTTGTCCGGCGGGGGCGGCGGGTCACCCTCGCGCTCCGGCAGCGTCTGTACCGCGCCGCCGAGCGTCGGCCGCGCCTCGTGGAGGACGACCTCGTGCCCGGCATCGACGAGCTCGAGCGCGGCGGAGAGCCCGGCAAGGCCGCCACCGATCACGGCGAGGCGCTTGCGGTGTGCAGAGATCGTCACGCTGTTGTCACAGTTTTTCGCCGCATTGGGACATGTCCGGGGTCAGGCCCCTGACATGTCCGAACTGGTCAAGGCCGCTCACAGGAAGCTGCCGGCGACGATCCGCAGCTTCGCCGGCAGCGACAGCTGCGGCGGGCCGTCGAAGACGTCGTAGCCGCTCGCCTCGATCCGCTCCAACGTCGCCCGGTAGAGCCCGGCGAACGTGCCGACACAGGCCGCGCTCCGCCGGTCGAGCGAGCGGAGCAGCGTCAGCCCGTCGCCGAGGTACGCGCGTGCCCGCGCACCCTGGTAGGCCATCAGCGACTGCCAGGCCGTCGTGACCCGGCCGGCGGCGATGTCGTCCTCGGTGACGCCGTGGGCGGCGAGCTCGTCCTGCGGCAGGTAGACACGCCCGAGCTCCCAGTCCTCGCGGACGTCCCGCATCACGTTGATCAGTTGGAGCGCGATTCCCAGCGTCTCCGCGGCCTGGGGCTGGTCGGCACCGTAGACGCCGATGCAGGCGACCCCGACCGCGCCCGCGACGTGCGCGCAGTAATCCCGGAGCTCGTCGAAGGTGTCGTACCGCTGGCGGTCGAGGTCGATAAGGCCGCCGTCGACGAAGTCGTGCAGCGCCTGAGCCGAGATCGGAAATCGCGCCCGGGCGTCGGCAAGAGCGACCCACATCGCGTCGTCGGGCGGCGGCTCGTCGAGACGGCGGTGTAACTCCTCGAGGCGCGCGCGCTTCTCCTCCGGCGGCGCCTCGCCGTCGGCGATGTCGTCGACCTCGCGGGCGAACGCGTAGATCGCCGCGATCGCCCGCCGCTTCGGCTTGGGCAGCACCATGATCCCGAAGGCGAAGTTGCGGGCCCGCCGGCGCGTGATCCGCTCGACCTCGGCGTAGGCCCGCTCCACGTTCACGCGCGGAGCGCCTCCCGTGCGAGCCGGAGCCGCGAGGGTCGCGGCCGGTGCGTGAAGATGTCCCACCCAGCTGCCTCCAGCGTGTCCAGCGCGGCCAGCCCGCCGCGGGCGAACAGCCCGACGGCGCGACCGATCCGGCCGCCGATCCGCTCCCGCAGGATCCGCCCCGCACCGAGCAGGTCGCGCGCCCGCGCCGCCTCGAAGCGCAGCAGCGCAGTCAGCGGCTCATTCGGGCAGTCGAGCGCGGTCACCTCGAAGTGACGGCGCTCCTCCGCGGGCAGGTAGATCCGACCGAGCGCGAGGTCGCGCGGGACGTCCTGGAGGAAGTTGACGAGCTGGAGGCCGGTGCAGACGTGGTCGGAGGCTGCGAGCAGCTCGGCGTCGTCCGCCAGCCGGAGGACTCCGAGCACGAGCCGGCCGACCGGGTCGGCCGAGTGCGCGCAGTAACCCTTGAGGTCGTCCCAGGTCTCGTACTCCGAGATCCGCTGGTCCATCCGGTTGGCCTCGATCAACCGCAGGAACGGCTCTCGCGGCAGGTCGAACTCGCGGATCGTAGGCTGCAGCTGCTGGATGACCGGCCAGCTGGGTTGGTCCGCAGCGCGACCAGGCAAAGCCCGGCCGCGCGTGACCTCCTGGGGCTCGCCCGTGTAGCAGGCCTTCACCTCCTGCTCGAGCTCGTCGAGCAGAGCGAGACGGTCGCCCTCGGCCTCGTCGCCGAGGATGTCGACCAGGCGCGCGAACCCGTAGACGGCGCGCAGGTGGGGCCGCAGCCCGCGGGGGAAGAGGAACGAGGCGACCGGGAAGTTCTCGGTGCTCGCGCGGGCGGCGACCTCGGTGGGATCCACGTGTCCTACGATTGCGGAGCCTCCCTTGCCGCGTCAAACCGGGCTTGTCTAAGCTGGCCCCGGTGAGCAGGGGGGAATCCGACGCGCTCCGCCGCCTGCCGGTCGGGGGCATCGAGCGCCGCAACGGCGCTGTCGTCGTGCACCTCGCCGGCGAGATCGACCTCTACAACGCCGCCGACGTCGGTGCCGCCCTTGCGGAGGTCGCGGAATCCGAGCCGGATCGGGTCGTGGTCGACCTCGGCGCGGTCGACTTCGTCGACTCGACCGCGCTCGGCACGCTGATCGAGGCGCGCAAGCGCCTCGCGAGCGCGCGGTTGGTCCTCGCCGCCCCCGGTCCTGACGTTCGTCGCGCGCTCGAGGTCGCCGGGCTGATCGATCACTTCCACGTCCACGATTCGGTGGACGCCGCGCTCGCGTCATAGGCAACTTTTCCACAACCAGTGCCTGGCACTGAGGTGTGCCGAATGTGTGACGGTTCATCCACATGAGAGCGATGGTCCTGGACGCGCCCGGGCGACCGCTGCGCGAGGCCGAGCTGCCCGAGCCGGAGGCGGAGTCCGGCCAGGTGCTGCTCGAGGTGCGTGCCTGCGCGGTCTGCCGCACCGACGTGCACGTGGTCGACGGCGATTTGCCCAACCCCAAGCTGCCGCTCGTCCTCGGTCACCAGATCGTCGGGCTCGCCGAGGACGGCCGCCGGCTCGGCGTTCCCTGGCTCGGCTGGACAGACGGCACGTGTCGCTACTGCCGCACCGGCCGCGAGAACCTCTGCGACCGGGCGCGCTTCACGGGCTACGACCTCGACGGCGGCTACGCCGAGCGGATCGTCGCCGACGAGCGGTACTGCTTCCCGATCCCCGACGGCTACACGAACGAGCAGGCGGCGCCGCTCCTCTGCGCCGGCCTGATCGGCTACCGCTCGCTCCGCCTCGCCGGCGACGCCGAGCGGCTCGGCCTGTACGGGTTCGGCGCCTCGGCGCATATCGTCGCCCAGGTCGCGCGCCACCAGGGCCGGCGGGTCTTCGCATTCACGAGGCCGGACGACCTGGAGGGCCAGGCGTTCGCCAGGGAGCTCGGCGCCGAGTGGGCCGGCGGCGCGGACGAGCGGCCGCCGGAGGAACTCGACGCCGCGATCCTGTTCGCCCCGGCAGGCGAGCTCGTCCCCACCGCGCTCGCCGCGCTCGCCAAGGGCGGCGTCGTGGTCTGCGCCGGGATCCACATGAGCGACATCCCCTCGTTCCCTTACGAGCTGCTCTGGGAGGAGCGCCAGATCCGGTCGGTCGCGAACCTGACCCGGTTGGACGGCGAGGAGTTCCTCGCGCTCGCGCCCGAGGTGCCCGTCCGCACGCACGTCGAGACCTTCCCGCTCGCCGCCGCCGACGAGGCGCTCGCCCGCCACCGCGCCGGCCGGATCCGCGGCGCGGCGGTCCTCGTTCCTTAGCCGCAGCCGGCTAGCGGCACTCGGGCGCGTTGAGCGCGACGTAGACGGAGGGCACACTTCGCCCGAGCCCGACGACGCCGACGCGCCGCCCGCCCTCGGTCGTGAAGATCAGGTTGCCGAGCCGGTAGGCGACGATCCTCCCGCCCTGGCGAAAGGGCTTCAGCTTCGCGCCGTACGCGCGCTTCAACGCCGCAACGCTCGAGCACGGGCCGATCTGCTTGTCGGTCTTCAGCGCCCGGTTCCACGTCGTGACGGTGACGACCCCGGGGGTTCCCTTCTGGAAGTAGACCTCGACCTTCTGCTTTCCGGAGACGAGCCGCTGGTAACCCTCCTCGAGCCGGTCGAGCCGCACGGGCTTCGCCAGAAGCGCGTTCGCCTTCGCCTGGGTCATCCCGAGGTGGATCCCGGCGATGTAGGCCGGGGCGATGCGGATCGCCTGCTGCGCCGAGGCAAGAGACGTGGACACCAGCAAGGCGAAGACGAGAACCGCGGCGGCACGCGGAATCACGCGGCGTAGCGTACTGATCGGCAGCGCGGCTCAAGGCACTCGCTTTTAGACTCGGTCGATGGCCAAGTCGGTCTTCGACGAGGTCGACGACTGGCTCGACCGGATCCAGCTCGTCGACGAGGGCGACGCCGAGGTCGCACGCTTCCTCGACTCGCTCGACCTGCACGGGCCGCAGGAGCGAGAGATGCTCGCGGAGCTGGCGCGGAAGACCCCGCTGGCGAAGCCCGACGAGTTTCCGACCGCCCACCGTCGCGTCGCCGCCGCCCTCGAGACGCTCGGCCGCCACGGCTACCGCTCCGCGGCCATTCCTCGCTGGCTGAGACCGAAGTTCTTCGGGCGCTTCGTCGTCGAGCTCGTCGCCCGTTACGTCGTCGTCTCCTACCTCCGGCGCGTCTCGACCGACATGCGGAACCTCTACTGGCTCCGCGCGATCCAGTCCCCCGTGGGGATGCCCGAGAGGCTCATGCTCCGCCGCGCCCGCATCGAGGCGGAGGGGCTGATCGTCGTCTTCGAGCGCCGCGAGCTCGGGCTGCCCTCGTTCGTCGTCGGCGGCGTCCTCGTCCCGATCGTGCTCGCGCTCGTGCGCCTGGTACAGGGCCTCAGCCTCAGCCAGTGGTGGGCGTCGATCCTCGTCGCCGTCGTCGGAGCGCTCGTCGTACTCCTGGTCTCGGCGGTCGTCCTCCGCGGCGCGGCGATGGCCAGCAGGCGGATCCAGCTTGCGACGCGAGCGCCCCTACAGGCGCTCTGGAACGCGATCGGCTTCGCCGGGAACCCGCCCCGCGACCAGAGCCGGAAGTTCGCAGTCGTCGCGATACTGGTGACGACGCTGACGTGGTTCGTGCTCCCGGCGGCAATCGCGATCGTCTTCCTCACCTGATCGGCCCGCGCCCGGAGACGCGGGCCGATCGATGGAGGCCGTGTACGGCTTCGAGCCGGGCCCCATTGACCCACCGTCGATCACGCTTCTCGACTCATCAGCGTCGCACTCCATGCGACAGGCCCTCGGCGAGAGCCTCGACCAGCTCACCGTCTGGCGTGTCGCCGCTGAGCTCCCAGAACATGATCCCGCCGAGATCGTTCTTGAGCACGTAGTGCGCCTTGAGCGTCAGCACGATGGGATCGTCGAATGTCCAGAAGGTCGTCCCGTCGAACAGCCAGGCAGCGAACGCCTTGCCGTCCCAGTAGCGGGTGAAGCCGCTGCCAAGCAGACCTTTCGTCACCTCGTAGTCGTTGACGCCGCTCTCCCAGACTCCGGGAGCCGGCCCCGAGGAAGGCTGGTACAGGCCGTTGTTCCTCGCCGCGACGCCGGTCCAGCCCCGCGAGTAGAACGGCACGCCGATCACGAGCTTCTCCGCGGGTGCGCCACGGTCGAGGTACGCATGCACCGTGTCGTCGACCGAGAAGCTCGGCATGGCGGGGTCATCCTTGGACGTGTACAGGTTCGATTGGTGGTTCGTTGTCGACTCCCACGCCCCGTGCAGGTCGTAGCCCTGAACCGTTCCGAAATCGAGCGAGGAGAAGATCGTGCCGACCTCGAAGCCGGCGTCGATCTTCGCAGGTGCCGCCGGCAGGAACGACGTCAGCAGGTAGTGCTTGTCCGTCGTCTCACCGTAGGCGTCGAGTTGATCCCGGAACTCCGCGACGAGCTTGGTGAAGTTCTGCTTGTCCTCGGGCCGGATGATGTTGCCCGCGTTCCCTTCCGATCCCGGCCACTCCCAGTCGAGATCGATACCGTCGAAGACGCCGGCAGCGGCCCCCGGGCCGCCCATCCCGCCCCAACCTGGATCCGGCAGATTGCCTTTGATGAAGAGATCGATGCAGGAAGAGACGAACTTTTGCCGTGATGCTGCGGTGAACGCCGCGTCGGAGAAGTACTTCGATTGCGTCCATCCGCCGAGCGAGATCACCACCTTCAGGCTCGGGTGCAGCGTCTTCAGCGCCTGGAGCTGCTGGAAGTTGCCCAGAATCGGCCGAGGCCAGGTCACCTCCTCGCCGGTCACCGACTGGTCGGCGGGCCACGGTGTCTGGTAGTCGGCCCACGGGTCGGCGAGCTGGCAGACGACGTTGCCGTCGGCATCGGGGGCCACGTTCCCGAACGCGTAATCGAGGACGTCGAGCCTGGCCGCGGAACCGCTCGTCTCCACGTCCTTCACCCTGTACTGGCGACCGTAGATCCCCCACTCGGTGAAATAGCCGACGACTTGCGTCGACCGCGAGCCCTTCTGCGACTCACCCGCAGCCGCAGCGCTCGAGGCCGCGATGACGGCGACCGTCACGAGCACGACAATGGCTCGGAAAACACTCACGAACCCGGTCATCACTTCCACCCCCTGTCAGGCGCCAATAGCGTCCGTCTCTGAGACACGCCGAATCCCCCCATCGCCACTCCTTTCCGCGCGCCCGCGACTCTCGGGCCGCATCTAGGCAACGATCATCCGTGATCGCGCGTGTGCGGCGCAAGGAAGGGATACGACGGCGTCACCCAGCCGAGTACCGGGTACCCGCGACAGGGACCGCGGCGCTCGCCTGCGCTAGTAGGGCCGAAAACGGCCACGTTATGAGAAGCCGACGCCCGGACTCGAACCGGGGACCCTTCATACGAGCGTTGATCAGGTGTCGCCGCAGGTCGCCGAGAGTCGCGCCAAGCCGCATGAATCCAAGGAACGTGCTCGGCCGCGACGGCGGCCGAAGACCCCAAACGACAAGCGCGTAGACCCCGGGTAGACCCCGCTCGCCAGTAAGCGCTCGGCCAGCTGAAGAGGCTCGCCGACTCTGAGCGCGCTGTCCAGATAAAGCCGATCTAGCTCCGGCTCGGGCCATCGCGGCGGCGGAGTCGGCGCCCAGTTGATCCAGGAGCTGCACGTGAGACTCCGATCCGGAACGGGAGTACATGCTGCTCGTGGTTGCGGGGAACGATCGCGCCGTCCGGTTCTATGAACGTCAGGGCCTCCACGTGGCGGAGCTTGTGGATCGCCTCGCGTACTACCGCGACCGAATGGGCGTTGTATTCCCCGCGGATACTGCGTCGTTCCGCCTACTACTTATGCGGCGACGATCGGAGGTTCGCGCGACGTCGTCTGCTTAGCCGGAGCCACTCGAAGCAGAACGAAATCGCCTGGGCGAGTGCTCGCGAATGTCACCCAGCCTCGCCCCTCACCTCTCGATTAGCGACACGTGCGAACATTCGCGCGATGAGCGAGGTGCCGGAGGACTCGGTCGACCGCCAGGTACGCGCGTACAACGAGCACGACGTCAACGAGTTCGTCGCCTGTTACGCGGAGGCTGTGGTCATCGAAGACGCTGATGGCAGCCCTGTGATGAGTCGCCTAAGTCAAGGTTTCGAGTGCGAGGTGTCGTTGGCGGCCGCGTCGGCGGGCGGGGTCGTAGGGCGTATCGGTGTGCCAGCAGGCCCAGATGACGCGGAGCCAGGCGCGGGCGAGGACGCGTACGGCGTGGGCGTGTCGACAGCCGCGAGCGCGGGCGTCGCGGTAGATGCGCTCGGCCCAGGGGGAAGCGCGACGGGAGTTGTCGGCGTAGAGAGTGAGCGCCTTGCGCGCCTTCGTGTTGGTGGTGTAGCGGAAGGTCACGGCCCGCTGCTGGCCGCTGCGTTTGGTCACGGGGACGGCGCCGCAGAGCGCCGCCGCTTCGTCGGCGCTCGCGGTGCGGTCCAGCAGCGGTCCGACTTCGGCGAGGAGCTGTCCGAGGTTGATCGTGCCGACGCGGGGGAGCGGGCGCAGCAGCTGCGCCTTGGTGTGTCGAGCGAGGGTCGCGGCGATCGCGCGGTCAAGGTCTGCGATCGTGTTGAGCAGAGTGCGGACGAGGCGTGCCTGCGCGAGGACGAGCTCGGCGACGATTTCCGGGTCGAGGGCGTGTACGGGCCGTGGGGCACGCCGCAGGCGGGCGAGCAGCTCCCCGGCGCTGCGACGGCCGCAGTAGGAGTGGCGGCGCAGGAATGCTTCGAGGCGTGCCTCTCCCAGCCGCGCCGTGCTCTGCGGGGTGGGGTAGCGCTCGAGGAAGGTGAGCGCGATCTCGCTGTCCAGCCGGCCGAAGATCGCCGCGGCGCCGGGCCAGTGCTGGCCGAGCAGCGCCGCGAGCTGGTTCGTTGCGGCGACGCGCGCCTTCACGTGGTCGTCTCGCAGCCGGACGAGCGCTTGCAGCTCGCGCGTCGCGTGATCGAGCGGGCGCAGCGGTCGAAGGCGATGCCGATCGGTGCGAAGCAGGTCGGCGAGCCGGAAGGCATCACCGACATCGGACTTGCTGCTCGCGCCTTCCCAGCGCGGCCGTGCCGCGTGGAAGGCGTTGGCGTGGATCGGCACCACCTGGTGGCCGGCCTCGAGCAGCCGGTCGACGAGCGGCCCATCCGGCCGCTCGATCGCCTCCGGCAGCTCGCCGGGACTGCCGAGCTTGGCCAGCCGCTCGAGAGCGTTGCTGATCCCGCGCTCGTTGTGGCCGAAGCCGAACTGCTCGACTACAGCACCATGCTCGTCGACGACGCAGGGCTCGTGCGCCCTGCTCGCCCAATCGATCCCGACGAAGAACACCCGCTCACCTCCCTGATCGACGACACTTGCCTTGGCGCCGCGGGTCCGAGCCGGGTGCTCATTCGTTGGCCGTCTACGCGGCTTACGCCTAATGCCGGTCGAGGGCCCTCGGCCCGCTCAGGGCGGCGGGACTCATCGTGGCTCTCGGAGAGCAAGCGTTCGTGGCCGTCCCCGAGCGGGCGCCAAGAGCACCGCCGCACCTTGACGAGCAGCTCGGACGGAATGGTGGAGGAATGAGCGGTCGGGAGCAGATGCGAGAGCAATACAGTCGAATCTTCGACCGCTTCCCCGACCTGCATGCCGACGTCGTGTCGCGAATCCGTGTGGGGTCGTTACGTGATCGATGAAGAGCGCGTCAGCGGTCGGCCCGATGGCGAGTTCCACGCGGTCGCCATCTATCGTTGATCGACCGAGTTCAATTCCTGCGCTAACACATATCCGTCGCTAGGTTCCGCTCGGCTTCAGCCACCGGAGGCTTGGCATGCGCGGGCGTCTTTACGGCTGATGCTCCGTGGCCATGTCTGGGCGGTGCTGAGCGGTCGTGGGCGACCCGTCGGGCGAGGACGGTGCGGACCGTCGACGGCCACGACTGCCGGCCTCCTTGCGCGGTTCTGACGCGGTCCGTGTTGAGCCCGCGCGATATCGCCGAGACTGCTGCCCCTCGCGTGCTCGCCGCGGATGCGCTCGACGACCTCAAGCGATACGCCGGCCCTCGGACCAGAGCACCCTCGGCGGAGCCGGCCGGGACTCGAACCCGCGACCTCCGGATTAAGTGGATGCCAGGCTCTTTTCGTTGTTCGGGAAGGACCCAGGCTTTTGCCGCACTCGCCAAACACGTTCGCGATCGCTATCAGAAGGTGAGCAACGAGCTAGCGCAGCCGTTCAGTGGGGTTGCGCTGCCGAGACGCAGGTCCACGCGGGGGATCTCGGCGCCGAGCAGGTTCCCCTGCGCGATCCCCCGCGAGTGCACCGGCTGGTGCGCTCACCTCGTCGTCATCGTTGCCCAGGCCGGAGGAACGATCGTTTCCGCGCCCGCGCAACGGCGGGCGCACCGACCTCGCCTCAGCGAACACACGGGAGTTGTCGAGAGGTCTGGTGGTCTCGCGGGGCTTGACAAACCGCGCAGTCTGACCAATACTCAAGTAAGTTTGTTTGGCGAAGTCTGACCAACACTCAAGTAAGTTCGTTGGCGGGGAGAGGGGGTATGGGTTTCCGGACTGTGGGGGAGGGGCTATGCGGCGGCGTTCCTGTTCCGAAGGTGAGAGCGGGGGCGCTTAGAAACACAGTCAGCTCCGATCAGAGGTGCGCGCCGGCAGGCTCGCGCCAACAGATCGTCCTACGCGGTTTGCGGCCCGAAGGGACATGGATATTCTGCGGCAAGAAACGGACTTGGAGACGGGTCGCGTCTCGGGCGGGGAACTGCGACCCAAGAATGGGACACCACGCGTCAAGGCTTCATTGCCCGACGCCCTGCTGATCGAGGCTGTGCAGCATTCCGAGCACGGCGGGACGACTGGAGGCGCGCGCCCGAGGCGCTACCGGCCTCAGCTACCGAAAGTGAGTGTCGTGATTCCGGCTCTCAACGAGGCCGAGAACCTGCCGTTCGTGTTTCCGCACATTCCTTCCGAGGTCGACGAAGTGGTCCTCGTCGACGGCGATTCCGTCGACGGCACGCTGGCTGTCGCGCGATCGCTGCGGCCGGACGTGCGGCTGGTGCGGCAGACGGCGCGGGGCAAGGGCGCCGCTCTGCGGAGCGGGGTGAACGCGTGCCGCGGGGATATCGTCATCCTGCTGGACGCGGACGGGTCAACCGACCCGGGGGAGATCCCGATGTTCGTCGGTGCGCTGCTTGCGGGAGCTGATGTCGTCAAGGGGTCGCGGTTTCTGCAGGGTGGCGGCACCGCCGATATGCCCCGGCACCGGAAGCTCGGTAACTGGGCTCTTGTGCGGCTGGTCAGGCTCCTCTTCGGATCGCAGTATTCGGACCTCTGCTACGGCTATGTCGCGTTCTGGGCCGATGTCGCAGAGGCGCTCGCGTTCGACGCGGACGGTTTCGAGATCGAGACCCTGATCAACATCCGCGCCCTGCGTGCAGGTCTACGGGTCGCCGAGGTGCCGAGCTTCGAGTACAAGCGACGGCACGGCCGTGGTCATCTGAGGACGATTCCCGACGGCTGGCGCGTCCTGAAGACGATCGTCAGCGAGCGCACGGCGGCCGATCGGACGCGAGCGCGATGGCAGCCGAACGACCTGCTGCCTCTCGCAGAAGAGCAGTGACGGCGACGGCCATGATGAGTCGCGAGCGTTGCCGCGATCGAGCCAATTGAGCGCGATCGCGAGCCACGTCGGTGAGCGGCGATGACCACCACATCGTACGAGCCGGAAGGCGCGAAGCCGCTTCGCGTCCTGACCGTGACGCCCCGGTACCTGCCGGAGACGGGCGGGGTCGAGGAGCACGTCCGGCAAGTCACCTCACGGCTGGCGGCAGCGGGTGTCCGCGTGACGGTGCTTACCACGGACGTTGCAGGTCGGCTCGCTCCCTACGAGTGGCGCGACGGGGTCGAGGTGCGTCGCGTCAGAGCATGGCCTCGCGGAAGTGACCTCCGGCTGGCTCCCGAGGTGTACAGAGTCGTCGCGCGCGGCGCATGGGACCTCGTCCACGTCCAGTCGTACCACACCTTCGTCGCCCCGCTCGCAATGCTCGCCGCGGCACGTGCGAGGATCCCCTATGTCCTCACGTTCCATGCCGGCGGTCACTCCTCCCGGATTCGCCATCGAGCACGGCCGCTGCAGCGAATGCTCTTGCGGCCGTTGCTCGCTCGTGCGGCGCGCCTCGTGGCGCTCACGCCGGCGGAGGTCGACGGTTACGTGCGCGAGCTCCGTCTCGACCGAGCGCGATTCGCAGTCGTTCCGAACGGCGTCGAGATGCCGCCGGACGCAAGCGCGCCGGCGCACGACGGCGAGATGGGAGCTGCGCGCGATGGCCGCAACGGTTCGCTGATCATCTCGATCGGGCGACTCGAGCGCTACAAGGGGCACCACCGGATCCTCCGCGCGATGCCGCAGATTCTCGCCCGCCGGGCCGACGCGAGGCTGTGGATCACCGGCAGCGGTGCCTTCGAGCCCGATCTTCACCGGCTTGCTGCATCGCTCGGGGTCAGCGATCGAGTCAAGATCAGCGCGATCCCGGGCGGTGACCGCGCCGCGATGGCGAGGCAGATGCGCGAGGCCCAGCTGGTGGTTCTCCTCAGCGATTTCGAGACGCAGCCGCTCGCCGTGCTCGAGGCTGCTTCTCTGGGGCGTCCCGTCCTCGTCGCAGACAGCCCCGGCTTGCGTGACTTAGCTGCCGCCGGTCTCGCGCGCAGCGTGGCCCTCGACGCGACGCCGGCAGTTGTGGCGGAGGCCGTCCTCGAGCAACTGGATCACCCCGAGGCGCCAGGACCGCTGAGACTGCAGAATTGGGATGAGACCGCGACCGCGCTGGCCCGTCTCTACGGCGACGTCGTGCGGTCCCGGTGATGCGGATCCTCCTGCTGAGTCAGTTCTACGCGCCGGTCGTCGGCGGCATCGAGCGAGTCGTCGAAGACATCGCCGGCGCCCTCGTCCGGCGCGGGCATGACGTGGTGGTCGCGACGCTCGCCGGCGCGGAAGGCGTCGCGGACGCGGACGGCGTGCGCGTCTATCGGCTGCGAAGCTCCGCGCAGCGCGTACCGCGCCTCCACCGCGAGCCCGACAGGCCACACGCCCTCCCGGTGCCGGATCCGGAGGTGGTGCTCGCGCTGCGCAGGATCGTCGCGCGCGAGCGACCGGACGTCGTCCACGGCCACGACTGGCTCGTGCACTCGTACCTTTCGGTTCGCAGGCGCGGAGGACCGCCGGTTCTCCTCAGCCTCCACGACCACAGTCTCGTCTGTGCCACCAGGCGGCTCTTCCGGCACGGGGCTCCGTGTACCGGACCCGGCCCGCTGAAGTGCCTCGACTGCGCCGCGAATGAGCACGGCCGGCTCCGCGGCGCCGGACTGGTCGCTCTCAACACCGTGGGAAGCCGCGCTATCCGCAAGACCGTCGATATGTTCCTGCCCGTCAGCGAGACGGTTGCACGCACGAGCCGCCTGGAGCTCCCACCTCGGGTCCCGTTCCAGGTGATCCCGAACTTCGTCCCGACCGACCTCGTCCGACGTGCAGCGAACGCCGATCCCGACGTCGAGCTTCCTCATGATTTCTTGCTGTACGTTGGTGATGCGACGCCCGACAAGGGGATCGACGTCCTGCTCGACGCACATTCGCAGCTTCGGCAGCCCCCGCCGCTGGTCGTGCTCGGGCGGCCTTACTCCGCCGGCCTCAGTGCGCCGAGGTCAGACGTGCGGGTTCTCGGTCCGCAGCGCCATGATGTCGCGCTGCAGGCGATTCGTACGAGCACCGTGACGATCGTGCCCTCGCTCGTGCCCGAAACATTCGGCATGGTCGCCCTCGAGGCGATGGCGCTCGGACGCCCCCTCGTAGCCTCGCAGATCGGCGGGCTCGCCGAGCTGTTGCGGCACGAGCAGACGGCCGTGCTCGTCCGTCCGGGCGATGTCCAGGGACTGCAGCGCGCCCTGCAGACCCTGCTCGAGCAGCCCGAGACGCGCGAGCGGCTCGCAGCCGCGGCACGTGCGGATGCGGAGCGGTTTGCCGAGGCTGCCGTTGTTCCGCGCCTCGAAGCAGCGTATCGTGCCGTCGCCGCCGATGGCACGTCCTCAGTTGCTGCTACTAAGCGTCGAGCAACCCCTGCATAGACCCCCGGAGCCGCGGGCCGGACGGTGACGATCGAACCCGTCAACGCGACGGTGACGCCGCCGCTCGAGCGCAACCTTGACTCGTCGCGCGAAGCGGCGTCGTCCGGCTCGCGGTACAGGCCTCTCGGCGCCGTACCGGTCCTGCTGGCGACGAGCGCAAGCGGTGTCCTGCTCGTCGCACTAGCAGATGCACTTTCGCGGAGCGGCCGGTCGTACGGCGAGGCCCTGTTTTGGCCGGGCCTGCTGGTGATCTTCATCCCCTTCGTCTTTCGGCTGGCGTCGCCCGCAGCGCACCGCAGCGAGCGCATCGTTTTGCTCCTGCTGCTCGGCGCCGCCTTCTATCTCGTCAAGGTGCTGCGAGATCCTTTCGGTTTCACCTATGCCGACGAGCTCATCCATCAGTACAACGCGCTGCAGATCGTCCGCACCCATGACCTGTTCGGAGAGAATCCGATTCTCCCGGTGACGTCCTCATATCCCGGGCTCGAGTCGGTCGCGGCTGCGCTCGCGTCGACTACCGGCGTCTCGACCTTCGTCGCCGGTCTGATGCTCATCGGTCTCGCGCGGCTCGTTTTCACGCTCGCGCTGTACCTTCTCTACGAGGCGATCACACAGTCGCCTCGCGTCGCCGGCCTCTCGGCGGCCCTTTACGCCGCGAGTCCCCACTATCTGTTCTTCACGGCGCAGTTCTCGTACGAGTCGCTTGCGTTGCCGCTCCTCGTAATGGCGGTATTTGCCGTGGTGCGCGCGAGGCCCCCGACGGGCTCGATGCAAGTTGCATGGGCCGTCGTCGCGCTCGCTGCGATCTCGGGCGTGGTGGTTACCCACCACATGACCTCATACGGATTAGTAGCGATGCTCGCCGTGATCTGCCTGATGCCGCTGCCGTGGCGAGCTGTGCGCGCTCACCGGCCGTGGGCGTTCGCAGCGGCCGCCATCGTCGCCACCGGAGCGTGGTTGATGCTCGTCGCCACCCAGACGGCGGGCTACCTCTCCCCGGTGTTGACGGCGGCGGTCCGTGCGACGTTCCGGACGGCCGCCGGCGAGTCCCCGTCCAGGCAGCTGTTCCATGCTGCCGGAGGTCAGACCGCGCCCGCCTGGGAACACCTTGCCGGTATCGGGTCCGTCCTGGTCATCCTCGCGGCGCTCCCTCTCGGATTCTTCGTGCTCTGGCGCCGTCACCGCGACGATCCAGTCGCGGTCGTTCTC
>JBKPSO010000132.1:0-15542 GCA_046735055.1 Actinomycetota bacterium
GCGAGGCGAAGAGCGTCCCGGTGAGCGCGGCGGTCGCGGCGCCGAAGGCGAAGCTCATCAGCTTCAGCCAGTTCACCGGCATGCCCATCACCTCCGCGGCGAGCGCGTCCTCCCGCTGCGAACGCCACGCGCGGCCGGTCCTGGAGTGGTTGACGAAGCGCAGCGCGATGAACACGACGGCGAAGAACGCCAGCGCGACGAAGTAGTACCCGACCGCGAAGACGCCGTGGTGCTGGACGGCGAGCTCCTTCCCGAAGAAGTCGAGCGGGTCGACCCGGAGGAGCCCGTTTGCGCCGCCGGTGACGTTCCCGGCGCCGAAGAGGAACTGGTCGCCGTTCGTCGCGAGCGTCTGGAAGAGCTGCAGGAAGAACAGCGTCACGATCGCGAGGTAGTCGCCGGAGAGTCGTCGCGAGGGCAGCCCGAGCAGCAGGCCGGCCACGCCCCCCAGCAGGACGACGAGCGGGATCGAGAGGACCGACCACATGTGGATCCCGTAGTGGTCGGAGTCGAGCAGCGCGTACGCGTAGGCGCCGATGCCGTAGAACGCGACGAAGCCGAGGTCGAGCAGTCCGCCCCAGCCGACGACGACGTTCAGCCCGAGGGCGAGCAGCATGTAGAGGACGGTGTCGAAGCCGACGCGCCGCACGTAGCCGCTGCTCGAGACCACGGGCAGGAGGCAGGCGGCGCCGAGGAAGAGGACGAGCCAGGCCCACCACGGAACGAGCCGCAGGCGCGACTCGACGACCCCGAGCCTCGGCGGGAGGCGCCGCTCGACGTGGCGCGCGACCCACTCGTCGTGGCCGATCGCCGGCGCGGTGACCGGGACGTCCGAGCCGGGCGGGTATTCGGGCGTCGAGTCGCTCACGGGCTACTCAGACCTTCTTGATGTCCGGACGGCCGAGGAGCCCCTGCGGCCGGAAGATCATGAACAGGATCAGGATCACGAAGATGACGAGGTCGGTCCAGCGCGTCCCCGACGCCTCGGGCCAGATGTGCAGCCCACCGAGGTGGATCGCGTCGATGTAGCCCGCCGCGTACGACTCCGCGAAGCCGAGGATCAGCCCGCCGACCATTGCGCCCGGCACCGAGCCGATGCCGCCGATCACGGCGGCGGTGAAACCCTTCAGCCCGGCGATGAAGCCGAGCGAGACCTGCGTCGGGACGCGGATCGCGAACAGCACTCCTGCCGCGCCGGCGAGCGCCGAGCCGAGGACGAACGTGAACACGATCACGCGGTCGATGTTGATGCCCATCATCGCCGCGGCCTCGCGGTCGAACGACGTCGCGCGCATCGCCTTCCCGGTCCGCGTCTTGTTGACGAGGAACCAGAGCACGACCATCAGCGCGAACGCCGCGCTGACGATGATGATCCGGACGAGCGAGACGTTGACGGTCCCGATATGGAAGCCCTTGAGGAACAGCGGGTTGCCCGGGACGGCGAAGAGGTTGTAGTCGCGGTACTGGGCGCCGAAGAGCAGCTGCATCGAGTAGGCGAGGAAGAATGAGACGCCGAGGGCGCTGATCAGCGGCGCGATTCGCGGCGCGTCACGGAGCGGCCGGTAGGCGAAGCGCTCGATCGCGACGCCGAGCAACGCGCAGCCGGCCATCGCCGCGAGCGTCGTCAGGACGAGCGCTGACCAGAGGGGGACGACGAGGTCGCTCGCGCCGCCGAGCAGGTTGAGGATCCCGAACCCGATGTACGAGCCGACCATGAACACGTCGCCGTGGGCGAAGTTGAGGAGCTTGAGGACGCCGTAGACCAGCGTGTAGCCGAGCGCGATCAGCGCGTACACGCTCCCGAGTGTCAGGCCGTCAACGGTCAGCGCGACGAACTTGTCCATCGGACGGTTGATCCTCTCAGACACGTGCGGCCCGGACTATCCGGGCCGCACGTGTCGATCACGTCTTGTCCTAGCTGACGAGCTTGTAGGTGCCGTTCGACTGGATCTGGAAGATGTACCACGGCTTGTTCAGCGGGTCGTTCGACTTCGTCGACCAGCGGAACGTTCCGCCGAGGATCCAGTTCGGGATCCGGACCTGCTTGACGCTGCGCACGATCGCACGCCGGTTCGGGAGCACGCCGTGGTACTTGTTGCAGGCGAGCTTGACCGCGTTCAGGATGACCTGGACCGCCCCGTAGGTCGGCGGCCCGAACGAGCCGACGGTCTTCCCGGGGTTGTCCTTCTTCCAGCCGGCGACGAGCGCCCGGTCGGCGGGGATGGCGGTGATGTCCGGTGCGAAGTTCGAGACGTACGATCCCGCCACGTTGAAGTGCGCCGGGTCGTTCGAGCCGTCGGCGCCGAACACCTTCGCCTTCTTGCCCTGCTCGACGAGCTGCCTCGCGAAGGTCTGCGCGTCGCCCGGCTTCTGCGTCGGGAAGAACACGATGTCCGCGTCACCCGGGACGCGGGTCACGTACGACGAGTAGTCCGTCGTCGTGTTCGGGGCCGACAGGCGAATGACCGAGACGCCCTTCGCTTTCAGGGTCTTCTCGGTTATGTCGGCGAGCCCGAGCGAGTAGGGCTCCTGGAAGTCGAGGACGACGACCTTCTTCACCTTCAGCCTGTTGAGCATGAAGTTCGCGTCGGTCGGCCCCTGGATGTAGTCGCCCGGAACGACGCGGAAGAACGCCGGCGTCGCCTCGAGCTCCGCGCCCTTGGTCAGGGACGTCCGCGTCGCCGAGGGCGAGACGTGCGCCATGCCCGCCTGGAAGTAGGCCGTGCTCGACGCGGCGACCGCGCCCGAGGTCGACGGCCCGAGGACGGCGATCACCTTCGGGTCGGCGATGAACTTCTGCGCCAGCGTCTGGGCGGGCGCAGGGCCCGCCTCGACCGGCGTGTCGCCGACGACGATCGAGGCCCGGAGGCCGACCTTCGGAGCGAGCGTCTTCAGCGCGTACTTCGCCCAGCTCAGTTGCTCGTTCCCGAGGAACGCGGCTCCGCCGGTCACGGGGGTGACGAAGCCGATCTTGAACGGGGCGCTGCAGGTGATCCGGGACGACGACGCCGAGGACGCCGTCCGCTCCGGCCGCGCGGACGCGGCCGTGACGACTGCAAGCGTCAGCGCGGCAGCCGCCAGAGGTAGAACGATCCTGAGTCTCCGCATACCGTCTCCTTGCGATGGGGGTTGAGGGATGCTAATCCCTCGAAGCTAGGACGCCAAGGGGGGCTATTCGTTAGCCTCGTACGCCTTCGCCGCGGGGCTCCCCGACGGGTGGAACACACCGAGCACGCGCATCGGCGTCGGGCCTGTGTTCTCGAGGCAATGCTCCTGCAGCGGAGGCAAGTGGATGCACGAGCCGGGACGGATCGGCGTGTCCTCTCCGCCGAGGTGGAGGACGCCCTCGCCCTCGACGACGTAGACGACCTCGTCGTAATGGTGGCTGTGCAGCGGCGCCCGACCCGGCGGGATCGTGCCGACGAACTGCGTGACGTCGAGGCAGCCGGCGTCCTCGTTGACGAGGAAGCGGAACTCGCGGGTCGGCGTCGCCGGCAGCGGCTCGCGATTGGCGTAGCGCACGGTCACCTGCAAGCGCTCCTGCCCCTCGCAGGGGGCCGAGACCGCGACGAGGACGAGGTCGTTCGGGCCCTCGTTCTCGACGGTGTAGGTATCGCCGGGGACGAGGAAGGCGCCGGTGTCGGGCGCGAGCGGATGGCTCTCGCCGCCGACGTCGAGCGTGCCCCGGCCGGCGGCGACGTACAGCAGTTCCTGCCGCTCGCAGGTCGTCCGCTCCTCCGACCGCCCGGGGGCGAAGTGGAGCACGCGCTGCTCGAGCTGCTCGCACCCACAGCTCCGGTCGATCGTCACCCGCGACTCCGCGGTCCCGCTCTCCGCGCGCGGCGCGACCTCCTCCGCCGCGACGACGTAGCCGCGACTCATTGCCCGAGCGCCTCGACCCAGCCGCGCGTGTCCGTGAATTGGTGGAAGCGCACCGCGCGGCCGTCGCGGAAGCGCCAGACATGCGCGAAGGGGATGTCGAGCGGCAGCCGCGTCTTCTTCCCGACGGCCGTGTAGCGGCCGAGCACGACGACGTCGTCGCCGAGGCCGATCACCTCGTCCGGGTCGGCGCGGAAGTCGTCCCACCACTGCTCGTCGAGCGGGTCGAAGATCGCGGCGCGCACTGCCGCCATCCCGTGGTAGACGCCGCCGTGCGGGAGGCCCTGCGCCTGGTGCCACTCGATCTCGTCGTCCATCATCGCGAGCGCGGCGTCGAGGTCGTTCCGGTTGAACGCCTCGTACGAGCTGCGGACGAGGTCGACCGTCATTCCGTCACGGCGGCAAGCACCTCGTCCGGGTGCGCGGCCGCGTCGGCGACGTCCCAGATGCGCTCGACGACGCCGTCTGCGTCGAGCAGGAACGTCACGCGCCGAGCGAGCCAGCCGTACTCGCCGTAGTCCTTCAGCACGCCGATATCGGTCGTCAGCTCGGCGTCCTCGTCGGAGACGAGCGGGAAGGCCAGATCGCACGTCGCTCGGAACTCCTCGTTCTTCTCGGCCGGGTCGACGCTGACGCCGATCACCTCGTACCCCGCCTCCCGGAAGCGGTCGTACCGGTCGCTGAACCCCTTCGACTCCATCGTGCATCCGGGGGTCATCGCCGCCGGGTAGAAGTAGACCACCGCGGGGCCGTTCGGCTGCACCGTCAGACGTTCCACCGGAAACCGACCGCCGACCTGGAGCACGCTCGAATCCTACGTCGGTGTCTCGCCCGCGAGGATCCGCGTCAGCACGCACGTGTCGATGTTGCCGCCGGAGACGATGCAGACGGTCGTTCCGTCCCCGATGCGGCCCGAGAGCGCGGCGGCGAGCGCGAGCGCGCCGGCGCCCTCCGCGATCACGCGCATGCGCTCGGCGAGGAGCCGGACTGCAGCCGCCGTCTCGTCGAGCGTCGCGACGTGCGCGCCGTCGATGAGCTCTCGCACGCGCGGCCACATCGACGGCAGCGTCTTGTGAGCGCCGGCGCCGTCGACGAACGACGGTGTGTACTCGACTTCGGCGGGCCCGCCCGCAGCGAGGGCCGCCGTCACCGCCGCCGCGGTCTCCGGCTCGGCCGCGTAGACGCGGACGCCCGGCCGGAGCTGCTTGACGGCGCTCGCGATCCCGCTGATCAGGCCACCGCCGCCGTAGGGGACGATCACCGTGTCGACGTTCGGGAGGTCCTCGATCAGCTCGAGGCCGATCGTCCCGTTCCCGGCCATCACGCGCTCGTTCTCGATCGGGTGCACGAACAGGCCGTCGACGCCCTCGTACCGCGACTCCTCGATCGTCCGCCACCATTCGTCGAAGGGCACGGAGATCACGCGACCGCCCAGCCGCTCGATCCGATCCAGCTTCGTCTGCGGCGCGTGGTCGGGGCAGACGATCGTCGCCGACACGCCGGCCTCGCGCGCGGCCCAGGCGACGCCCTGCGCCATGTTGCCCGCGCTCGCGGTCACGACTCCGTCGGCCAGCTCCTTCGGCGAGGCGGCCCGGATCGCGTTCGTCGCGCCGCGGATCTTGAAGGAGGCGACCGGCTGCAGGTTCTCGAGCTTCAGCCAGATGTCGCTGTCGGGCAATCGGACGAGCGGCGTCCGCACCGCCGCCCCCGCGATCCGCTCGCGCGCGCGTTCGATCTCTGCGAGCGGGATCAAAACTCGACCGTCGTCCCGGTTCCCGTCTCCCCGGCGCGGCGCACGAGGTACTCCGCGGCGGCGAGGTCCTCGACGGCGAGCCCGAGCGACTCGAACACGGTGATCTCCTCCGGCGACGTCCGGCCGTGGGCGGTCCCGGCCAGCACCTCGCCGAGCTCAGCCTTGATGTGGCCCTCCGCGATCGCGCCCTCGTTCAGCGGGATGACGTAGTCGCCGGCCTCGTTCTCGCACGATTCGCGCCGGTCGGTGAAGAACGACGAGCGCACCACCGTCTCCGTGTCGAGCTCGCGAGTGTGCGGAAAGCAGGCGCCGACGGCGTTGATGTGCGCACCCGGCTCGAGCCACTCCGCGCGCAGCACCGGATCGGCGGACTGCGTGACCGTGCAGATCACGTCCGCGCCGCGGACGGCCTCCTCATTGCTCTTGACGGCGCGCGCAGACGGCCAGTCGGCCGCGAGCCGCTCTGCGCTCTCGCGGTTACGCGACGAGATGCGGATCTCCTCGAACGGCCGTGCTTCCAGCATCGCGGCGACGTGTGGCCTCGCCTGGTGTCCGGCGCCGACGACCGCGAGCACGCGCGCGTCCTCGCGCGCGAGCGCACGTGTCGCGACACCCGAGACCGCCGCCGTGCGGATCGCCGTGATCGGGCTCGCGTTCATCACCGCCAGCACCTCGCCGGTCGTGCCGTCGTAGAGCGTGACCGTGCCCTGATGCGGGTCGAGGCCGCGCGCGGGATTGTCCGGGACGACCGCGACGGTCTTCAACGCATACAGCGGGCGCTTGCCCGAGCGGTAGGTGGGCATCAGCCCGAGGAGGTGCGACTCGCCGGGCGGCCTGACGATCGGGCGGAGCGGTAGGTGGAACTCGCCGCGCGCGAGCGTGACGAGCGCTTCCTCCATCGCGACCATGCAGCCGGGCATGTCGAGGAGCCGCACAACCTCTTCGCCCGTGAGGATCAGCATGGGAAGAGCGAGCCTACTTCCTCGCGCTCCTTCGGCGAGAGTCCGAGCGCCAGCGCCTCGCGCACCGGCTCGAGGTGCTGCGGCCGCCGTGGGCCGACGACGATCGACGAGGTGCCGCCGAGCGCCCAGGCGAGCGCGAGCCCCGCCATGCTCAGCCCGCGCTCGGCTGCCGTCTGCTCGAACGCCTCCAGGGCGTCGTAGACGCGCTCGTCCTGCAGGTGGCGATACGGCTCGGGCCGCATCGTCATCCGCGACCCGGGCGCGGGCGCCTCGCCGCGCCGGTACTTTCCGGTGAGCCAGCCGCCGGCGAGCGGGCTGAACCCCTGGTACTCGATGCCGTGCTCGGCGCAGAGCGGGATCACCTCGGCCTCGTCGCCGCGCTCGAGCAGCGAGTACGAGTTCTGGACGAGCGCGGGCGTGCCGAGCAGGAGCCAGGCGCGAAGGTCGTCGGCCCCGACGTTGCTCACGCCCCAGCGACCGATCGTCCCACGCTCGAGCAGCGCCTGGAACGTCGCGAACGTCTCCTCGACCGGCGTGTCCGGGTCGGGCTCGTGCGTCAGGTAGAGGTCGATCTGGTCGATGCCGAGTCGCTCGAGGCTCGTCTCCACCTGGCGCAGGACGCGCTCGCGCGCCAGGCCGAAGTCGGCGCCGTCCTCCATCGCGTTGAACGTCTTCGAGGTGATTCGCGGGCTGTTGCCGGTCGCGCGGATCCAGTCGCCGATCCAGGTCTCGCTGCGCCCGCCGCCGTAGGCGTCGGCGGTGTCGAACCAGCGCAGGCCGAGGGCCCAGCCGGCGTCCATGATCGCGAATGCCTCCTCGCGCGTCTCGCCCTGCCCGAAGAACTCGGGGGCGGAGCCGATTCCGCCGAAGTTGCCGCAGCCGAGCACCACCTCCATAGCGTCATAATCGCGACGAGCCAGCGATCTAGGAGGAGAGAACGATGCCGTTCCAGCTACCCGACCTGCCCTACGAGTACGCAGCGCTCGAGCCGCACATCGACGCGCGCACGATGGAGATCCATCACAGCAAGCACCATCAGGCCTACATCGACAACGCGAACAAGGCGCTCGAAAGCACGGAGTGGGCCGACCGCTCCGTCGAGGACGTGCTGACCTCGATCGAGATCATGCCCGAGGAGATCCGCACCGCCGTGCGCAACAACGCGGGCGGTCACGCGAACCACTCTCTGTTCTGGACGATCATGAGCCCGGACGGCGGCGGCGACCCCGAGGGCGCGCTCGCCGATGCGATCAACGAGACCTTCGGCGGCGTCGAGCAGCTCGAGGAGGCGCTCAACGACGGGGGCGTCAAGCGGTTCGGCAGCGGTTGGAGCTGGCTCGTTTGGGACGGAACCGGGCTCGCGGTCTACTCGACGGCGAACCAGGACAGCCCGATCCTGACCGGCGACGTCCCCCTGCTCGGCATCGACGTGTGGGAGCACGCCTACTACCTGAACTACCAGAACCGGCGCCCCGACTACCTGGCCGCCTGGTGGAACGTGGTCAACTGGCCGGAGGTCGCTCGTCGCTTCGAGGCTCGGGGGTAGCGCGCTCGCACTGTGGCTCTGGCGGGCTGCGGCGGCGCAGATCGCCGCGGGCCCGCCGGCCTCGGGATTACGGACTACGACAAAGGCGTCCGGTACCGGCTTCGCGTGCCGTAGCATCGGGCGGTGAGCTCGCCGGCCGAGCAGTTCGGGCGACAGCGCCAGTCGGACGTCTACCTCGCCGGCCTGCGCGGTCGCCGCGCGGCAGTTCCGTTCGACCTCGCCAAGCTCGAGACCTCCGCCCGCCGGCGGATGACGCGGCAGGCCTACGCCTACGTCGCCGGCGGTGCGGGGCTGGAGAGCACAATCGCGGCCAATCGGGCCGCATTCGACCGCCGGCGGATCGTGCCTCGCATGCTGCGCGACGTCTCCGTGCGCGACACGTCGGTCGAGCTCTTCGGACGCCGCCTGCCCGCGCCGTTCCTGCTCGCTCCGATCGGCGTGCTCGAGCTCGTCCACCCCGAGGCCGACCTCGCGGTCGCCCGCGCCGCTGCCGGCGAGCGCGTGCCGATGATCTTCTCCAGCCAGGCGTCGAAGCCCATGGAGGAGTGCGCCGCCGCGATGGGCGACTCCCCGCGCTGGTTCCAGCTCTACTGGAGCACCTCCGACGAGCTCGTCGGGAGCTTCGTCCGTCGTGCGGAGGCTTGCGGGTGCGAGGCAATCGTGGTCACGCTCGACACGACGATGCTCGGGTGGCGGTGCCGCGACCTCGACCTCGCGAACCTCCCGTTCGCGCTGGGGAAGGGAATCGCTCAGTACACGAGCGACCCGGTCTTCACCGCCGGCCTCCGGCCGGCAAAGGTCGAGCGCTCCGGCCCGCCGACGCCGACGGCCGTTCGCTCGCTGCTCCAGGTGACGCGCAGCTACCCGGGCCGGCTCGCCTCGAACCTACGCTCCGGCATGGGGATCGCCGCCGTGCGCGCGTTCCTCGAGACCTATTCTCGCCCGTCGCTGACGTGGGACGACCTCGGCTCGCTCCGCGGCCTGACCCCGCTGCCGATCCTGCTCAAGGGCATCCTCCACCCGGAGGACGCGCGGCTCGCGCTCGAGCACGGCGTCGACGGCATCGTCGTCTCGAACCACGGCGGCCGGCAGGTCGACGGCGCGATCGCGAGCCTGGACGCGCTACCCGCGATCGCAGCGGAGGTGGAGGACCGGGTCCCGGTCCTGCTCGACAGCGGCGTGCGCGGCGGCGCCGATGCGCTCAAGGCGCTCGCACTCGGCGCAACCGCGGTGCTGATCGGGCGGCCCTACGTCTACGGTCTTGCGCTCGCGGGCGAACAGGGCGTGCGGGAGGTGATCCGCAACTTCCGCGCCGAGTTCGACCTCACGCTCGGGCTCTCGGGTCACACGTCGGCGTCCGCACTCGGCCTCGAATGTCTACAGTCGATCTCGTGAAGATCGAGATCTACTACTGCCCCGTCTGAAGCGGCTACGACGAGCGGGCTGCGAGTCTCGCGGCCGAGCTGAACGCGAACGGGTTCGAAGCCGTCGCCCACGAGGGCGAGAAGAGCCAGTTCGACGTGATCGCGAACGGGCAGCTCGTCTTCTCGAAGCAGCAGGTCGGCCGCCACGCCGAACCAGGCGAGGTGCTCGGGCTGCTGCCCAGGCCGTAGCGGGACCTTTCGCGTGCCTCTGCGCGTATCGACGCTGTGAACCGGCGCGAGTTCCTGCTCGCCGCCGCGGTCGTCGGGGCCGCGCCCGCGCGCGCTCTCGCGGCGGCCAGCGCGACCTCGTCGCTCGTGCTCGTCACGGCCGACCTCGAGTCGCGCGTGCTCGCGGTCGACGCCGCGACCGGGGTGGTGCGGAAGGCGATCCCGACGCACGCGTTGCCGCGCAGCATCGAGGCCGCGGGTGAGTTCGCCGTCGTTGCGCACTCGGAGCTCGGCCTCGTCAGTGTTCTCGACACACGCACGCTGCAGATCGCCCACGTGCTGCGCGGTTTCGGCGAGCCGCGCTACACCGCCGCCCACCCTGACGGCAGGCACGCGTTCGTCAGCGACGCCGGACGCGGCGAGCTGGCCGCGCTCGACCTGCCCCGCGGCCGCGTGCTCGCGCGCGTCCCGGTGGGGCTCCGAGCGCGCCACGTCACCACCGACCAGCGCGGCGCCACCGTGTGGGTCGCGCTCGGCTCGAAGGCGGAGGAGGTCGCCGTCGTCGACGTGCGCAGGCCGGCTCGCCCGCGGCTCGTCTCGCGGTTCCGGCCGCCGTTCCTCGCGCACGACGTCGCCTGCGCGCCCGACGGCCGCCACCTCTGGGTCAGCTCGGGTGACCGCTTCGAGCTCGCGGTCTACGACCTGCTCCACCGCCGGCTCGTCGGGCGCCCCTCCGGCGACTGGCCTCCGCAGCACGTCACCTTCGCGCGCGGGACCGCGTACGTCACGAGCGGTTGGAGCGGCACCCTGCGCCTCCATCGCCCCGACGGCCGCGCATTCCGGCAGATCTCCGTTCCCGTCGGCTCGTACAACGTCCAGCACGGGCTCCATCGCGTGGTCACGCCGTCGCTTCGTGACGGGACGCTGACGATCCTCGACGAGGCCGGCCGCGTGCTGCGCAGCAGCCGCGTCGCGAGCTCGTCACACGACGCTTGTCTCCTCTAGCTGCGACAGCACCAGCCGCTGACCGAGGGGAACGACCCGCCGCCGAACTGCTCGGCGATGTGCGAGTAGGCGAGTAGCTTCCCGCCGCCCGCGCGGACGAACAGCCACTGGTCGGCGGCCGGCCACGTCGCCAGCAGCCAGCGGCCGTCCGGCGACCACACGGTCTCCCCGAGCAGGCCCGCGCCGGCGAACACCCGCCTCGGCTTCGCCCGCGGGTGATCGCCGTCGAGGAGCAGCAGGCTGCCGCGCTGGACGACCGCCAGCGAGTGCCCTGCCGGCGCGAACGCCGCCGACGTGATCCCATGCATCGAGCGGACCGTCGGGCTTCGCCCGGCGAAGAGGACGAGCTTGTCGTCCGTGACGAGCGCGAGCCGCCGGCCGTCGGCAGACCACTGGAGCAACCGCGGGCGCGGAAAGGGAGCCGAGCGCCAGAGCAGCGAGCAGTGCCCGGCGTCGAGCACGTAGACGCGGCCGCGGGTGGTCGCGTAGGCGAGTGTCCAGGCCGGGCCCGGCCGCCAGGCGGGCGCGACGCGGGCCGCGGCCGGCTCGGCGCAGAGGTCGACGTCGTGCGTGCCGTCCCCCGCGACGACGTGCAGGCGGCTCGTCGTCAGGTAGGCGATCTGCGTGTTCGTGGGGGTTCCGGCCCAGCGCGGAAACCGGACGTCGGGTCGCGCGAGCGCCCAGTGGATGCGCCCGCCGGGCTCGACGGCGAGCAGCTGGTTGTGCCGCGCGGCGGCGACGAAGAGCCCGTGCGGCGACCATGACGCCTCGCGGTACCGGCCGAGCAGGCGCCGGGAGCCGTCCGCCTGGACGATCCACGGCCCCTTCGCCGACTGGACGAGCAGCCGCCCGGGAGCGGGCAGCGAGACGAGCGCCGGCTGGGCGTGCTTCACGCCCTCGCGTCCGACCGCATCCCGCAGCGACCCGAGCACGGCGCGGCCGGGCGGGCTCGCAAACGCCGCGACGACGGCGACAGCTGCCGCCGAGAACGCAAGTGCGCGCGCGTGGCGCCGCGGCCAGGAAACGCGCTCCCGGTCGAGGAACGCCTGGCGGACGGCCGCGAACGCCTGCCGGCGGTCTGCCGACGGCACCGGCACGTCGTGGAGCAGCTCGCGGAGACGCTGCTCGTTCACGGCTCCTCCAGCCGGCCGGCGAGCGAGTCGAGCGCGCGGCGGAGGCGCGAGTTGACCGTGCCCCGCGGGAGCTCGAGCAGCCGCGCGATCTCGCCCGGCGTGTACTCGAGCAGGTATCGGAGGACGATCACAGCGCGGTGCTCCGGCGGCAGGGCGCGGATCGCCTCGAGCACGTCCTTGGCAGGCGCCGGATCGGGATCGGTGGCGACGACCCCGGCCAGCGCATTCCCCCCCGCTTCGGGCCGCAGCGAACGCATGCGTGACCAGTCGATGGCGCGGTTGACGACGATCCGGTGCAGCCACGGGCCGAACGGACGGCGGCGGTCGAAGCGGTCCAGGCTCCGAACGGCCGCCAGGAACGCCTCCTGGGCGATGTCCTCGGCCGCGGCGGCGTCGTGAACGACGAGGTAGGCGGCGCGGTATGCGCCGGGCCAGTGGTGCCGGAAGAGCGCCTCGAGGCTCGAGGCGTCACCCCGCTGGGCTCCTCGAACCCAGGCGCGCTCCCGCCCGGCACTACCCATCCCGCGCCGACTATACGAGCGAGCTCCGCCCAGAGGTCCATCGCCCCAGATACGGCCGCACGGGCGCGTGAGGTCCCGGACCTCTCGACCGGTGGTGCCCGTAGAGGCGGTATCGACCCGAAGGAGGAAGCCATGCCCCGCCGTCTCGTCTGCGCCGTCGCCCTCACGCTGCTCGTCCTCGCGCCAGTCGCCCGCGCCGACGGTCCTCAGGCGAGCCCGGGAGTGATCCAGGGCTGGACCGGCGTCACCGCGCCAGGCTTCCCGTTCCGGTACGTGACGATGCCGTCGGGCCCGAGCACCGTTCTGGCGCAGGTCCGGCGCTCGAGCGGCCGTGTGTGGGGCTTCCGCTCCTTCGCCGGAATCTGGGGTGTCCCGCAGGTCGCGAACGACGGCACCGCCGGCGGACTCAGCCGGGACGGAAAGGTGCTCGTGCTCGCGCAGTGGGATCCGCGCGGGGCACTGCGTTCTCGGTCGCGCTTCCTGCTCGTGAGCACGAGGTCGCTTCGCGCCTGGCGGCGAGTCACGCTGAAGGGCGACTTCGCCTTCGACGCGCTCTCGCCCGGCGCCCGCACGCTCTATCTGATCGAGCACGTGTCCGCCACGGATCTGACCCGTTACCGGGTCCGCGCATACGACCTCGCCACCCGGCGCCTGCTGCCGCGCGTGGTTGCCGACCGCCGCCAGGCGGACTGGACGATGCAGGGCTACCCGGTCACGCGTGCCGCCAGCCCTGATGCCCGGTGGGTCTACACGCTCTACCAGCAGCCCGGCGGGTCGCCTTTTGTGCACGCGCTCGACGCTGTGACGCGGACGGCCGTCTGCGTCGGGATCCCCTGGCGCGGAGCTCAGGACATCCTCTGGTCGGTGCACCTACGCGTCGACCAGCGCGCACCGCGGCTGTTCCTCGAGACCCGTCGCGGGCGCACGTTCTTCGCGATCGACACGCGCTCGTTCTGGGTCTCCCGGCCGGCGGCGACCCGGCGCGGCGGCTTCCTGGCTACGGTGCTTCGCCTGCTCTGATCGGCGGCTCGATCGACCAGGGAAAGTCGACCCAGAGCTCGGTGTGCCGCCAGACGTACTCGCAGTCCACGATCGAGCGCGGCTTCTCGTAGAGCACCGCCACACGAACCTCGCCGACCTGCCCCGCGCAGAAGCCCTTCACGAGCGCGAGCGTCTGGCCGGTGTCGGCGACGTCGTCGGCGATCAGCATGCGCGCGTCGTGGAGGTCGACGAGCGGCGGCACCGGCGGTAGCAGCATCGGAACGGGCAGCCGCTCGTCGATCCCGGTGTAGAACTCGACGTTCATCGTGAAGGTGTTCTTGACGTCGAGCGCGTAGGAGAGGGCACCGGCGACGAGCAGCCCGCCGCGCGCGATGCCGAGGATCAGGTCGGGGCGGTAGCCGTCGGCGACGACCTGCCCGGCGAGCTCGCGCGCCGCGCCGCCGAGCTCGTCCCAGCCCATCCGCTCGCTCACGGGTGCCGGGGAGGTAGTGATGCGCTCGCTCGCCATCGGTCGATTCTACGGTGGTACGGTCGCGCGATGGACACGGAGGCTTTCTGGGCCGGGCGCGAGAGCGAGCTCGAGGAGTACGCCCGGCTCGCGCTGCGCGTCGGAGTCAACCTCGAGCCCGGGCAGGACCTCACGCTCTTCTCCTACGTCGAGCATGCGCCGCTCGTCCGCGCGATCGCGCGCGTTGCGTACAGAGAGGGGGCGAGGCGCGTCGACCCGCTCTACGTCGACCTGCACGTCCGCCGGGAGACTGCGGCGCACGCACCCGAGGAGGCCGTCGGCTGGACTCCGCCGTGGACGCTGCAGCGGGTCGAGGAGGAGGCGCAGCGCCGGACGGGCGTGATCAACACCGTCGGCGATCCCCAGCCCGACCTCTTTGCCGGGATCGACGCGAAGCGCGTGGCGAACTCCGTGATGCCCGATCTCCGGCGCGCGGTGTGGACGGCCTTCGGCCGCGGCCGCATGCCCTGGACGATCGTCGCCTTCCCGACCCCGGGCTGGGCGACGCAGGTCTTCGGCGAACCCGATCTCGCGCAGCTCTGGGACGCGGTGCGCGGGGCCGTGCGCCTCTCCGAGCCTGACCCGGTCGGCGCCTGGCAGGCGCACATCGGGATGCTGAAGGATCGCGCCGGGCAGCTGAACGAGCGCCGCTTCGATGCAGTGCGCTTCCGGGGCCCCGGCACCGACCTGACCGTTGGACTTCTCCCGCAGGCCGACTGGATTGCCGCCGGGCTCGAGACCACCTGGGGCCAGTTCTACGTCCCGAACCTCCCGACCGAGGAGGTGTTCACGATTCCCGATTACCGCCGTACGGAGGGCACGGTTCGCGCGACGCAGCCGCTCGTCCTGCTCGGCGGGACCGTCGTGCGCGACCTCGAGATCGCGTTCGCAAGCGGGCGCGTGACCGAGGTGAAAGCGACGACCGGCGCCGACGAGGTCCGCGCCGAGCTGGCCGTCGACGAGAACGCGTCGCTCCTCGGCGAGGTCGCGCTCGTCGACGGGAGCTCGCTCGTCGGGAAGAGCGGCCTCACGTTCTGGAGCACGCTCTTCGACGAGAACGCCGCCTCGCACATCGCGTACGGGACGGCGTTTCCGAAGGCGCTGCGCGTCGACGAGCTCCCGGGCGACGACGAGCTGCAGGCGATGGGCGTGAACCGCTCGCGAGCCCACACCGACTTCATGATCGGCGCGCCCGAGGTCGACGTCGACGGGCTCGATTCGACCGGGGCGGCGACGCCGATCCTGCGCGACAACGCCTGGCAGCTGGCCTAGGAACCATTCGTCGCCTGGCGGTGTAGAGAGAGCGCTACCGCTCGAAGGAGGAAGCATGGCCCGCCTCGTCGTCGCTCTCGCGCTTTCCGCCCTTGCCATCGCCGCCGCCGCCGACGCCGGCGGCCCCTCGCCGGGGCTCGTTCAGGGCGCAGCCGGAGTCACCGGGCGGGGACAGCCGCTCCGCTTCGTCACCCTTGCCGGGCCCGGCCTGACGATGCTCGAGTCGATTGAGCGGGCAACCGGGCGCGTCGTCAAGTGGCGGGCGCTCGGCGGGGAGTGGGGCGTGCCGGCGGTCGCGTTCGACGGGACTGCCGGCGGCTTGACGCGCGACGGCCGGATGCTCGTGCTCGCCGACTGGGTGACGCCCGAGAA
>JBKPSO010000133.1:0-7727 GCA_046735055.1 Actinomycetota bacterium
GGCGGGGCCGGCTGGGCCTGCCGGGCCGGCGGGGCCCTTGGGGCCGGCCGGGATCTGGCCGGACCTGAAGTCGGCCCGAAGCAGCGAGCCGTTGGCCACCTTGGACGAGTTGACGGCGTTTGCCTTCAGCTGGAGTGTGCCGACGCTGTTCGCAGGCAGGCGGGTGGCGGCGTAGCCGACTCCGCCGAGCGTCAGAGCGAGAGCGATACACGCGACAACCATGGCCGGTGAGGGCCGTCTGATCCTTCGGAGCATGTGAACCTCCTGTACTGGGTCGCCGGGATCGTAGTCACTCCAACGGACCCCATACGTGATCCGAACCGTGTCCTTACATCCTGAAGACGCCGAACGTCGTCTCCGTGATCGGCGCGTTCAGCGCCGCGGAGATGCCGAGCGCGAGGACGCGTCGGGTGTCGAGCGGGTCGATGATCCCGTCGTCCCAGAGGCGTGCCGTGGAGTAATAGGGGTTCCCTTCCTCCTCGTACTTCGCTGTGATCTCGTCCGGGTCTGCGTCGCCGACCATCGTCAGGACCGTCGCCGCTTGCTCTCCGCCCATCACTGAGATGCGCGCGTTCGGCCACATCCAGAGCTGCCGGGGCGAGTATGCCCGCCCGCACATGCCGTAGTTCCCGGCCCCGAACGAGCCGCCGATCACGAAGGTGAACTTCGGCACCTCGGCGCAGGCGACGGCCATTACGAGCTTGGCGCCGTCGCGTGCGATCCCGCCGGCCTCGTACTCCTTGCCGACCATGAACCCGGTGATGTTCTGGAGGAAGACGAGCGGGATCCGGCGCTTGCAGGCGAGCTCGATGAAGTGCGCGCCCTTCTGCGAGGACTCCGCGAAGAGGACGCCGTTGTTCGCGAGGATCCCGACCGGGTAGCCCTCGATCCGCCCGAACCCGCAGACGAGGGTCTCGCCGTAGAGCGCCTTGAACTCGTGGAAGCGGCTGCCGTCGACGAGCCGCGCGATCACCTCGTGGACGTCGACCTGCTCGCGGAAGCTCTCGGGGATCAGCCCGTAGAGGTCGGACGGGTCGACCGCAGGAGGCTCGGGCGCGCCAATCGCCCACGGCGGCTCCGGGCGGCGCGCGTTCACGTTGCGGACGATCGACCGCGCGATCGCGAGCGCGTGTTCGTCGCTCGTCGCGTAGTGGTCGGCGACGCCCGACCGGCGCGTGTGCACGTCGGCGCCGCCGAGCTCCTCCGGCGTCACCTCCTGGCCGGTCGCGGCCTTCACGAGCGGCGGCCCGCCGATGAAGATCGTGCCCGTGCCGCGGACGATCACGGTCTCGTCGCTCATCGCCGGCACGTAGGCGCCGCCCGCCGTGCACGAGCCCATCACAACGGCGATCTGGGCGATGCCGGCAGCAGACAGCTGCGCCTGGTTGAAGAAGATCCGCCCGAAGTGGTCCCGGTCGGGGAAGACCTCGGCCTGGAGCGGCAGGAACGCGCCGCCCGAGTCGACCAGGTAGATGCACGGCAGCCGGTTCTGCTCGGCGATCTCCTGCGCGCGCAGGTGCTTCTTCACGGTGAGCGGGAAGTAGGTGCCGCCCTTCACGGTCGCGTCGTTCGCGACCACCACGCACTCGCGGCCCTCGACGACGCCGATCCCGGTGACGATGCCGGCAGCCGGCGCCTGACCCTCGTACACGTCCCAGGCGGCAAGCGGAGAGAGTTCGAGGAACGCCGTATCCGGGTCGACGAGCCGGTCGATCCGCTCGCGCGCGGTCAGCTTTCCCCGCGACCGGTGGCGCTCGACCGAGGCCTCGCCGCCGCCGCGCGCAACCTGGGCGGTGCGCTCGCGAAGCTCCTCGACGAGCCCGTTCATCCGCTCGGTCCGGCGGGCGAAGAGGTCGGTATCCCGCTCGACCTGGGAGGTCAGGAGCATCGTCCGGAGCCTATCGCGCGGGCTTTAGAACCAGACCACCCGTCACGCTCCCGACGGGTCGCTGAGCGCTCAGCCGCGCCGAGCGTTCTGCCGATAGAAAAGCGCCGGTGCGGTCTGCTGGGAGAGGCAGAAAGCAGTGCCGCACCGGCTGCTACGTCCGCACACCGGTACGCCGATGCGTCCTCGCGGCCGTAGCCGAGACAAGCGTAACGTCAACGGCCGTGCTGTGCGCGGCTGGCCCGAATAGCATCTCCTGCCGATGGCCGGACGCCGACCGCTCTCCGAGGTAACGCGCGAGCTGACCGCAGTCTGTCTCGGCCGCTCGCCGGCTGACCTCGTGATCCGGAACGGACGCCTCGTCAACGTCCACACCCGCGAGGTCATCGACCGCACCGACATCGCGGTCGTCGAGGGACGGGTCGCCATGTTCGGGGACTGCGGCCACACGATCGGGCGCGAGACCGAGACGATCGAAGCGGAGGGGGCTTACCTCGTCCCGGGCCTGGTCGACACCCACCTGCACGTCGAGTCGGTGATGGTGACGGTCACGCGCTTCGCCGAGGCCGTCCTTCGCCTCGGCACGACGACCGTCTTCATCGACAACCACGAGATGGCGAACGTCTTCGGCCTCGAGGGGATGCGCTGGATGGTCGACGAGGGTCTTGGTCTCCCGCTCAAGGTCTTCCTCGCTGTCCCCTCCTGCGTTCCGGCGCTGCCCGGCTTCGAGGACGCTGGCGCAACGTTCGCCCCGGACGAGATCCGCGAGGCGCTGGACTGGGAGGGTGCGGCCGGGCTCGGGGAGATGATGAACATGCCCGGCGTGCTCGAGGGAGACGAGAACGTGCACGCCGAGATCGCGGCGACGCTCGCGCGCGGCAAGCCCGTCACCGGCCACTGGAGCCTCGCGGGCTGGAACGACCACCGACTCCAGGCCTACATCGCCGCCGGCGTGGACTCGTGCCACGAGACGACCACGAGGGAGGATGCGCTGGCCAAGCTTCGCGCCGGGATGTGGGTGCAGTTCCGCGAGGGCTCGACGTTCCGCGACGTCGCCGCGCTGGCTCCGGTGCTGACGGAGGACGGAGTCGACCCGCGTCACTGCCTGCTCGTCACCGACGACGTCCTTCCCGACACGATCGTGGCCGACGGGCACATGGACCGGGTCGTCCGCCGCGCCGTCGAGGAGGGGATCGACCCGCTCGTCGCGATCCAGATGGCGACGGTGAACGGCGCCGAGTACTTCGGCATGCGGCACGACCTCGGCTCGATCGCGCCGGGGCGGCTGGCCGACATCCTCTTCGTCGAGGATCTCCAGGACTTCCGCCCGCATCGCGTGCTCGTCGACGGGCGGGAGGTCGGCGACCTGCCCGGGTACGACTACCCGGCCGAGGCCTACGAGTCGATCCGGCTGGCGCGGCCGATCGGCCCGTCCGACCTGCGGATCGAGGCGGAGGGGGAGCGCGTGCGAGTGCGGGCGATCGGCGTTGCCTCGGGGACGGTGACCACGGAGCACGTCCTGCTCGAACTGCCGGTCGTAGACGGCGAGGTACGAGGCTCGCCCGAGCTCGACGTCGTCAAGGCGGCGAGCATCGAGCGTCACGGCGGGCCGGGCACGATCGGGCTCGGCTTCATCACCGGCCTCGGCCTCACGCGCGGGGCGGTCGGGAGCACCGTCGCGCACGACAACCACAACGTGCTCGTCGCCGGGACGAACGACGCGGACATGATCTTCGCGGTCGAGCGGCTGGCGGAGGCCGGCGGCGGGATGATCGCGGTCGCCGACGGCGAGGTGCTCGCGCTCGTCGCGCTGCCGATCGCCGGGCTGATCTCCGACCGCCCGGTCGCCGAGCTGGCGGAGCAGGCGCGCGCGCTCTCGGAGGGCTACCGCCGGCTCGGCTCGCCGATCGAGAACCCGGAGATGATCTTCTCGTTCCTCTCGCTCGGCGTGATCCCGGCGCTGCGGCTGACGAACCGCGGGCTCGTCGACGGCGTCGAGTTCGAGCTCGTGCCGCCGGTCGTCTGAGGACGTCTACTTCGCGCGGCGCTTCTGCTGCGGGCTCGGCATGCGGCCCTTCTGCATGCGCTCGAGCGCGCGCCGCTGGGCCCGGTTGATCGGCTGCTGGTCGACCGCGCCCTGCTGGCCCGCCGCCTCCATCCACGCCTTCCGCTCGTCGCTGCTGAGCGTGCTGATTGCCTGCTGCGCGCGCATCGGGTCCTTGTCGGCCCCCGCGCGCTGCAGCTTCTTCATCGCGCCGGCGAGCTCCGGGTTGTAGCGCGCGACCGCCTTCTCGGAGGCCTTCTGGATCAGGCCCTTCAGCACCGGCACCTTCATCAGGAAGGCGAAGACCGGGCGAAGATACTTCCCGCCCCGGAACCGGCTGAGGGCGGCCATCGTCGCCATCACGAGCAGGAGGAAGACGAGGATGAAGACGGGGATCAGGTAGATGAGCACGGCAACATCGTAACTAGGATCGGGTGGTGGGCCGGTACGAGGACTTGGCCGCATGACCGCGCGCGGCACCGACTCGGAGATCGACGCCCTCTTCGCGCTTCCGCTCGACGAGTTCACCGCCGCCCGGAACATCCTCGCGAAGCGCCTCGCGAAGGACGGTGACCGCGAGGCGGCGGAGGAGGTGCAGAAGCTCGCGAAGCCCAGCGTGCCCGCGTGGGCGGTGAACCAGCTTGTCCGGCGCGAGCCCGAGCTCGTCGAGCGGCTGATCGAGAGCGGGGAGGCGCTCCAGGAGCAGCTCGTCAAGGGGCGGGGCGGACCGGATGCGCTCCGCTCCGCGCAGCAGCGGGAACGGGAGGCACTCCGCGAGCTCGTCGGCGCGGCCGAGGCGCTGCTGAAGGAAGGAGGGCGCAGCGCGACGGCGCAGACGCTCGAGCGGATCTCCGAGACCCTCTCGGCCGGGTCGAAGAGCGCTGCGGGGCGTGCGGCGCTGAAGTCGGGCCGGTTGAGCGCCGAGCTGGAGCCGGCCGGGTTCGAAGCCCTGATCGGGATGGCGCCCGCGCCCCGGAAGACCTCGGCCCGCGACGAGCTCGCCGAGGCGCGGCACGCGAAGCAGGAGCGTGAGCGCGAGCGGCGCCGGCTGAAGGAGGAGCTGCGCAAGCTGAAGCGTCGTGCCGCTGCCGCAGAGCGCGCGGCCGAAGAGGCCCGCAAGGCGGCCGAGCAGGCCCGCGAGGCCGCCGACGAGGTCGCCGGGGCGCTCGCCGAGCTCGACTGACCACGGACGAGGGGCTGAGCCGGGGGCGGCCGAATAGGGAGCCGTCAGCGCACGCGCGTGCCGAGGCCGCCGGCGTGCGCGGCCTCGGCACAGCACAGGTGAAGAGCAATCAACCCGCCGTGATCATTCCGAAGAGCCCGTGCGTCTCGTCGTCCGGGCCCGCGGTGAAGAAGAGCTGGTCCGGCGTGCCGTTGTTGACGGCGTTGCCGAACTCGAGCGCCCACAGCCCGTCGATCGCGAGCTTCCCGCCGCCGGCGTCGAGGAGCGTGCCGCGGTGCTCGAAGACGCCGGGCTCGACCTCGGCGTACGCGTTGATCCGGCCGTCGCCGAAGTTGCCGACGAGGAGGTCGCCCTCGAAGCGGCCGAAGCCGGGGGGCGCGAGGGCGAGGCCCCACGGCGCGTTCAGCTGTCCGTGTCCCTGGACGCGCCCGATCAAGTTGCCCGCGAGGTCGTACGCGTCGACGAAGCCGCGGCCCTGGCCGGCGACCTCGTCCTCGGCGTCCGCGTCCTGCTTCGCGTAGGTGACGAAGACGCGCCCGCCGATGGTCTGTATTCCGAACGGCGCATAGCCTTCGGGCAGCTCCGGGTCGACGAACGAGCCGGCCGGTGTGACGTCGTTCCACCCGCCGTCGAAGACGTCGACGCGCGCGTTGTGGAAGTCCGCCGCGTAGAGCAGCGGTCCGGCCGTCGGCTGGGCGATCGCGAGCCCCTTGTAGATCGCGCCGTCGTTCAGATCGGCGGTGACGAGCGCGGCCGCCGAGCCGCCGCGCCAGGCGCGGATCTTCCCGTCCTCGCTGGCGAAGATGAAGGCGGCCGGCAGGAAGACGTTCGGGTCGGCAGTGCTACCGACGAGGAAGTTGCCTGTGATCCCTGCGAACACGGCGCCCGTCGGCCCGCCCTCGACGGTCGGAGCAAGCATGAGAACTGTGCCGTCGCCGGTGTAGAGCGAGGACTTGTTGGTGCGGTTGTCGGCGACCCACCAGGGGCTCGTCGCGCCGCGCGCGAGACCCCAGCCGTTGACGAGGTTCGGATCGGGATTCTTGGCCGCGCCCGGGACGTCGGAGACGAGCGGCGTGACCGTGTAGGCGTTGTCCGGTGGCGCCGCTGCCAAAGGTGCCGCGGCGGCGAGCGTAATCGAGAGGACAACTGCGGCAAGCGTGCTGCGGAGGACAAGTCCGTGCATCTCTTTCTCCTCTCTGTTGAGGCCCCCAGTCCTACCTACGGCGTGAAGGGCGATCTCGGATTGGCTCGAGGCCGACTGCGGTTCCGTCAGCGCACGATTTCGCCGCGGCGGAGCACGCCGACCGGACGCTCAAACGGATGGAGACGGCCTTCCGGGATCTGCTCCGCCGAGCGCAACATTAACCGGAGCTTCACGCCCGCTTCGCAGTCGGAAGGTACAACACCGGCGTGAGGCTGCTCGCGCTGATGTTCACGGCCGCCGCCGTGATTCCGCTCGTCGCCGGTTCGGTCGCGGTCACGCCCGTGCCGAAGTACCAGGGGATCCACAAGATCGAGCACGTGGTCGTGATCATGCAAGAGAACCGCTCGTTCGACGAGTACTTCGGCGCCTATCCGGGCGCGGACGGCATCCCCTCCGGCGTCTGTGTGCCCGACCCGGCCAATGGCGGCTGCGTCAAGCCCTACCACGACCCGAGCGAGACGAATTTCGGTGGGCCGCACCGCGTCGCGAGCGCAGTCGCTGACATCCACGGCGGGAAGATGGACGGCTTCGTCGCCCAGGCGGAGTTCGGCCGCAAGGATTGCGTCGACCCCACCAACCCCAACTGTGGGGCCGGGGCGAGGGTGGACGTGATGGGGTACAAGACCGGCCGGGACATCCCGAACTACTGGGCGTACGCGAGGAGCTTCGTGCTCCAGGACCGGATGTTCGAGCCGACGGCGTCCTGGAGCCTCCCTTCGCACCTGTTCATGGTCTCCGGCTGGTCGGCGCGTTGCTCGCGGCCTCTCGTTCCGGCCACGTGTACCAGCGACCTGGTCGACCCGGATGCCGAGAACGAACGGCACGTGCCGGACTACGGCTGGACCGATCTCACCTACCTGCTGTACAAGCACCACGTCTCCTGGCGCTACTACGTGGCCGAGGGGACGCAGCCGGACTGCGACGACGGCGCGATCACCTGCACGGCGAAGCCGCAGACGGTCGGGACGCCGGAGATCTGGAACCCGCTGCCCGACTTCGTCACCGTCCACCAGGACGGTCAACTTGGCAACATCCGACCCGCCTCGAACTTCTTCTCCGCCGCGCGGAGCGGGCACCTGCCCGCGGTCTCCTGGGTGATCCCCAACCTTCGCTACAGCGACCACGCGGAGGACTCGCTCGTAGGCGACGGCCAGTTCTGGGTGACGAGCCTGATCAACGCGATCATGCGCGGCCCAGACTGGAAGAGCACCGCGGTTTTCCTTGCCTGGGACGACTGGGGTGGCTTCTACGATCACGTCGTCCCGCCGACCGTAGACGGGAACGGCTACGGCCTGCGCGTGCCGGGACTGGTGATCAGCCCGTACGCGAAGCACGGATACATCGACCACCAGACGCTCAGCTTCGACGCCTACCTGAAGTTCATCGAGGACGACTTCCTCGGTGGCCAGCG
>JBKPSO010000134.1:0-6423 GCA_046735055.1 Actinomycetota bacterium
GTACTGATGTTCCCGGTCGCGCGCGGCGCGAAGGGGCACCCGCCGATCCCGCCCGCCGACGCATCCAGCACGGCCGCCCCGGCCTCGAGCGCGGCATACGCGTTCGCGAAGCCGGTGTTGCGGGTGTTGTGGAGATGCACGCCGACCGGCGCCCCGAGCTTCGTCGCCTCGCCGACGAGCTGCTTGACCTGATGCGGGACGCCGACGCCGACGGTGTCTGCGAAGACGATCTCGTCGGCGCCCGCGTCGACCAGGTCCTCCGCGAAACCGAGCACGCGGGCGGGGTCGACGGCACCGTCGAAGGGGCAGCCGAAGGAGACGCCGATCGTGACGGTCGCCTGGATCCCGTCGCCGTGCGCCCGCGCGACGATTCGGCGCGCGACCTCGACCGACTCCTCCGGCGAGGCGTTCTGGTTGCGGCGGTTGAAGCTTTCGGTGGCGGCGAACGCGAAGTGGACCTCGTCGAGGTCGGTCTCGCGGAAGCGGTCGTAGCCGCGCTCGTTCAGCGCCAGCCCGGCGTAGACGACCCCATCGCGGCGGTCGATCGCCGCCGCGACCTCCTCCGCGCCGGCCATCTGCGGGACGAGCGCGGGGTTGACGAAGCTGACCGCCTCGATCCGCGGTACGCCGGCTGCAGCGAGGAGGTCGACGAGCTCGGCGCGTTCAGCGGGCCCCAGCGTCTTCGCCTCGTTCTGGAGCCCGTCGCGCGGCGCGACGTCGCAGATCGTCACCCTCAAAGAACGCCCTCTTCCTTCAGCTCGGCGAGCTCGTCGTCGGAGAGCCCGAGCAGCCCGCCGTAGACGTCGCTGTTGTGGCTCCCTTCCTCCCAGGTCGCCGACCAGCGCACCTCGCCCGGTGTCTCGGAGAACTTCGGGACGATGCCGGGGCCGATGTACTCCCCGAAGCCGGCGTCCTCATGCTTCAGGAGCATGTCTCTGGCCTGGAACTGCGGGTCTCGGAAGATGTCGGCGATCGTGTAGATCGGCCCACAGACGACGCCTGCATCGTTGAGCACCTGGTCGATCTCGGCAGCGTCGCGCTCGGCCGCCCAGTCGGCGATGACCCCGTCGAGCTCCTCCTGGTTCTCGGCGCGCGCGAGGTGGGTGGCAAACTTGGGATCGGCGGCGAGCTCCGGCCGCTCCATCGCCTCGCAGAGCCGGCCGAAGACCTTGTCCGCATTCGCTGCGATCACCAGCCACTTGCCGTCGCTCGACCTGAAGATGTTCGAGGGCGCGACGCCCTTGAGGCTGGTGCCACCCGGTTCACGGATGACCCCGAGGCGGTCGTAGTCGGGAACCGCGCTCTCGAGCAGCGCGAAGCACGCCTCCATCAGCGAGACGTCCACGATCTGGCCGCGCCCGCCGCCGAGCGCGTCGCGACGGTAGAGGGCGGCGAGGATTCCCTGGGCGGCGAACATGCCCGCGAGCGAGTCGCCGAGCGAGATGTGCATCCGCGGCGGCGGCTCCCCGGGGAACCCGTTGATGTAGCGGATGCCGCCCATCGCCTCGGCGACGGAGGCGAAGCCTGCGCGCTCGGCGTAGGGCCCCGTCTGGCCGAAGCCCGAGATCCTGGCGATCACGAGCCCAGGATTGACCTCCCAGAGGCGGTCCGGGCCCAGATTCCAGCGCTCCAGTGTGCCGGGCCGGAAGTTCTCGACGAGAACATCGCCGTGCTTGGCCAGCTCGAGCAAGAGCTCCTGGCCGCGCTCGGTTCTCAGGTTCAGCGTGCAGCACTTCTTGTTCCGCGACTGGATGGGCCACCACAGCGACCGGCCCTGGTAACGCTCCCGGCCCCACTCGCGCATCGGGTCGGGCTGGCCCGGGGGCTCGATCTTGACGATCTCCGCGCCCATGTCCCCCAGTAGCCGGCCCGTGAAGGGCCCGGCGAGGAGCATTCCGAGCTCGATCACCCGGACGCCGGCGAGCGGCCCGGGCCCGTCCGTGCGGCGGGCGGCTGTCTCGTGCGCGACGGCAGGCTCCGTCATCCGGCGTCCCCGGCGGTCGTCGCCTGCGGATCGGCGCGCAGGCGCGCGACGAGCAGGTCCCGCGCCTCGAAGACATGCTCCTTCATGATCAGCTCGGCGCGCTCGGCGTCCCGCGCCGCGAGGGCGTTGACGATCTGGAGGTGGTAGTGAACGGAAATCCGCTTCTGGTCTGGCGAGTACCAGATGTACGACTTGTAGACGAGGGGTAGCTCGATCACCCGCCGCACCATGCTCGAGAGCCTGCCGCTGCCCGCGACATCGAGGATCGTGCTGTGGAAGAGGAGGTTTTCGCGGACGAGCTCGCGGAGCTCCTTGTCGGAGTCGAGCGCCTCGAAGCGGTCGCAGCTCGCCCGCAGCGCCTGGACCTGCTCGTCGGAGATCCGGCCTGCCGCCCGGCGCGCCGCGTACCCTTCCAGCAGCGCGCGCAGCTGGTAGAGGTCGTCGAGGTCCTCGGGCGTGTGTACCCGCACCATCGCGCCGCGGTTGGGGATCGCGTCGACGAGCCCCTCGGCCTGCAGCATCAGGAGCGCCTCGCGGATCGGGGTTCGGCTGATCCCGAGCTCGCGGGCGAGCTCCTCCTCCTTCAGGCGCCGGCCGGGCTCGAGCCTGCCGTCGATGATTGCCTCGCGGATCAGCTCGGTGGCCGCCACGCTCGCGTTGCGCACGAGCGCGTCACGGGCCTGGAGCGTCCTCGCCACGGGACGAGAACATACAGTATGCAATCCGGACCGCCAATCGGAGCGCGGACTATCGTTTTGCCGTGGACCGCGAGGCGATCGCACGCGCGCAACGGCGGCAGCAGGCGAGCGAGGCACTCGATTTCGAGCGCGAGCGCGCCGCGGGGCTGCAGGAGCAGATCGACAGCCTCGTCGTCGAGCTGGAAGGCTCGCGGGTGGACGAGGAGGCATTCGCGGCGATGTCACCCGAGGACGCAGAGCTCGCGCGTTCGATACTCGCCCCCGCGGAGGAGCCCGCGGACGAGGCGGACGAGGACGAGTGGCTGATCTTCGGCGACGACGCGCCCGATGCCGAGGAGGAGGCCGACCCGCGCGCGGAGGCCGAGGAGGAGATCGTGCGACTCGAGGGGGAGATCGCGCAGAGTCGCCGGCGTCAGGAGGCGCTGGAGCGCTACCTCGAGGCGCTCGACGCCTGAGCTAGTTACGCGGGCGGCGTCGCCACGCGGTTCAGCGCCGGAAGCACTTCGTCGCGCCAGACCGGGGCGACGAGGTCGGGGTCCGGGCTCCCGTCGGCCCAGATGATGTGGTTGCAGCCCGCTTCGATGAAGCCCTGGAAGGTCCGAGCGATCTGCTCGCCGCTGGTCGCGATGCAGAACGCCTCGCGCATCGCCTCGTCCCGAACCAGGCGCGCTCGCGCCTCGATCACCCGCGGGTCCTGGATGTAATGGTACGCCTCGGGAATGAGGAGTCCCCCGTAGACCCGCGCGCCCTCGAGGGCTCGCTCCTCGGACGGGTGGTAGAAGGTGCTGACCCACGCGCACTTCATCAGCGCGCCGGGGTCTTTCCCGGCCTCGCGTGCTCCAGCCTCGAAGGCGGGGATGAGAACGTCACGGTGGTGTGACGGCGGAACGCCCACGGCCACGTAGCCGTCCGAGTGGCGGCCGGAGTTGCGCGCCATGATCGGTCCCTGCGCGGCACAGAGGAGCGGGATGGGCTGCTCGGGTTTCGTGTACAGGTAGAAGAAGCTCCGGAAGTGCTGGCCCTTGTGCTCGAAGTAGTCCTCGCTCGTCCACGCCTTCCGGATCAACTCGATTCCCTCGACCGTGCGCTCAACCCGTTCCCTGAGCGGTGGCCAGAACCCTGTCGTCGTCTTCTCGTTCATCGCCTCCCCGGTCCCGACGCACAGCGCCACGCGGCCGGGATGAAGAAGGGCCTGCGTAGCAGCCTCGATCGCGACGTCGATCGGGTGGTGCCGGATGCCGAGCGCAGGGATCACCATCCCCCCCACGATCGCCCGTTCGGTGTTGCCGAGGAACGCCTCGAGCGTGCTGAAGATCCCGGCGCTGTGACCGGATGAGTGCTGCCAGGGAAGGGTGTGGTCGCCCTCCCAGATGTACTCGAATCCGGCCTCCTCGAGCGCCCGGACTCGCCGGACGTTGTCGCGGACGTCGTGGCAGAGACACTCGGGCGAGATGCCGAACGTCAGCTTCCGGGGGACTGCAGCGTCCGCCACCTTCACTTCACGGACCCTGCCGCAATCTCTCGCACGATGTACCGCTGCATCAGGAACGCGAGCAGCAGAACCGGGATCGAGGCGATCACGCCCGCGGCCGCGAGTTTCGGCTCGACGCGGTTGATGGGGTCGATGAAGTTGACAATGGTCGGCGCCAGCATCGGCGTCTGGCTGATGTAGAGGACCTTCGAGACCAGGAACTCGTTCCAGGAGAGGATGAACGCGAAGACGAGCACCGTGACCACGCTCGGTAGCGTCATCGGCAAGAGGACGCTTCTGATCACGCGGAGCCGCCCCGCACCGTCAGTGCGGCCGGCGTTCTCGATGTCCGGGTCGAGCGCCTCGTACGTACCGACGAGCAGCCACACGATGAACGGGAGCAGGATCGCGATGTGGCCGATCGCCATGCCGTACCACTTGTCGATCAGCACGAAGTTGAGTGCGTTGCCCCACCAGCGAAAGATGAAGACGAGCGGAATGATCAGCGCGATGCCCGGAAGCATGTAGCTGAGCATCACGGTGTTGTAGACCGCGGTCCGGCCCGGGAACCGAAGCCGGGCGATCGCGTAGGCGCCGAGCAGTCCGAAGCAGGTGGTCGCGAGCGAGGCGATCGTCGCGACCAGAAGGCTGTCCTTGACAGCGGTGGGGAACCCCTGCGTGTGCCAGAGCTCGCTGTACCACTTGACCGTGAAGTGGGGCGGGATCACGTACGGCTTGTTCGTGATCAGATCGCGCTGCTCGAGGAAGCTGCCGAAGACGACCGCAGACAGATAGGGCAAGACGATCACCAGCAGCACCCCGAGCGCCAGCACCGCGGCGGCGACGCGCGTCCCCAACGCCTGGCGGCGCAGGTTGAGGCCGCGCGCCAGGAGCCAGAGGCTCAGGGCCCCGGCGCCGATGCAGAAGTAGACCACCCACCCGTGGTGAAGCCAGTACTGAGCCACGGCAGCCAGGGTCAGAGCGATGACGCCCGCGCCACCGACAAGCGCCTGGAGACCCGGAGCGATCGTCAGCCGCGCTCTCATGCCAGCGAGAGGCGGCTCCGACCGCGGGTCAGGATCAGTGCGAAGCCCATCACCAGTGCGCTGACGACGTACGCGATCACGGAGCCGAAGTTGAAGTTGTTGTACTCGAACGACTGCTTGAACGAGTAGAAGTACAGGTTGTACGTCGAGTACTCGCCAGGACCACCGCCGGTCAGCGCGAACACGATGTCGAAGAGCGTGATCGTGACCAGGAACTGCACGACGAGCGCCGCGACGATCGTCGGCCGAAGGTGGGGCAGGATGATGTACCGCAGCCGGTACCAGAACCTGGCTCCGTCGATGCGCGCCGCCTGCAGCTGCTCGTCGGGCAGGTACTGCAGCGCGACCAGGAACATGATCGCCAGGAGAGAGAACGTCTTCCAGATGTGGATGCCGACCAGGACGAACAGCGTCTGCGGCACGCCGGAGAAGAAGAGCGGCGGCGAAGCGGTGATTCCGAGCTTCGTCAGCCAGTAGCCGAGCAGGCCACGGTTGGGGTCGAGGAACCACTCGAACATCGCCGCGACGACGACCGGCGGGATCGCCCAGGGAAGAAGAAGCGATGCTCTGACCAGACGCCGGCCGGGGAACTCCTGGTGAAGGACGAGTGCGACCGCGAGGCCCACGATCGGGGCGATAACGATCGACGGCGCGAGGTACATGAGCGTCTGGCGGAACGACTGGGCGAAGACGCCGTCGGTGAAGATCTGCTTCCAGTTGTCCAGCGCGACCCACTTGCCGAATTGCCCCGGGCCCGGCGGCTCGCCCGTGAAGGTCAGGATCAGCGAGTAGACCAACGGGAACGCCACGAAGAGGGTCAGGAAGAGGAGCGTGGGCGCAAGGAAGACGAGCGCATGGGTGCGCTCCTGTTTTCGCATCGACCCGGTTCGGTGGAACAAGCGGCGGCCGACGGCGACATCGGCTGGAAGATCGACTCTGGTCATTGCGAAGCGGCCGCTCCGCGGTCTTGGAGGTCCACCACCTCGGCGCTCCTGTTCAAGAGGGAGGTACCGTCGCCCGCGTCGAAGAGGTGTATCTCCCGGGCATTGACCACCACTCCGACCGTTTCACCGAGCGCAGGCTCGGTGACGCCCTCGGGAATCCGCGCCATCAGGGCGGCCTCTCCGATCCGGACGGTCGCATAGAAGCGCCGGTAGCCGAGTGCCGACGTGCCTTCCACGACCCCCGCCGGCCGGCCCTCCGTTACATCCGAGACCGTCACAG
>JBKPSO010000135.1:0-8454 GCA_046735055.1 Actinomycetota bacterium
CGTCTGTCCCTCGCTCGAGGAGGAGGCTGCACGAACCGCAACCGGCGGACGGGTCGAGCTACTCGTGTGGGGCGACGAGGAGGGCCCGGCCGAAGCCCTCTCGCGCGCGCTGGCGGGCGCCGGGAATACCGTCGGCATCGAGAAGCTCTACCTGTCGGTTGCCAACGCGGAGCTCGCCTCGGCGGCGGCGCCCTCCGCGACGTTCTCGGCCTGCGACGGGCTGCTCGCGCGACTCCGTGTCGTGAAGTCAGAGGACGAGATCGCGGCGATCCGCCGGGCCGCCGCGGTAGTCGACCGGGTCGTGCAGCACATCGGCACGCTCGCCGAGCCGGGCGTGAGCGAGGCCGAGCTCGCCGCCGAGTGCTCGATCCGCCTGCTGTCGGAGGGCGGCGACGCGCTCGCCTTCGAGCCGCTCGTCCTCACCGGGCCTCGCTCGGCGCTGCCTCACGGACAGCCCGGCACGGCGACGCTCGCGAAGGGCGACCTCCTGATCGTCGACCTCGGCGTCACGGTGGAGGGCTACGTCGCGGACGTCACGCGAACGTTCGTCGTCGGCGGCTCGCCGGACGAGCGGCAACGCGAGATCTTCGAGCTCGTACACGCTGCCGAGCGCGCGGGCATCGAGGCGGTCCGGCCCGGGAATCCCGCGTGCGCGGTCGACGATGCGGCGCGGCGCGTGATCACCGAGCGCGGCTACGGCTCCAACTTCATCCATCGCACGGGACACGGGCTCGGGCTCGAGGGCCACGAGCCGCCCTACGTGACCGCGACGAACGACGAGCCGCTCGAGCCCGGAATGGTCCTGACCGTCGAGCCGGGCATCTACATCGAGGGCTGGGGCGGCGTCCGGATCGAGGACGACGTCGTCGTGCGCGAGCACGGCGCGGAGGTGCTCACGCGGGCTGCGATCGGGCTGCCGGAGCCGCTCGGGGTCGAGGGATGACGACGATCCGCGCAGCGACCGACGTCGGCGGAACGTTCACCGACCTCGTCTACTTCTTCACCGACCCCGGGACGGGCGCTCAGCAGATCGTGACGGCCAAGTCGGATACGACGCCGCCCGACTTCGAGCGCGGTGTGATGGACGTGATCGCGAAGGGCGGCGTCTCGCTCGACGAGATCGTCCACCTCGCCCACGGAACGACCCTGGTGATCAACGCGCTCACCGAACGCAGGGGGGTCGTGACCGGACTGATCACCACCGAGGGCTTTCGTGACGTGCTCGAGATCGCGCGCGGCAACCGCCCCGACTTCTTCAATCTCCACTACGAGAAGCCGCCGCCGTTCGTGCCGCGCTATCTGCGCCGCGAGGTACCGGGCAGGCTCACGGTCGACGGAGCGGAGCGCAGGCCGCTCGACCTGCGCGGCCTGCCGGCGATCCTCGACGATTTCAGAGCCGAGGGCGTGCAGGCTGTCGCGATCTGCCTGCTCCACTCGTACGCCGACCCGCGGCACGAGCAGGAGGTGCTCGCGCGCGTGCGCGAGCTCTGGCCCGAGGTGTCCGTCGTGGCATCGCACCAGATCACGCGCGAGTGGCGCGAGTACGAGCGCACGAGCACGGCCGTCCTCTCGACGTACGTGCAGCCGGTCGCAGAGCGCTATCTCACGCGGCTCGCCGACGGCGTCACGGAGCGCGGCTTCGACGGGCAGCTGTACATCATGCAGTCCAACTGCGGCGTCGACTCCGTCGAGAAGACCAAGGAGATTCCGATCACGATGATCGAGTCGGGCCCGGCGAGCGGCTTCTGGGGCGCCGCTGAGCTGGGCCGGCTGATCGGCGAGCCGAACGTGCTCGCGCTCGACATCGGCGGGACCACCGCGAAGACGTCGCTGATCGAGGACGGGCACGTCAAGATCGTCTCCGACTACTGGATCGAGCGCAGCCGCCTCTCCGCCGGCTACCCGGTGATGGTGCCGGTCGTCGACGTGGTCGAGATCGGCAACGGCGGCGGCAGCATCGCGTGGGTCGACGACTTCGGGAAGCTGCACGTCGGCCCCCGCTCGGCCGGCGCCGTGCCCGGGCCTGCAGCCTACGGCAAGGGCGGGACGGAGGCGACGACGACCGATGCGAATCTCGCCCTCGGCCGGATCAATCCCGACTATTTCTGCGGCGGCGAGCTCGAGGCGGACATGGCGGCGGTCTCGAGTGCGCTCACCGCGGTCGCGGAACGGCTGGGCGTCGACATCATGGAGGCGGCCCGCGGCATCGTGCGGATCGCCAACAACAACATGATCAACGCGCTGAAGCTCGTCTCGCTCAACCGCGGCCACGACCCGCGCGACTTCACCCTCGTTGCGTTCGGAGGCGGCGGCGGGATGCACGCCGTGGCGCTCGCCGCCGAGCTCGGGATCCGGCGGGTCGTCGTTCCACGCGCGGCCGACGTCTTCTCGGCGTGGGGAATGCTAATGAGCGACCTGCGCCGCGACTATCTCGTGACGCGCCTCATGACCCTGGGACGGGACAACGCTCCGCGGATCGACGCGCTCCAGCGCGAGATCGAGGCCCTCGCCGTTACGCAGTTCGGACACGAGCGGATCGCGCCGGAGCAGGTTCGCTTCCTCCGGTACGGCAAGCTCCGCTACGAGAACCAGGAGCACGGCGTTGAGGTCCCGCTGCCGGGAGGTGAGATCGACGCGGGTGCGGTCGAGGGAATCGCCGACCTCTTCCATCGCACGTACGAGCGTGAGTACACGTACCGCCTCGACGCGCCGATCGAGTTCGTCGGCGCGCACGTCGTCGCGATCGCCGAGGTCGGCAAGCTCGAGCCGGCGCCGCTGCCGCCGACCGGCAGGCGCCTGGACGAGGCGCTGAAGGGAAGGCGGGCCGTTGACTACGCCACCGAAGGCGTCCACGAGGCGGACATCTACGTCGGCGAGATGCTGGAACCGGAGATGACCTTCGAAGGCCCGGCGATCGTCGAGTCGCGGAGCAGCACCGTCGTCGTCCATCCGGGGAACGAGCTGGCCGTGGACGGATACGGCAACATCACGATCGAGGTGCGATGAGCGTCGAGACGACAGCCGACCCGATCACGCTCGAGATCATCCAGAGCTCGCTGCAGGCGGTGAGCGACGAGATGTTCGCCGCGTTCCGCAAGACGGCGATGAGCGCGATCATCTACGAGGTACTCGACATGGGCACCGGAATCACCGACGGCGAGGGCGACCTCGCCTCGTCGGGCGCCGGTATCCCCGCCTTCGTCGGCGTGCTCGACAAAGCCGTGAAGCGGGTGATCGAGCTCAACGAGACCGACATCGAGCCGGGCGACATCTTCGCGACCAACGACCCCTACTTCGGCGGCGTCACGCATCTCAACGACGTCGTGCTCGCAATGCCGGTCTTTGCGGACGGCGAGCTGATCGCGTGGACGGCGAACATCGCGCACTGGAACGACGTCGGCGGCATGGTCCCGGGCTCGATCTCGAACGAGGCCGAGGAGATCTTCCAGGAGGGCCTGCGGCTGCCCGCGGTGAAGCTCATCTCCCGGGGAGAGCCGATCCACTCGGTCATGGAGATCATGAGGTGCAACAGCCGCCTCCCCGACTACCTGCAGGGCGACATGTGGGCGGGCATCGCGGCCGCACGCGTCGGCGAGCGCAGGATCCTCGACCTCGTCGAGAAGTACGGGCGCGACACGTTCACGCTCGCGCTGCGCTCCTTCATGGAGTACGGCGAGCAGGTGGCCCTCCGCGCGCTCCGCGAGCTCCCGAAGGGACGGTTCAGCCTCGCCGAAGAACAGGACAGCGGCGCGGTCTACTCGGCGACCGTCGAGATCACCGATCACGAGTTCATCGTCGACCTGCGCGACAACCCCGACCAGGACCCCGGACCGAACAACGCATCGCGCGACGGGACGATCATCGCGGCCCAGATGGTCTTCATGAACATCACGGGCGCGAGCAGCGTGGCGAACGCGGGGCACTTCAAGCCGCTGACGCTGCTCACGCGGGCGGGCTCCGTCTTCGATGCACGGCCCCCGGCGGCGTTCGCGACCTATTACGAGGTCGAGATCCGGCTGTACGACGTGATCTGGCGCTGCCTCGCGCCACATCTCGGCGCCAGGCTTCCGGCGGGCAGCTTCGCCTCCGTTTGCGGGACGTTCATCGGCGGACCGCATCCCGACACCGGCCGCCATTTCACGATCGTGGAGCCGCAGGTCGGCGGCTGGGGCGCGTCGTCGTCACGCGACGGGAACAGCGCCATGTTCAGCGGCTTCCACGGCGACACGTTCAACTGCCCCGCGGAGGTGGCGGAGGCGCGCTACGGCCTCTACGTCGACCAGCTCGCCCTGAACGAGGAGCCGGGCGGCGAGGGCGAGTTCCGCGGCGGGAAGGGCATCGTGCTCGACTACCGCGTGCGCTCGAACGACTGCTTCTTCACGTGCGCGTACACGCGCAACATGCACAAGCCGTGGCCGCTGGAAGGCGGCAACGAGGGCTCGCCGAACTACGTCCAGGTCATTCGCGCGGACGGCTCGGTCGAGCCGTACGCCGTGGTCACCGCGCTGCGCGTGGACGAGGACGACGTGATCCGCATCCACACCGCAAACGGCGGCGGCTACGGCGACCCGCGCGGACGGCGGCGCGAGTTCGTGCTCGACGACCTGCGCAACGGCTACGTGACGGAGGAGATCGCGAGAAGCGTGTACGGCCTCGAGCCGTGAGCGCGACGCGCGCCGACCCGATCACGCTCGAGATCATCGGCAGCTCGGTTCAGGCCGCGAGCGACGAGATGTTCGCGGCGCTGAGAAAGACCGCGATGAGCGCGATCATCTACGAGGTGCTCGACATGGGCACCGGAGTCACCGACGGCGAGGGCAACCTTGCGTCGTCCGGAGCGGGGATCCCGTCCTTCGTCGGCGTCCTCGACAAGGCGGTGAAGCGGATCCTCGAGCTGCACCCGCCCGACGAGATCGCGGCAGGTGACGTGTTCATCACCAACGACCCCTTCTTCGGCGGCGTCACGCATCTCAACGACGTGGTGCTCGCCATGCCCGTGTTCGCGGGCGGCGAGCTCATTGCGTGGACGGCGAACATCGCGCACTGGAACGACGTCGGTGGCATGGCGCCGGGATCGATCTCGACAGACGCGCACGAGATCTACCAGGAGGGGTTGCGAGTTCCGGCTGTGCGGCTCATCGCCCGCGGGGAGCCGGTTCGCCCAGTGCTGGAGATCCTCGCGGCGAACACCCGGCTGCCGGACTACCAGCGGGGAGACCTATGGGCGGGCATCGCAGCCGTGCGCGTCGGCGAACGGCGGATCCGCTCGCTCGTCCGGAGGTACGGCCGGGAGGCGTTCGCAGACGCGCTGCAGGCGTCGTTCGAACGCGGCGAGGAGGCGGCGCGAAGGGCGCTCGGCGAGCTCCCGGATGGGCGCTTCGTCCTCGCCGAGGAGCAGGACAGCGGCGTCGTCTACACGGTCGCGCTCGAGATCGAGGGCGACGAGATCGTGGTCGACCTGCGAGGGAACCCCGACCAGGACTCCGGGCCGAGCAACGTCTCGCGCGACGGAGCGATGATCGCGGCGCAGATCATGCTCATGAACGTGGTCGATCCGCACGGCTCCGCCAACGCCGGCCACTTCCGGCCCCTCACCGTTCTCACTCGTCCCGGCTCGGTCTTCGACCCGCGACCGCCGGCGGCGTGCGGGATCTACTACGAGGTGCGCCTGCGTCTCTACGACCTGCTCGTGCGCTGCCTCGCGGAGCAGATCGGCGCGCGGCTGCCGGCAGGCGGATTCACGTCGGTCTGCGGGACGTTCATCGGCGGCACGCACGGGGAGACCGGCCGCCAGTTCACGATCGTCGAGCCCCAGGTTGGCGGCTGGGGGGCGTCATCTTCGCGCGACGGTTCGAGCGCCATGTTCAGCCCCACCCACGGCCACACCTTCAATTGCCCGGCAGAGGTCGCCGAGGCCCGCTATGGGCTCTACGTCGAGCAGCTCGCGCTCAGCGCCGAGCCCGGCGGCGAGGGCGAGCTCCGGGGAGGCAAGGGGATCGTGCTCGACTATCGCGTCCGGTCGGACGACTGCTTCCTCACCTGCGCCTATACGCGGAGCCGCCGGCCGCCGTGGCCATTGGCGGGCGGCCGCGAGGGGTCGCCGAACTACGTCGAGGTGCTGCGAGCGAACGGGGCTGTCGAGCGACACGCAGTGGTTACGGGCCTGCAGTTGCGCGAGGGCGATCTGATCCGCATCCACACGGGCAACGGCGCGGGCCACGGAGACCCGCGGCGGCGTGCTCACGAGTTGGTGCTGGACGACCTTCGCGACGAGTACGTGACCGAGGAAGTCGCCCGCCGCGTCTACGGCCTCGTCTGAGCCGGGCACGCCTGCTCGGCCTCGCGCGACGCGACGGCAACCGCCGCTACGACCTGTGTCCCGAGACCGACAAGCTCGTCCTGGATCCGCCGGTACTCTCACGCCGGGTTCTCCCGTGCAAGCCGCACGACAAGCTCGCACACCTCGACCGGCGTCGCCGGACGACCGGCCGCCGGTGCGGATACGTCCAGCGGCGTTCCACCAGCTCGCGGTGCCAGCGGAGCAGCCTCGCCGGCGTCACAAACGCCGACCTTTGCCACGCCTGCCGCGGCAGTACTCGGCTGAACGCCTCCAACAAGGCCCGATCAGCATGCGTCAACTGCGGACGAGCGACCTGACGCTCGAGCACGCGCAGCTCGTGGCGCAGCAGCAGAATCTCGATCTCCTTCTCCCGCTCCGAGCGAAAACGGAGCACGACCAGGTCGAGCAGGCGCCGCAGCGACCAGTAGACCAAACAAACCGCCACACGCTCAGACCGACCCGCCGCGACCACTGACCCTACCCCGTCAGAGCCGTGCAAGCAGGGAGATAGCGAGGTTAGGCTCGCACGCAGTGGTCGTCCGCTGCACCGGCAAGCTGCTCAACCTGCTCGGCAAGCGCTCGGTCACGCTCGTCGAGGCCCCCGCGACCGGCGACGACTTGTACGCCAACCTCCTCTGGGTCGACGGGCGCAAGTGTCTGCTGATCGTGCACGCCGGCACGCTCTTCGCGCTCCTCGCCGCGGACATCCGCGTCAGCGATCTGCGTCCGTTCGAGCGCCGCATCGTCGATCTGCTCGCCGGTGCGCTACTCGAGGAGGGCTTACCAACCGACGCGCTCGGCCGCCTCGAACCGAGCGAAGTCCGGCTCGCAAAGACGGCGAGCAGGCATGTGCTCGGCGTCATGAACCAGATGGCGCTCGAAATCGGCTGGCACACCGACCAAGCCGGCGGCCTCTGGAACATCGACGTCGACGAACTCAACAGCCACCTTCGCCGCAGCCTCCACACCAAGGACGGCGACTACCGGCTACCGCTGGAACTCGTGCACGAACGACTCCACGGTCGCCGGTAACGACCTCAACCCGCAACGCAGGACGCACACCAGGCGCGAAGCTCAAACAGCCACGACTCAGCCTCCGCAAGCCAAGGTTCCCGTGCTCCACAGCGGCAAACCACGAGCAAAACGGGCGATTTCCTAATTCGTCAGCAAGCCAGCGGCGACGGGCGTCTGGGTCGGCGCCGCGGCGGCGATCACCTGCTCGAGCTTCTCCCGGTCGCCCTCGACCGTGACGCCCTCGAGCCGGTGCTCGATCAGCAGGCAATACATCCCCTGCGGCTTTGCGATGACGACCACGTCCGGGTTCTCTGCCGGGCCCGAGCGCCCGACACCGCCGGCGAGCGTCGCGATCTCGTCGCCGACGCGGAACTCGAAGATTCCTTCCGTCGCGAACGGCCCGAGCATCGTGTCGATCGCATTCGCCAGCCAACCCTCGAAGAGCTCGTCGGCGTCCGTCGGCGGGCCGAGCGACCGGGCGCCCCAGAGGGCGAGCTCCCGCATCAGCGGCTTGAGCTCACGGCCGTAGTCGGTCAGCTCGTAGACGCGCGAGGCGGCCGGCGGCGGCAGCTTCCGCTTCGAGATCACGCCGCACTCCTCGAGCGCGCGCAGGCGCGCGGCGAGGATGTTGGTGCCGATCCCCGGCAGGTGCTCCGACAGGTCGGTGTAGCGCTGCGGCCCGTGCATCAACTCCTTGACGATCAGCATCGACCAGCGCTCGCCGACCAGGTCGAGCGCGTGTGCCACGGGGCAGTACTGGTCGTAACTGCGCTTGCTCATGTCCACATGGTAGCGCAAGCACTTGTTGTTGTGAAGGTCTAGCTTGCAAAAGAGAAGTAAGTTCTGCTATGGTGCAAGCGTGACCTACAAAAGTGGAAGGGGTTTTTGACATGGTGACCTCGGAACGGCGCAAGTGGCTGGCGCTGGGCCTGCTCGCGGTCGTCCAGTTCATGGTCGTGCTCGACATCGCGATCGTGAACGTGGCGCTGCCCTCGATCAAGGTCGATCTCGGGTTCTCGCAGGAGGACCTGCAGTGGGTGATCAGCGCGTACGCACTCTTCTTCGGCGGCTTCCTGCTCCTCGGCGGGCGGGCGGCCGAC
>JBKPSO010000136.1:0-31000 GCA_046735055.1 Actinomycetota bacterium
GGGCGTCGAGCTGACGACCTACGCCACCCCGAACATCATCGGCGAGATCAAGCGCCACTTCCGCGACCGCGGCTGGTCGGTGCGGGTGCCGCGCGGCCTGCAGGAGCTGAACGTGCAGCTCTCGCGCCTGGTCGAGCAGCTGACCGTGCAGCTCGAGCGCTCACCGACGATCTCCGAGCTGGCGAAGGCGGCAAACGTCGAGGAGGAAGCGGTGCTGGAGGCGCTCGAGAGCGGGCGGGCCTACAGCTCGCTCTCACTCTCGGTCGGATCGTCCATGGGCGAAGACGAGGAGATCGACCCGCTGGAGACGATCGGCACCGAGGAGCACGAGTACGAGCTCTCCGAGGACCGGGCCGTGCTCGAGCCCGGGTTCCGCGTGCTCGACGAGCGTGAGCGGCGCATCCTCCACCTGCGCTTCTTCGAGGGGCTGACGCAGTCGCAGATCGCGCAGCAGATCGGAATCTCGCAGATGCACGTCTCGCGGCTGATCCGGCGGTCGTTGGAGAAGATCCGGGACGAGATCGCCGCCGAGGACATCGACGAGCCGCCCCGCCGGGCTGCGACGTCCTAGAGCTGCCCGAGCGCCCCGGCGACCGCCCCTTCGAGCGCGAGCGTGCGGCCGAGGGCGAGGTGCTCGGCCCAGGCCTCGTCGTTGGCTCCTCGGAAGAACTGGGCCCAGCCGAGGTCGTCGAGGGCCGCAGCCGCACCGCCGTCGTCGCCAAGCGCACGCCAGAAGCGGTTGGCCGTCCGCCGCAGGTCAGCTCGAAGGTGGGGTCGGCGGCGCGTGCGCGCTCGGCGAAGAGCTCGACCGCCTCCTCGTCGCGGAGGGGCGGAACGGGATAGACGCGCTCGCCCCTAATGCGCAGCGGCTCGCGCCTCGTCGCGATCACCGTCAGCCCGGTCGCGGAGTCGAGCAGCTCGGCGATGCCGGGGGCGGCAGGCAGCAGCTGCTCCAGGTCGTCGGGGACGAGCAGCAGCTCCTTGCCGGAGAGAAAGCCCGCGATCGTCCGGCCGGCGTCGAGGTCGACTCGGATCGTCTGGACGGGTCCAGGGCCCAACCTACAATCCAGCTGTGCGGACGAGTGCAGAGCTGCGCGAGGGATTCCTCTCCTTCTTCGAGGAGAAGGGCCACCTGCGCTGCCCGTCGTACCCGCTGATCCCACGTGCTGGCGACCACTCGACGCTGCTCACCTCTGCCGGGATGCAGCCGCAGATGCCGTACTTCCTCGGCCGCGAGCCCCCGCCGGCCCCGCTGACGACGACGGCGCAGAAGTGCTTCCGCACCGTCGACATCGACGAGGTCGGGCTCGACACCTACCACTTGACCTTCTTCGAGATGCTCGGCAACTTCTCGTTCGGCCAGTACTTCAAGCCGGGCGCGATCGAGTATGCGACCGAGTTCATCCGCGACCGCCTGAAGCTCGACTGGGACCGCATCTGGGTCAGCGTCCACGCGGGCGACCCGGAGCTCGGGCTCGGGCCCGACGAGGTCGCGATCGAGCTCTGGGAGCAGGTCGGCTTGCCGCCCGAGCGCATCGTCCGGCTTCCGTCCTCCGAGAACTTCTGGTCGGTCGGCGGGCCGGGGCCGTGCGGGCCCGACTCCGAGATCTACTGGGACTGGGGCGAGGAGACGGGGTGCGGCGAGGCCGACTGCAAGCCTGGCTGCACGCGCTGCGAGCGCTTCCTCGAGTTCTGGAACCTCGTCTTCATGGAGTACGAGCTCCACCCGGACGGGACGCTGACTCCGCTCCCGACCCAGAACATCGACACGGGACTCGGGCTCGAGCGCACGGCGCAGATGGTCCAGAACGTGCCTTCGGTCTACGACACCGACGGCTACCAGCGGATCATGAGCTGGATCGCGGAGACCTCCGGCGTCGCCTACGGCGACTCGCCGGACGCGACGAAGGCGCACCGCGTGCTCGCGGATCACGGCCGCGGGATGACCTTCATCGTCGCCGAGGGCGTCACGCCGTCGAACGAGGGCCGCGGGTACGTCCTCCGCCGGATCATCCGCCGCGCCGTCCAGCACGGGCTGCGGATCGGGATGCGCGCGCCCTTCCTCGCCGGCCTCGCCGACACCGTGATCGAGCAGATGGGCGATGCCTACGCGGAGCTGGCTGAGCACCGCGACCAGATCCACCGGATCCTCTCGGCCGAGGAGGAGCGCTTCGGGGAGACGCTCGAGCGCGGGATGAAGCTCTTCGAGGAGGCTGCGGCGCGAGGCGCGATCTCCGGCGAGGACGCCTTCACGCTCCAGGCAACCTACGGCTTCCCGATCGAGCTGACGGTCGAGCTCGCCCGCGAGCGGGGGCTGACAGTCGACGAGGACGAGTACGTGCGCCTGATGGACGAGCACCGCGAGATCTCGCGTGCGGGCGGCGGCAAGGGGGAGGAGCAGCGCGCCGCGGCGTTCGCGGAAGCGGCGGGGTTCAAGACCGACTTCGTCGGCTGGGAGAAGACCGAGGTGCTGACCCAGATCGGAGCGCTCGAGGAGCTGGGCGACGGCCTGTTCCTCGCCAAGCTCCGCGAGTCGCCGTTCTATCCGGAGGGCGGCGGTCAGGTCAGCGACGCCGGCGAGCTCGAGAAGGACGACGGCAACCACGCGGTGCTCCGGGCCGCCTACCGGCTAGAGGACGACCAGGCCCTCCTCTTCGAAGGCTCTGGATTCGCGGCGGGGGACCGCGTGAGGGCGGCCGTGCCCTGGAGCGTCCGCTTCCCGACGACGGCGAACCACACCGCCACCCACCTCCTCCACGAGGCGCTGCGGGCCCAGCTCGGCGACCACGTCAAGCAGGCGGGCTCAGCGGTTCGGCCCGACAAGCTCCGTTTCGACTTCACGCACCCGCAGGCGCTGACCGCCGAGGAGCGCGCCGCGGTCGAGCAGCGCGTCAACGAGGCAGTCTTCCGCAACCACCCGGTGCGGACGTACATCGTCCCGATCGAGGAGGCGCGGACGCTCGGCGCGATGATGCTCTTCGGCGAGAAGTACGGCGACGAGGTGCGCGTGGTCGAGGTCGAGGGCGTTTCGCGCGAGCTCTGCGGCGGAACCCACGTGCGCACGACCGCCGAGATCGGGCCGTTCGTCCTCCTCAGCGAGAGCTCCGTCGGATCGGGCCTGCGCCGGATCGAGGCCGTCACCGCCGGCGAGGCGTATGCCTACCTGCACGCCCGGGCCGAGGAGGCGGATGAGCTGCGCGCGGAGCTGGAGCGCGCGCGGAAGGAGGTGAAGAAGCCGGCGGCGGCTGCGCAGGCGGAGTTCGAGATCCGCTCGCGCGAGAGCGACATCGTCGTCGTGGAGGCAAAGGGCGTCACCGGCGGAGATCTCCGCGACCTTTCCGACCGAATTCGCCAGCAGGAGGGCGCGGCGGCAGTGCTCGTCGGGTCGACCGATGACGGCCGCGCGTACCTCGTATTCAACCTCGACCAGACCCTCGCGGACCGCGGCGTCGACGCGGTCGAGCTCGTCCGTGACGCGGCCAGGCACATCGGCGGCGGGGGCGGAGGCCGACCGACGCTCGCCGAGGCGGGCGGGAAGAAGCCGGAAGCGCTCGGCGAGGCCCTCGACGCGGCGAAGTCCGCGTTGTTGGCGAAGCTTTGAAGGTACTCGCTCTCGACTACGGCTCCGCACGGACCGGAGTCGCCGTCTCCGACCCGACCGGCACCCTCGCGCGGCCGCTCTGTGTGATCGAGCAGGCCGGAACGGAGCCGGGCCTCGCGCGCCTCCGCGAGCTCGTCCGCGAGGAGGCCGCCGAGCGCGTCGTCGTCGGGCTTCCCCTGACCCTGCGCGGCACCCACGGCGACCAGGCGCGCGAGACCGAGCGGTTCGTCGAAGGCCTTCGGGCCGCGGTGGACGTCCCGGTCGAGACCTTCGACGAGCGCTTCACGACGAAGCTCGCGGGGGGTGGGTCCGACGACGACGCCCGTGCGGCGGCGCACCTCCTGTCCAGCTACCTCGAGTGGGCGGGCGGCCGCCGCTGAGCCGTCCGAGTAGCGAGCAGGTCTACCGGCGGCGCCTCGTCGCCCTGATCGTGCTCGCGCTGGCCGTCGGGGGCGCCGCGTGGGCCGGGGCGACGGTATTCGACGACCACAACCGAGCGCCGCCGCAACCCACGACGACCGTCGAGCCGAAACAGATCCGCATCACGCTGCCGGAAGGGCTGACCGTCAACCAGATGGCCCGGGCCGCGGACGCTGCGAGCCGTCGCATGACCGCAGCAGGCTATCTGCGGCAGGCGCGAACGCAGCAACTCCCGATCGGGTTCGACAGGCCCAAGTCCCCGGAGGGGTTCATGTTCCCCGACACGTACTTCGTCTTCGAGACCGACTCGGCCGCGGCGGTCGTCGAGAAGCAGCTCCAGAACTTCCGCGCCAAGTGGCTGAAGGTGGACATGAGCTACGCCCGCTCGAAGAACCTGACCAACTACGACGTCCTGACGATCGCCTCGATGATCGAGAAGGAGGTCGTCGTCCCCCGCGAGCGGCCGATCGTCGCCGCGGTGATCTACAACCGCCTGCACGAGCGGATGCCGCTCGGGATCGACGCGACGCTCCGCTACGGCCTCGGGATCCCTCCGACGAAGGCGATCACGAAGAGCCAGCTGGCCTCTGACTCGCCCTACAACACGCGGAAGTTCCTCGGCCTGCCGCCGACGCCGATCGCGAACCCGGGGCTCGCCTCGATCCAGGCGGCAGCGCACCCCGCGAAGGTCGACTACCTCTACTTCGTCCGCAAGCCCGACTGCCGGAGCCACTTCTTCACCGCGAGCGTCGACGAGTTCCTCGCCTACACCCGCAAGGGGCTGACGGATTGCTGACCGCCCGGACACGCCTCGTCGGCCTGATCGGCAACCCGGTCGCGCAGTCACTCTCGCCCGCGATGCAGAACGCGGCCTTTGCGGCCCGCGGGCTCGACTGGGCCTACCTGCCGTTGCTCGTCGAGGACGGGCGGCTCGAGGACGCGATCCGGGGCCTGCCCGCGCTCGGCTTCGTCGGCGCGAACGTGACCGCGCCTCACAAGACCGAGGCGGCGAGGCTCGTCGAGAGCGACCTCGACTCGGTGAACGTGCTCGTCGTCCGGGACGGACGCGTCGAAGGCCACTCGACGGACACGGCGATCCTCGCCGGCCTGCCTGCCGAGCGCCCCGCGATCCTGGGCGCCGGCGGCGCGGCGACCGCCTTCCGGGCCGCGCTGCCGCAGGCGCGCGTCTTCTCGCGACGCGGCGACTGGCCGGCGGACGTCGCCGATGCGGACCTGGTGGTCAACGCCACGTCGGAGCGGAACGACGTCCTGGCGGCCCTGGCCCGTGGTCAGACCCTGATCGATCTGCCGTATCCGGAGACGGCGACCGGTCGGGCCGCCCGCGAGGCCGGCGCGACCGTGATCGACGGCCGCGAGGTGCTCCTCGCGCAGGGAGCGGCCGCGTTCGAACTCTGGACCGGAGTGCCCGCGCCCATCGAGGTGATGCGCGCCGCCGTAGGCTTGAATCCGTGAACCTCGAGCTCGTCACCGCCGGCGAGTCGCACGGCCCCGCGCTCGTCGCGGTCGTCAGCGGCCTGCCCGCGGGTCTCGTTCTGGACAAAGCCGCGATCGACCACGATCTCCGGCGCCGCCAGCATGGCTACGGCCGCAGCCCAAGACAGAAGATCGAGACGGACGAGGTCGAGGTCCTCGCGGGGCTCCGGCACGGGCGGACGCTCGGCACGCCGCTCGCGCTCGTCGTCCGCAACCGCGACCACAAGAACTGGACGTGGGGGATGAATCCCTGGCCGCCGCCGGAGGGCCCGCCCACCGGGAAGGGCAGGGAGCCGGTGACGCTCCCGCGGCCGGGTCATGCGGACCTTGCCGGCGTGCTCAAGTACGGCCTCGCCGACGTCCGCGACGCGCTCGAGCGGGCGAGTGCGCGGCACACCGCCGCGATCGTCGCGGCCGGCGCAGTGGCGAAGGCGCTCCTTCGCGAGATCGGGATCGAGGTCGAAGGCTCGGTGCTCGGCGCCGACCTCGAGCGGCGTGTCGACGAAGCCCGCAAGGCGCGCGACACGGTCGGGGGCCGCGTCGAGGTCCGTGCGCGCGGCGTTCCGCCCGGGCTCGGCTCGTACGCCTCGCGCGAGACCCGCCTCGACGCACGCCTGGCCGGGGCGGTGATGGGTATCCAGGCCGTCAAGGGCGTCGAGATCGGCGACGGGTTCGCGCTCGCCGACCTGCGCGGCTCCGAGGCGCACGACGAGATCCACCGCGACGAGCGCGGCCTCTACCGCGAGACCAACCGCGCCGGTGGGATCGAGGCGGGCGTCTCGAACGGCGAGGAGGTGGTCGTCCGCGCCGGGATGAAGCCGCTGCCGACGCTGATGCAGCCGCTCCAGTCCGTCGATCTCGACACCGGGCAGCCGGCTGAGGCGCTCGTCGAGCGGAGCGACACGGCCGCGATCGAGGCGCTGGCGGTCGTCGCCGAGGGCGCGGTCGCGTTCGAGCTCGCCCGCGCGGCGCGGGAGAAGTTCGGCGGCGACGCGCTCGGCGACTTCGTCGGCGCGTACAACGCCTACCGCGAGCGGATCGATTGGCGACCGCGCTAGACCGCCACCTCGCCCTCGTCGGCTTCATGGGGGCCGGCAAGACGACGCTCGGGATCGAGGTCGCTCATCGGCTCGGCCGCGAGTTCGTCGACCTCGACCGCGAGCTGGAAGCCAGCCTGAGCGAGACGATCCCGGAGCTGTTCGCGCGGCGCGGCGAGGGGGAGTTCCGCGTGATCGAGCAGACCGCCGCCCTCGAGAAGCTGTGCCGCGGCAAGCCTGCGGTGATCGCGCTCGGCGGCGGCGCCGTGACGAGCCAGGCGATCCGGAAGGCGCTGCGCGAGCATGCCCTCACCGTCCACGTCGAGGTCGACGCGGGGACCGCCTGGGAGCGCGTCCGCGGCGGCAACCGCCCGCTCGCGCGGGAGGAGGGCGCGTTCCGCGCGCTCTACGAGCAGCGGCTGCCGATCTACCGAGAGGTCGCGGACGCCGCCGCGCGCGACGCCGACGACACCGTCCTCGGCGCGGCCGGCATCCACGTCGGGATCGGATCGATCGAGCTCCTCGGCGAGCTCGTGCCGGGCGAGGGTCCGGTCGCGCTCGTCGCCGACGCCCACGTGGCAGGCATCTACGGCGCGACCGTGCAGCCGGAGCTCGGGCGCCGGCTCGCCTCGACCCACGAGGTCGCGGGCAAGTCGGCCGAGGAGCTGACCGGCCTGTGGCGGGCGCTGCAGATCGACCGGAACGGGACGATCGTCGCGCTCGGGGGCGGGACGACGACCGACCTCGCCGGCTTCGCCGCCGCCACCTATATGCGCGGGATCGACTGGGCGGCGGTGCCGACGAGCCTCGTCGGGCAGGTCGACGCCGCGATCGGCGGCAAGACAGCGATCGACCTTCCGGAGGCGAAGAACCTCGTCGGCGCGTTCCACTGGCCGGCGAGAACGGTGATCGACCCGGCGCTGCTCGCCACCCTCCCGGAGGAGGAGCGTCGGAACGGCCTCGCCGAGGTCGTGAAGACGGGCCTGCTCGCCGGCGAGCGGCTCTGGGAGCTGCCCGACCGCGATCTCGTGCGGCGCTGCGCCGCGTACAAGGCGGCGCTCTGCCTCCGTGACCCGCATGACCGCGGTCCTCGGCACGCCCTCAACCTCGGGCACACCTTCGCGCACGCGCTCGAGGCCGCCTCCGGCTACGAGCTCTCCCACGGGCGCGCCGTCGCCCTCGGCCTCCAGGCGGCCCTTCGGCTCTCCGGGCGGGACACGGCTCCGGTGGACGAGGCGCTTGCGCCGAAGCCGGTTCGCGTCGACCGCGCGCGGGCCTGGCAGGCCCTTCTGCGCGACAAGAAAGGCCGGCTGCGCATCGTCCTCCTCGACGACCACGGTGCGCGCGAGGAGGAGCTTCCCGAGGCCGACGTCCGGGCCGCACTCGACGCGCTTATCGCCGAGTAAGGTGCCGCGAATGCAGATCGACGTCCTGAACGGCGTCAACCTCGACGTGGTCGGCCGCCGCGACCCGAACCTGTACGGCGGGCTGTCGATCTCGGAGCTCGAGACGCGCATCTACGACTGGGCGACCGCACTCGGCCTTCGCGCACGCTGCCGCCAGACGAACCACGAGGGACAGTTCGTCGAGTGGTGCCACGAGGCGCTCGACACGACCGGCGGGGTGATCGTCAACCCGGGCGCCTGGTCGCACTACAGCTACGCGATCCGGGACGCCGTCGAGTTGCTGACGGTGCCGGTCGTCGAGGTCCACCTGTCGAACGTCGACCGGCGAGAGGAATGGCGCCGCTACTCCGTGATCGCCGACCTTGCGGCCAAGCGCGTGATCGGCAAGGGACCCGACGGCTACCGGGAGGCGCTCGAGTTCCTCGCGGCCAAGAGATGAGAGACGAAGCCGAGCACAAAGGCGACAGGGAAGCTGTCGGCATTGGTGCGAGGCGATGTCGTGACGCCGAAGGCGTCAACGAAGTCCGGCTCGACCGTCTACGCGCGCTGATCGATGCGCCGCTCCTCGTCACGGACCCCGTCAACGTGCTGTACCTGACCGGCCTGCACTCGACGAACGCCGCCGTGCTCGTCGAGCCGGACCGCGCACACGTGTTCACCGACTTCCGCTACCTGGAGAAGGCGCGCGAGGCCGGCGGGGAGGTCGTCGAGGTGCCGCGCAACATCTAGGAGGAAGCCGAGCTCGAGGCGATCAGCCGCGCGGCGGCGATCACGAACGAGTGCTTCGAGCGGCTCGCCGAGCAACCGTTCGTCGGGCGGACGGAGCGGGAGCTCGCATGGTGGTTCGAGTCGCTGATGCACGAGCTCGGCGCGGACGAGGCCGCGTTCCCGACGATCGTCGCCGCGGGCCCCGGCGGCGCGCAGCCGCACGCGAGCACCGGGACGCGCGTGATCGAGGCCGGAACGACTGTCGTCGTCGACGCCGCCGCGAAGCTCGGCGACTACTGCTCCGACTGCACACGCACCTTCGCGACCGGCGATCTGTCCGACGAGCTCGCGCGCTCCTACGAGGTGTGCCGGCAGGCGCAGGAGACGGCACTCGCGGCCGTTCGTCCAGGCGCTCGCGGACGCGAGGTCGACGCCGTCGCGCGCGATCTGATCGCGGCCGAGGGGCGCGGTGACCTCTTCGGCCACGGCCTCGGGCACGGGCTGGGCCTCGAGGTGCACGAGCTCCCGCGCCTGCGCCCGAGAGCGACGACACGCTCGCGGCCGGCAGCGTCTGCACGGTCGAGCCGGGCATGTACCACCCGGGTCTCGGCGGGATCCGGATCGAGGACCTCGTGATCGTCGGCGAGGACGGCCTCGAGGTGCTGACGACCTTCACGAAGGAGCTCGTTACGGTCGCGTAGGAGCGAGGTGTCGGACACCGCCGCCGCTACACTGGCGCGCCGATGGCGGACGTCGTCAACACCAACCAGTTCAAGAACGGGATGCACATCGAGGTCGACGGTGAGCCGTGGCGCATCGTCGAGTTCCAGCACGTCAAGCCCGGCAAGGGCGGCGCGTTCGTGCGTACCAAGTTGAAGGCACTCGAGTCCGGCGCCGTCGTCGACCGCACCTTCCGCGCCGGCGAGAAGTTCAACCGCGTCCACACCGAGGTCAAGAACGTCCAGTACCTCTACGACACGGGCGACGACGTCGTCTTCATGGACGCGGAGAGCTACGAGCAGATGCACCTGCCGCGCGGGTCGGTCGAGGACGCGCTCGACTTCCTCGAGCCCTCCAGCACGGTGCAGCTGCTGATGGTCGACCGCAAGCCGGCCGGGGTGCAGCTTCCCGCGTCGGTGGAGCTCGCCGTCGCCGAGACCGAGCCCGGCGTCCGCGGGGACACCGTCTCGAACGTGACGAAGCCGGCGAAGCTCGAGACCGGCGCGGTCGTGCAGGTGCCGCTGTTCGTCAACGTGGGCGACCGGATCAAGGTCGACCCGCGCGAGCGGCGCTACATCTCGCGCGCCTAGGCGCCGCCGGGCGCCACGACCTCGAGCGTCAGCGTGAACGTGCGCTCGGGCGCGCTGCTCGCCTTCGCGTAGTTCAGCTTCAGCTCCGTCGTCCCGCGCCTGATCGCCTTGAAGAGCAGGACCGCGACGCCCCCGTAGCCGGTGACGGTCGTCTTCCGCAGCGCGGGCACGTACGCGGTCGCGTCCGGCCGGATGACCCGGCGCTTGACGGCGGCCAGGCGCCAGGCGTAGCCGCTGGAGGCAGGCCGCGAGGACAGCGAGACGACGATCGCGTCGCCGACCTCGATCGTCACGTCCTCGCCGTTCTTGTTGGCGCCCACGCCTACCACGCGAGCGGCCGCGGCGGCGCCGGCGAGGACGAGTGCGAGGGCGAGTGTCACGACGAGAGCGAGGCGCACGCAGCGGTGGACTCTAGCGGGCAGCGGTAGGCTCCCGCGCTAGATGCCGGCGCTCGTCGACACGACCATCCGCCTGCTCGGTCAGGAGCCGCTCGCCGGAGTGATGCCGACCGCGGATCAGCTGGGGCTTGCCGAGATTCTCGATTCCGCGGGCTTCGCCTACCTGGAGGTCTCGGGCGGTGGGTGCTTCGACTCGGCCGTCAAGCGCGGTGTCGAGAGCCCGTGGGAGCGGATCCGCGCGCTCCGCGCGCGGACGAAGACGCCGCTCGCGCTCGCGCTCCGCGGCCGCTTTCTCGTCGGCTCGCGCCCGGTCGGCATCGACTTCGTTCGCAGGTTCGTCGCCTCCGCGGCAGACAGCGGAATCGACGTCTTCCGCCTCCATGATCCGCTCAACGACGTCTTCAACCTGCGCGAGGCGGGCGAGGCGATCACCGCGGCCGGGCGGGAGTTCGACGCGGGCCTCGTCTACAGCCCCGGCCCGTCGGGCGAGACGGACGCGCTGGTCGCGCAGGCCCAGCGACTCCCCGAGCTCGGCGCAGCGCGCGTCCTGATCCACGATCCCTCGGGCTCGCTGGAGCCGCATCGCGTCCGCGAGCTCGTCGAGGCCCTGCGCGACGCGAGCGGACTTCCGGTCGGCCTCTACTGCCAGGGGGCCGGCGGCTCGGCGCTGGCGGCCGGGATCGAGGCGGCGCGTGCCGGAGCGGACCTGCTCGCAGCCGCTGTCTACCCGGTCGCGCTCGTCCTTCACCGCGCCAGCGGGGAGTCGCTCGCGGACGCGCTCGAGGGCCTCGGGCTCGGGTCGGGCCTCGACGTCGCTGCGCTCTGGCGGGCCTCGGACCTCGTCGACGAGCACATCAGTGACCAACCGGTGACGCCGCTCGCGCCCAGGATCGCGACCCGCGCCGCGCAGCACAGCCTGCCCGCCGGCTTGATCGCGGCGCTCGACCTGCATCTGCGCGCGCACTCGGCCGGGGACCGTCTCGACGAGGTGATCGAGGAGCTGACACGCATCCGCGAAGAGGCCGGGTGGCCGCCGCTCGCCGCCCCGATCGGGCAGGTGCTCGCCTCGCAGGCGCTCCTGCACGTCCTCTCGGCCGAGCGCTACCAGACGGTCGTCGACGAGCTTCGCGACCTCCTCGCCGGCCGCTACGGCGAGCCTCCGGGCGAGATCTCGCCGCAGGTTCAGCGCGCGGTCGAGCTCGTCTCGTTGGGTGCCGAGCCTCCACCGGAGGCGCCGGATCTGGACGAGCTGCGCATCCGCTACGCAGGGGTCGCGTCCAGCGAGGAGGAGCTGCTGCTGATCGCGCTCTTCGGCGAGGAAGCGCAGCCCCTGCTGCAGGCGATCCGCGGTCGCGGACGGGAAGACTCGCTCCCGGGCGGTGGCGTCGACTCGTCACGGGCAGAGCGCATCCGCGAGATCGTCAGGATCGTCCAGGAGTCGGGAGTCGGCGAGGTGACGATCGAGGACGAGGGCCTGCGGGTGACGGTGCGCCGGACGCCGGAGCTGGAGCTCGCCGAGGGCCTGCCCGCCGTCGGTGAGCCCGCGCCTGTGGTCGAGGAGGAGCTCACGACCGCGGCGGCCCCGGCGGCGCCGCCGGTCGACCCGGGGATCGTCCGGATCGAGGCGCCGATGGTCGGCACGTTCTACCGCGCGCCCGCGCCGGGGTCGCCCCCGTTCGTCCAGGAGGGCGACGCCGTCGCCGTCGGCCAGACGCTCTGCATCCTCGAGGCGATGAAGCTGATGAACGAGGTCAAGGCGGAGCACGAGGGGATCGTTCTCCGGATCGTCCCGGAGAACGCCCAGCCGGTCGAGTACGGCGAGCTGCTGTTCGAGCTCGAGCCCGTCAACGGCCGCCCGCCCGGCTTGTAGTGCCTGCCTGATGTTCACCCGCGTCCTGGTCGCGAACCGCGGCGAGATCGCCGTCCGCGTGATCCGGGCTCTGCGGGAGCTCGGGATCGAGGCGATCGCCGTCTACTCGACGGCCGACCGCAACGCCGCGCACGTCCGCCTCGCCGACCGCGCCGTCTGCATCGGGCCACCCGCCCCCTCGGAGAGCTACCTGAACATCCCTTCGGTGGTCGCGGCCGCGGTCACGACCGGGTGCCAGGCCGTGCATCCCGGGTACGGCTTCCTTGCCGAGAACCCGGCCTTCGTCGAGGCGTGCGTCGACAACGGCCTCGTCTTTGTGGGGCCGGACGCGAAGGTGATGGCGCAGATGGGCGACAAGGTCGAGGCGAAGGCGGCGATGCGCGCGGCCGGGGTCCCGCTCGTGCCCGGGACGGAGGAGGCGACGACTCTCGCACAGGCGCGGAAGCTCGCACAGGAGCTGGGCTTTCCGGTGCTGCTGAAGGCCGCGGCGGGCGGCGGCGGGCGCGGGATGCGCCTCGTCTCCTCGCCCGACGAGCTCGAGTCGGCCTACGCGACGGCGTCGGGGGAGGCCGACGCCGCGTTCGGCGACGGAAGCATCTACCTCGAGAAGGCAGTTGTTCCCGCCCGGCACGTCGAGATCCAGGTGCTCGCGGACGGGCAGGGCGGCGTCCTCACCCTCGGGGAGCGCGAGTGCTCGATCCAGCGGCGCCACCAGAAGCTCGTCGAGGAGTCGCCCTCCGCGGCGCTCACCCCGGAGCGGAGGGAGGAGATGGAGGCGGCGGCGCAGCGCGCGTGCCTCGCGACCGGCTACCGGAACGCCGGTACGCTCGAGTTTCTGCTCGGGCCGGACGGCGACTTCTTCTTCATCGAGCTGAACGCCCGCCTTCAGGTCGAGCACCCGGTCAGCGAGCTCGTCACCGGGATCGACATCGTCCACGAGCAGCTGCGGATCGCCGCGGGGGAGCCCCTCGCGTCGACCGGCCGGGCGCCGCGCTCCGGGCACGCGATCGAGATCAGGATCAACGCCGAGGATCCCGAGCAGGACTTCACGCCCTCGCCGGGCCGGATCGAACGGCTACGGGTGCCCGGAGGCCCCGGCGTCCGGCTCGACACGGACGTCGAGACCGGCTCGACGATCCCGCCGAACTACGACTCGCTGATCGCGAAGCTCGTCGTCTGGGCTCCCAACCGGCCGGCCGCGATCGCGCGCGGGCTGCGGGCGCTCGGCGAGCTCGAGGTCGAGGGCGTGGCGACGACGCGCAACTTCGCGATCGACGTCCTGCGCAGCGAGGCGTTCGTCAGCGGTGAGTACACCACGTCCTTCGTCGACGAGCATATCCGCCGTAGGCTCGACGGAGGCGGACCAGGAGCGGAGGCGTCGGCTTGGCCGGCGCCGGAGCGGGATCGCCCATGACGCTCTCGCGCAAGGCCGGGCGCCGGACGGCGCTCTTCCTCCTCTACCAGTCGGACCTGACCGGCCAGCCGCTCGGGACGAACTACGAGGGCGAGATCGACGAGTTCGCCCGTGGGCTCGCCGAAGCCGTCGCCGCACGCGCACCCGAGCTGGACGAGCGGATCAGCGCGGTGTCCGGCGACTGGCCCGCCAAACAGCTCGCGACGCTCGAGCGCAACATCCTCCGGATTGGCGTCTTCGAGCTCGAGCAAGGTACGGTCCCGGTCGAGGTGGCGATCGACGAGGCGGTATCGCTGGCGAAGCGCTACGCGTCGGAGGACGCGGGCCGACTCGTGAACGGGATTCTCGGCGCGATAGAAAGGGAGGCTCGGGAACAGGCTTGAGCCTGTCCCCGAGACAGTGTCCCGATGGACATCCAGGATCAGGTCGACCAGCTGGAGGCGCTGCGCCAGAAACTCGAGCAGTGCGAGTCGCTCGAGGAGGCCGTCGACCTCCTCGGCCAGTTCGACACCGCCGCCAAGGAGCTGATCGACGCAATCGACCGGGCGAAGCGGGAGTCCGATGCACACGCCTGAGGAGCTGAAGGCGCTCGTCGAGGAGGCGCTCGAGCAGCACGAGCTCTGGCCGGCGCTGCACGGCCAGCGCGAGTCGGCGCGGTACGGGCTCGTCGAGATGGGCGGCAAGCGGATCCGGCCGCTGATCGCGCTCGCGGTCGGCGAGGCACTCGAGACGCCGCTCGGGCAGGTGTTGCCGGCGGCGCTCGCGCTCGAGCTGGTGCACAACTTCTCGCTCGTCCACGACGATCTGCCCTCGCTCGACGACGACCGCGAGCGCCGCGGCAAGCCGAGCGTCTGGGCTGCGTTCGGCGAGGGCAAGGCGGTGCTCGCCGGCGACGCGCTGCTGGCCGAAGCGTTCCGGCTCGCGGCGTCGTACCCGAACGCGGACGTCGCGCGCGAGCTCGCCCAGGCGACGCTCGGGATGATCGGCGGCCAGTACCTGGACACGATGGAACCGGACACAGACCTCGAGACCGTGCACCGGCTGAAGACCGGCTGCCTCTTCTACGCCTCGGTCGCGCTGCCGCTCTGGGCGGCCGAGGTGCCCGAGGACGAGCAGCGTCCGTGGCGGGACTTCGGCGACGAGCTCGGGCTGCTCTTCCAGATCGTCGACGACATCCTCGATGCGGACGGCTACGTCCTCACCGAGGGCGCCGACGGTGCCCGGAAGCTCGCAGACCGGGCCGGCAAGCGCTGCCTCGCGCTGCTCCTCGAGATCCCGGCCGACACGTCCGTGCTCACAGAGATCGTCACCGGGCTCGTCGTCCGTACCGCGTAGCCATGACGAAGAAGCGGCTCGACGTGCTCCTCGTCGAGCGCGGACTCGCCCAGAGCCGCGCGCAGGCGCAGGCGCTCGTGCTCGCCGGCCTCGTCCCCGGGCACTCGAAGGCGGGGGAGCAGGTCGACGAGGATGCGGAGCTCGCCGTCACGGAGACCGCCCGCTACGTCTCACGCGGGGGCGAGAAGCTCGCCAACGCGCTGGCCGCGGCCCGCGTCGACCCTGCGGGCCTCGACTGCCTCGATGTCGGCGCCTCGACCGGCGGCTTCACGGACGTCCTGCTCCAGGGCGGTGCTGCCCGTGTGATCGCCCTCGACGTCGGCCACGGACAGCTGCACCCGCGGCTCCGGGAGGACCCGCGCGTCACGGTGCTCGAGCGCGTGAACGCGCGTGGGCTCCGCGAGCTGCCCTTTGCGCCGGAGCTGGTCGTCTGCGACGTGTCGTTCATCTCGGTGCGGACCGCCCTGCCGCCGGCGCTCCGCCTCGCCGCACCGGGCTGGCAGGCGCTCGTGCTCGTCAAGCCGCAGTTCGAGGCCGGGCGGAGCGACGTCGGCAAGGGCGGAGTCGTCACCTCGAACGAGACGCGCGCAAGAGTGTTGCGAGAGGTGGCAGAAGCCGCGCTCGGCTGGGATGCGCAGACCGTTGCCGTCGTAGACTCGGGGTTGCCCGGCCCGAAAGGAAACCGTGAGTTCTTCCTCCATCTCGTCCACTCCCCGGGAGCACAGCTCCCCGACGAGCTCGACAGCTGGATCGATGCAGCCGTCGGCTGAGCCGGTTCGCCGGATCGCGGTCGTCGGCCATGGGGAGCCGGACGTGATCGCCGCCGCGACCGCCCGCCTGGAGGCGATCGCCGTAGAGGCCGGCGTCGAGATCGCCGACGACGACCCGGACCTCGCCGTCGTACTCGGTGGCGACGGGACGGTGCTTCGCGCGCTCCACCGCTTCCTCGGCACGAGCGTTCCCGTGATCGGGGTCAATTTCGGCAGGGTCGGCTTTCTCTCCGCAATGAGCCCGCCCGCCATGGAGGAGGGGCTGAGACGGGCGTTCGCCGGCGAGCGCCGCGTCGTCGGGCTGCCCACCCTCGACCTCGACGCGGACGGCATGCAGGCGGTCGCGATCAACGACGTCGTCTGCGCGACGTCCCTCATCGGGCGCATGGTCGAGCTCGCCTGGGCCGTCGGCGGGGAGGCCCTCGGCGTCCAGCCCTGCGACGGCGTCATCTGCGCGACCGCGACCGGCTCGACCGCGTACAACCTCTCGAGCGGCGGTCCGGTGCTGGTCTGGGGCCTCGACGCGATGGCGGTGACGTTCGTGTCGCCGCATTCGCTGCACGCACGCCCGCTCGTCGTCCCGCGCGGGCTCGAGCTGACGGTGCGGAACGTCACCGCCCGCCAGCCGGCGAAGGTGATCGCGGACGGAGTCCCCCTCGGCGAGCTCGGCTCCGACCGCGAGGCCACGGTGCGGCTCGGGGAACGGCGCGCGCTGCTCGCGCTGCTGCCGGAGATGACGTTCTTCCACCGCTACCGCGAGACGTTTGCTTCGTAGCCTCCGCATCGAGAACCTCGTGCTGATCCGCGAGGCGGAGCTCTCCTTCGCGCCCGGGCTGAACGTGATCACGGGCGAGACGGGCGCGGGCAAGACGATCCTCGCGCAGGCGATCGGACTCCTGCTCGGCGCGAAGGGCGACGCAGGGTACGTGGGACCCGCCCAGCCGGACGCATATGTCGAGGCCGAGTTCGACCTGCCGGTCGGCCTCCTCGACGAGGAGGCGTTCGAGTCGCTGCTCGAGCTCCGGCCCGAGGACGAGGAAGGCCTGGTGCTCGCGCGGCGGATCGGGTCGGAGGGCCGCACGCGTGCGTACGCGTGGGGCCGGAGCGCTGCGCGCGAGGACGTGGCGGCGCTCGGCGAGCGGCTGCTCGCGATGTCCGGGCAGTTCGAGCAGCGCCGCCTCGCGCGGCCCTCGTACCAGCTCGCGGTACTCGATGCATTCTCCGGCGACGAGCAGCTACGGCGTCGAGCCGAGGCGCGGTTCGCCTGGCGCGAGCTCGCCGCAGGGCGGCGCCGTCACGAGGAGCTGACGAGGGGAGCGGCCGCTGCCGAGGCGAGGCTCGCCGAGCTGCGTGCGCTCGTCGAGGACACCGAGGGGATGGAGGCCGGGGACGAGGAGGCGCTGCGCGAGGAGCGAGAGCGGCTCCGGCACCTGACCGAGCTCGTCGAGGGCGCCTCCGCGGCGGCGGAGTCGCTCGATCCCGACGACGGAGAGGGGGCCGCCGGGCTGACCGCGGCCGCCGAGCGCTCACTCGCACCGGTGGAGCGCCTCGCTCCCGAGCTGCAGAAGGCGGCGGACGAGCTGCGCGATGCGGAGCTGCGGCTCCGCGAGGCCGCGAGCGCCTTGCGCTCCTTCCTCGCCGCCCTGGAGGCCGATCCTCGGCGGCTGGAGCAGGTCGAGGGCGAGCTCGAGCGGATCGCCGAGGCGCGCCGCCGCTTTCGCTGCGCCTCCTACGAGGAGCTGCTCGCGCGCGCGGCCGAGGCCCGCGCCGAGCTCGAGGCGCTCGACGAGGGCGCTGACCCGGCTGCCGCCGCCGCGGAGGCGCTCGCACGGGCGGAGGCGCGCGTCGCCGAGCTCGCGGGGGCTCTCCGCGAGGCGCGCCACATCGCCGCGGAGCCCTTCGCGGACGCAGTTGCCGTCGAGCTCGCCGGGATCGGGATGGGCGAGGGCGAGTTCCGGGTCGAGCTCCGCGAGCGCGACTTGGGCGCGACCGGCGCGGACGAGTCCGTCTTCCTGATCAGGCCGAACCCGGGCCTCCCGTTCGCGCCGGTCGCGGAGACCGCGTCGGGCGGCGAGCTGTCGCGGATCGCGCTCGCGCTCGCGGCGATCGGCGGGGGCGAGACGATGGTCTTCGACGAGATCGACGCCGGGATCGGCGGGCAGACGGCGCACGGCGTCGCCGACACGCTCGCGAGGCTCGCCGGTCGCGCGCAGGTTGTGACGATCACGCACCTGCCGCAGATCGCGAGCCGCGCCGAGCGGCACTTCCGCGTCGAGAAGATCCCGGGCGATCCGACGCACACGCGCATCCAGGAGCTCACGGACACCGAGCGCCGCGAGGAAATCGAGCGTATGCTCGGCGGCCGGGAATTCCTTTCCACGCTCCAAGAATGAGCACTCTGATCGAATTCACCGGCCCCGTGAAGCTCGACCGGCGGACGAAACGGCTCGTCCACCGGCTCGGCGAGGGCGACGTCGCGCTCGTCGACCACACCGACCTCGACCGCGTCACGGCCGAGGAGCTGCTCGAGACGGGCGTCCGCGTCGTCGTCAACGTCGCCGAATCGCTCTCCGGGCGTTTCCCGAACCCGGGGCCGTTGCTGCTCGTGCGCGGCGGCGTGACGCTGATCGACGCGCCGGGTGCGCCGCTCTTCGACGAGGTCTCCGAGGGAGAGCCGCTGACGGTTCGCGGCGCGAGCGTCTTCCGGAACGGCACGTGCCTCGCGCGCGGAAAGGTGCTCGAGGAACGCGAGCTGGAACGCGCGCTCGCCGAGCAGCGCAGCCGCGTGACCGAGTCGCTCTCCGAGTTCGCCGAGAACACGCTCCAACACCTGAAAGCCGAGGGGAGCCTCTTGAGCGAGGGGATCGACTTCCCGCCGCTGGAGACGCGCTTCCGCGATCGGCATGCACTTGTCGTCGCTCGCGGGCCGGGGCACAAGCGCGACCTGCGGATCGTCCGGCCGTACGTTCGCGACTTCAAGCCCGTGCTCGTGGGCGTCGACGGAGGCGCGGACGCGCTGATCGAGGCCGGCTACAAGCCGGAGGTGATCGTCGGCGACATGGACTCGGTGTCCGACGCGGCGCTGGCGAGCGGAGCGGAGGTGCTCGTGCACGGGTACCACGGGAACGGCGCCGCGCCGGGCGCAGCGCGGGCGAAGGCGCTCGGTGTTCCGTACCAGGTCGTGCCGTCGATGGGGATCAGCGAGGACCTCGCCCTTCTGCTCGCCTACGAGAAGGGGGCGGAGCTGATCGTCGCGGTCGGGACACACTTCAACCTGATCGAGTTCCTGGAGCGGAACCGGGCCGGCATGTCGTCCACGTTTCTGACCAGGCTTCGCGTGGGGGAGATCCTCGTCGACGCGAAGGGCGTCTCGCGGCTGGTCTCCCGGCGCGTCGGCCTCTGGCCGCTCGCGGCGCTCGGCCTCACCGGGCTCGGCGCGATCGTCGTCGCGGTCGTGCTCTCGCCGGGTATCCACCACCTGATCGAGCTGATCGTCCTGCGGATCCGCGACTGGCTCGGCTTGGGCTAGGGCGCCGTGAGGATGCAGGCCTCCCGGGAGCTGCTGGCGCCCCGCCCGGAGGTCTGGGGGTTCCTCGCCGAGCCCTACCACCTCGCGGACTGGTATCCCGGCCTGTCGGGCGTCATCCCCGACCGCCGCGGCGCGGCGGCGGGCGCACGCTGGCAGGTTGTCTCCTCGAACGAGCCGACGCTCTTCCGGAAGCCCGCGGCGGCCGGCACGCTCGTCGTCACCGCGTCCGACCCGCCTCGCCTCTTCGCCTTCCAGCTCGTGGCCGACAAGCTGGACGTCCGCGTCGATCTGACGGCGATTGCCGAGGACCGCACGGAGGCGACCGTCACCGTCGAGGGCCCGTGGCTGATCGCCTACCGCCGTACGCTCGCCCGCCGCGCCGTCAATCGCCTGCACGCGCTGTGCCAGACGGCTGCGACACTCTGAGCCGATGTTCGACCTCCGCTACCACGTCGCCTCGCTGGTGGCCGTCTTCCTCGCCCTGATCATCGGCATCCTCGTCGGGGTCGGGATCTCGGGGAAGGGGTTCGTCAGCGACAGCGAGCGCTCGCTCCTGAACGAGCGGATCGCGGACCTGAAGAGCCGTCTCGAGTCGGCGACCTCGCGGAGCACGGACCTGGCGAAGGCCCAGCGCGCCGCGCAGACCTTCGTCGCAGACGTCTATCCGACGCTGATGGAGGACCGGATGTTCGGCCGGCAGATCGGCGTCGCGTTCGCCGGGCCGACGGACAGCCGTCTCAACGGCCTCGTCGAGCAGTCACTCGGCGACGCGGGCGGCGATTCGCCGCTGCGCGTCCGCGCGCTGAAGCTGCCGATCGACCTGCCGTCGCTCCGCCGCGCACTCGCCCGGCGCCCTGCCCTCGCCGCGCTCGCGACCGAACGGCGGGTCGGCGACCTCGGCAAGCGGCTCGGCCACGACTTCGTCGCGGGGGGCGACAGCCCGGCCTGGAAGCTCCTCTCGGCGCAGCTCGTCGAGGAGCAGTCCGGGAACGACCGGCCGCCGCTCGACGGGGTCGTCGTCGCCCGCTCGGTTCCCGCGGAGTCGGGCGTGACCGCACGGTTTCTCGCGGGTTTCTACGCCGGGCTCGCGTCCACGGGTGCACCCACCGTCGGGGTCGAGCGGACACGCACCAAGGACTCGGCGATCGAGGCGTTCGCCCGCCAGGACCTCTCCACGGTCGACGATCTGGACACGGAGGCGGGGCGCCTCTCGCTCGTGCTACTCCTCGGCGGCGCCGCTCCGGGGAGCTACGGCGTCAAGAAGACGGCCGACGACGGAGTCCTGCCGGCGATCCCGGTGACGGCGGCAGGTGGCTGAGCTGACGGTCCTCGTCGCCGCGCGCGACGAGGAGGAGCGCATCGGGGCGACGGTCGAGGCGCTCCGCCAAGCGTTCCCCGGGGCGGAGGTGATCGTCGCAGACGACGGCTCGTGCGACGGGACCGCCCGGATCGCCGAGAACGCGGGCGCGCGCGTGTTGAAACTGCCGCGGCGGGGCAAGGGTCAGGCTCTCGCGCTCGCGGAGCAGCAGGCCCCGTCCGGAGCCCTTCTGCTCTGCGACGCGGATCTCACCGGAGACCTGCGGCCGCTGCTCGACGACGAGGCCGACCTCGCCGTCGCGGCCTTCGCGGAGCGAGAGGGCGGCGGCTTCGGATTCGTCAAGCGAACGGCCCGCGGGCTCGTCCGCCTCGGCACCGGTCGCGAGTTGCGCGAGCCGCTCTCGGGCCAGCGCGCGCTGTCGACCCGCGGGCGCGAGCGCTGCTTCCCGACCGCGGCCGGCTTCGGCTGCGACGCACGCATGACGCTCGACGCGCTGCGTGCAGGCCTGGAGGTACGGGAGGTCGAGCTGCCGCTCCGCCACCGTGCGACCGGCCGCGACCTGCCCGGGTTCCTGCACCGGGCGCGCCAGCTCCGCGACGTCCTGCTCGCCTTCGGGCCGCTCGGGACGAACCACCGCGGCCTGCGTCTCCCGCTCCTCGGCTGGACCGTCGGCCTGCTCGCGCCCCCGGTCGCGCCCGTCGCGGCGATCGGCCTCGTCGACGATGTGGCGGGTGGGTCCGAACGGGGATTTGCGGCTCACCTGCGCGCGGGACGCACAACCGGTGTGCTCAAGCTGGTCGGCATCCCGCTCGTCGGCCTGCTCGCGACGCGCCGGCTCTCGGGAGCGCTCCTCGTCGGCCTCGCCGCGAACGCGCTCAACCAGCTCGATACGAAGCCGGGCCGGGCGCTGAAGGCCTACGCGCTCGCCGCGCTGCTGCTCCGAGCGCCGCTTCTGCCCGCCGTCATCCTGGCTCCGTACGATCTCCGGGAGATGGGGATGCTGGGAGACTCGGGGTCGAACTCGCTGGGCGCTCTGCTAGGCTTGAGTTCCGTGGATCGTTTCACGGGGCGGAGCAGATGGCTGGCGATTGGAGCGCTGGCCGGGCTCAACCTCCTCGGCGAGTCACACTCTCTCGGTGAGCTGATCGAGCGGACGCCCGTCCTGTGCGACCTCGACCGGCTCGGGAGGCAACCATAGACGCGCGGCCCACGAAGTACGTCTTCGTCACGGGCGGGGTCGTCTCGGCGCTCGGCAAGGGCATCACCGCCGCGTCGCTTGGCCGGCTGCTGAAGGCGCGCGGCCTCAAGGTGCAGGTCCAGAAGTTCGACCCGTACATCAACGTCGACCCGGGAACGATGAGCCCGTTCCAGCACGGCGAGGTCTTCGTCACCGAGGACGGCGCCGAGACCGACCTCGACATCGGCCACTACGAGCGCTTCGTCGACGAGAACCTCTCGCGGACGTCGAACCACACCGCCGGCGGGATCTGGTACTCCGTGCTGCGCAAGGAACGCCGTGGCGAGTATCTCGGCTCTACCGTGCAGGTGATTCCGCACATCACGAACGAGATCAAGGAGCGGATCCGCCGCGCCGCCGAGGCGAGCGACTGCGACATCGTCCTCTCCGAGATCGGCGGCACCGTCGGCGACATCGAGTCGCTGCCGTTTCTCGAGGCCATCCGCCAGTTCCGCCGCGAGGCCGGGCCCGAGAACGTCCTCTACCTGCACGTCACGCTCGTCCCGTTCGTCGAGTCGGCCGGCGAGCTGAAGACGAAGCCGACGCAGCACTCGGTCAACGAGCTGCGCCGCATCGGTATCCATCCCGACGTGATCGTCTGCCGCTCCCGCGACGCCATCTCCACCGAGGTGCGGGACAAGATCGCCCTCTTCGCCGACGTCGAGCCGCGCGAGGTGATCGCGAACGAGGACGTCTCCGACGTCTACCTCGTCCCCGCCGCGCTCAAGGAGCAGGGCCTGGACGACCTGGTCTGCGAGAAGCTCGGGCTGCCGGAGGGCGAGGCCGAGCTCGGCGAGTGGCACGAGCTGACCGAGCGCATCCGGGAGCGCGAGGGCACGGTCGAGATCGCGCTCGTGGGCAAGTACGTGAAGCTGCACGACGCGTACCTCTCGGTCCACGAGGCGCTGAAGCACGCGGGCATCCATCACGGCTGCCACGTGCGCGTCCGCTGGGTCGACGCGGAGGGGATGTCGCTCGAGGAAGCCCAGCGTGAGCTCGAGCAGGTCGACGGCGTGCTCGTGCCCGGCGGCTTCGGCTCGCGTGGCTGGGAGGGCAAGATCCTCGCGTGCCGCGTCTCCCGCGAGCAGCAGATTCCGTATCTGGGGATCTGCCTCGGCATGCACGTCGCGGTGTCGGAGTTCGCGCGCCACGTGGTCGAGCTCGAGGGCGCGAACTCGACCGAGATGGACCCCGAGACGCCGTACCCCGTGATCGACCTGCTGCCCGAGCAGAAGGAGGTCGAGGACCTCGGCGGGACGATGCGGCTCGGCGCGCAGGCGGTCGAGATCGCCGAGGGAACGCGCACCCACGAGACCTACGGCGAGCCGGTGATCCACGAGCGGCACCGGCACCGCTACGAGGTCAACAACCACTACCGCCAGCAGCTCGTCGACGCCGGCCTCGTCGTCTCCGGGACCTTCCAGGAGGGCCGCCTCGTCGAGATCATCGAGCTGCCGGACCACCCGTGGTTCGTGGCCAGCCAGTTCCACCCCGAGTTCAAGTCGCGCCCGACACGCCCGGCGCCGCTCTTCTGCGAGTTCGTCGGGGCCGCGCACGACCGCGCGCGAGCGCGGCAGGGCGTCCGCGCAGCCGCCTCGTAGAGGGACAGGCTTCGCCTTCGGCGTGTCGCCTCGACCCGCGCGTCGCTTCGTCGTGACAGGCTGAAGCCTGTCCCTCGTAGGATCGTGCGTGATGGGCGACGTCCTCGACCTCTTCCTCGACCTGGCCGCGATGCCGTCGCCGCCCGGCGAGGAGCGTTCAGTCGCCGACCGCGTCGCCGGCGAGCTGCGCGGTCTCGGACTCGAGGTCGAAGAGGACGACGCCGGCAGAGCGCTCGGCTCCAGCACCGGAAACCTCTACTCCCGGCTCGAGCCAACTGCGGAGGGCACGCCCCTCTTCCTCTGCGCCCACCTCGACACCGTGCCGCCGACGGCTGCGATCGAGCCCGTCGTCGAGGACGGCGTCGTCCGGAACGCCGGCGGGACGATCCTCGGCGCCGACAACAAGTCCGCGGTCGCTGCGATGGTCGAGGCCGCCCGCCGGCTCGTCGAGGAGCGACGGCCGCATGCCGGGCTCGAGCTCGTCTTCACCCCGAAGGAGGAGGTCGGGCTGCGCGGCGCTCAGGCGTTCGACTGCGGGCGGCTGGCCGCACGGCTCGGGTACGTCTACGACCAGGCCGGGCCGATCGGGGAGGTGATCCTCGGCGCGCCGTACTCCTCGATCATGGAGGTCACGTTCGTCGGCCGGGCTGCACACGCGGGCATGGCCCCCGAGGACGGCCGCTCTGCGATCGCGGCGGCGGGGCGTGCGGTCGCGGACATGCGTCTCGGACGGCTCGACGAGGAGACGACCGCGAACGTAGGGACGATCCAGGGCGGTGTCGCGCGCAACATCGTTCCCGAGCGGTGCTCGTTCAGCGCCGAGGCGCGCTCGCACGACGACCGCAAGCTCGCCGAGGTCGTGCAGGAGATGCTCGAGGCCTGCACCTTCGCCGCCTCGCTCACGGGCTGCGAGGTGGAGACCAGGGTCGAGCCGGGGTTCCGCGGGTATCGCTTCCGTCGGGAGGACGAGCCGGTGCGGCTCGCGCGGGGCGCGCTCGAGCGTACCGGCCACGAGCCGAGCTACTCGCTCTCCGGCGGCGGCGCGGACGCGAACGTCTTCAACACGCGCGGCCTCGGCTGCGTCAACCTCGCGAACGGAATGGCCCAGATCCACAGTCCGGACGAGCACATCGCCGTCGCCGACCTGGAGGCGATGGTCGACGTCACGCTGGCGCTGCTCGAGGAGGCGCGTGCCTCTTAGTCTCCGGCGCGGCGCCGTCAGTGCGGTGCGCGAGCGGTACGAAGGGCTCGTCCGGCTCGAGGTCGACGGCGACCCGTGCGTCGCGTATCCGGGCCTGACGGGCCCGGTCGCGCTCGGCGACGAGGTCGTCGTGAACACGCAGGCGCGCGCCCTCGGGCTCGGCTCCGGCGGCTTCGACCTGCTCCACGTGAACCTCACGCGCGGGCTCGGCCTCGCGCCCGAGCCGAACGCGCACGTGATGAAGCTGCCCTACACGCCGGTGCAGTATGCAGCGCGCCACGCCGAGGAGGACGGCGGGCCGTCCGAGGGCCTGGAAGGGATGCCGGTCGTCTGTTGCTCGGTGCACAGCCAGGTCGCCCCGGTCTGCGCCGCGCTGGCAGGTCTCCGCATCGCCTACGTCCAGCTCCAGGGCGGTGCGCTGGGCCTCTCCCTCTCCGACACTCTCAGGACGCTGAAGGCGCGCGGTCTGATCGCCTCGACGGTCTCGGTCGGCGCCTGCTTCGGCGGGGACGTGGAGTGCGTGAGCCCGTGGTCGGCGCTGGCCTGGGCGAAGGAGGGTGGGCACGACGTCGTCGTCTGCGGGATCGGTCCCGGCATCGTCGGCACCGGCTCGCGGCTCGGCCACGGCGGGCTCGCCGCCGCCACCGCCGCCACTGCCGCCGCCGGGCTCGGCGGGCGTCCCGTGCTCGCGGCGCGCTTCTCGACAGTCGATGCGCGCGAGCGACACCGCGGGCTCTCGCACCACACGCAGGCGATCCTCGACCTGTGCCTCGCCGACGTCGTGGTCGCCCGCGACGACGATGCCGAAGGCTGGCAGGAGGCGTGCGCGGGGCTCCCGCTCTCGCACATGGGCAGGGGCCCGGACGAGGATCCGGCCTTCTTCGCCGCCGCGTACGCCGCCGGCCGGGCCGCACGGAAGCTGCTCGCGTGAAGCCGGACTGCTCCCGGACGGTCTGGGCAGGGAAGCTCATCCGGGTCACCCTCGAGCGGTGGGGCGAGCACGAACGCGAGATCGTCGAGCACCCGGGCGCGGTCGTGATCGTCGCCGTCGATTCCGACGACCGGGTCGCGCTCGTCCGCCAGCTGCGCGAAGCGATACGGAAGAAGCTGCTCGAGCTCCCGGCCGGCACGCTCGAGCCCGGCGAGGAGCCGCTCGCGACCGCGAAGCGCGAGCTCGAGGAGGAGACCGGCCTGACCGGCGGCGAGTGGTGCGAGATGGCCAGATTCTGGACGGCTCCGGGCTTCTGCCGCGAGCTGATGACGCTCTTCTTCGCCGAGGGTGTCGAGCCGGGCGCAGCGCGGCCGGCCCCGGACGAGGAGCTGGAGCTCCTGCATTGGCCGGTCGCGGAGATCGAGGCACGGCTCCACGAGATCGAGGACGCCAAGACTCTCGCCGGCCTGCTCCTCTACCTTAAGCTCCGCGCGCGATGAAGGTCGGCGTCGTCAGGGAGATCAAGTCCGACGAGTACCGGGTCGCGCTCACCCCCGCCGGCGCGCGCGAGCTCGTCGGTCGGGGCCACGACGTGCTCGTCGAGTCGGGTGCGGGCGAGGGCAGCGCGTTCGCCGACGAGGCCTACACCGCCGTCGGCGCGCGCACCGGCTCCGCGGAGCAGGTCTGGGCGGACTCCGAGCTCCTGCTCAAGGTCAAGGAGCCGCTGCCCGAGGAGTACGGCCTCCTACACGAGGGCCAGATCCTCTTCACCTATCTCCACCTTGCCGCGAGCGCAGAGCTCACGCAGGCGCTCGTCGAGAGCGGCGCCGCGTGCGTCGCCTACGAGACCGTCGAGACCGCGAGCGGCGCGCTGCCGCTGCTTGCCCCGATGAGCGAGATCGCCGGCCGTCTCTCCGCCCAGGCGGGTGCGTACTTCCTCGAGAAGCCACTCGGGGGGCGGGGGCTCCTGCTCGGCGGCGTCGCGGGCGTCGCGCCGGGGCGCGTGCTGATCATCGGCGGCGGGATCGTCGGCTACAACGCCGCCCTGATCGCGATCGGCCTCGGCGCCAACGTGACGATCCTCGAGCGCTCGATCGACCGGATGCGTCACCTCGAGCAGATTCTCTCGGGCCGCGTCAGCCTCGTGATGTCATCGACGCTGCAGATCGAGGAGTCCGTGCGCGACGCAGACGTGGTGATCGGCGCCGTGCTGATCCCCGGCGCCCGCGCGCCGAAGCTGATCACCCGCCAGATGCTGACGACGATGAAGAACGGGGCCGTGTTCTGCGACGTCGCAATCGACCAGGGCGGCTGTGCCGAGACCTCGAGGCCGACGACGCACACCGACCCGGTCTACGTCGTCGAGGGAGTCACGCACTACTGCGTCGCGAACATGCCGGGCGCCGTCCCGGTGACCTCGACGAAGGCGCTGACGAACGCGACTCTGCCGTACGTCGAGGCGATCGCCGACCACGGGCTCGCCGAGGCGGTCGCACGCGACCCGGCGCTCGCGAAGGGCGTCAACGTTCTCGACGGCAAGGTCACCTACGAAGCCGTCGCCGAGGCGCACGATCTCGAGTACGTCCCGCTGGAGGGCGTCCTGGTCTAGGAGGCCGCTTCCTGGCGCGCGGCCTTGTCGCGCGTCGGCGAGATCTTCACGACGAGCGCAGTCACCCCGGCCGCGAGGACGATCACGAGCACGATGAAGACGAGCAAGCCGAGGAGCTCCAGTAACGTTTCCACCCGCTCCTAGAATAGCCCGATGCCAAGAGCATGCGTGATCGTGCTCGATGCCGTCGGGGCCGGCGCCCTTCCGGATGCGGACGAATTCGGCGACGAAGGTGCCGACACGCTCGGGAACGTCGCGCGCGCAGTGGGCGGGCTGGACCTCCCGAACCTCGAGGCGCTCGGCCTTGGGAACGTCGAGCAACTCGAGGGCTGCCCGCCGCAGGCCGGCGCGCCGGCCGTCGCGGGCCGACTGATCGAGCGCTCCAAGGGCAAGGACACGACGCTTGGCCACTGGGAGCTGATGGGAATCGTCACGCCGCAGCCGCTGCCGACCTATCCGCACGGCTTCCCGCACGACGTGATCGACCCGTTCATGCACCGCACCGCGCGCGGCGTGCTCGGCAACAAGCCCGCCTCGGGAACGGAGATCATCCAGGAGCTCGGCGAGGAGCACCAGCTGACGGGGAAGTGGATCGTCTACACGTCCGCCGACTCGGTCTTCCAGATCGCCGCGCACGAGGAGACGATCCTGCTCGAGGAGCTCTACGACGCGAGCCGGATCGCACGGGAGATCCTGACGGGCAAGCACGCCGTCGGCCGGGTGATCGCCCGGCCGTTCATCGGGGAGCCGGGGAACTACGAGCGGACGCCGAACCGCCACGACTTCTCGCTCGAGCCGCGCAAGCCGAACTACCTGACACTGCTTCGCGAGGCGGGCGTCAGGGTGCAGGCCGTCGGCAAGATCGGCGACATCTTCGCCGGTCAGGACATCGACGAGAGCTATCCGACGAAGTCGAACGTGGAAGGGATCACGAAGACGGAGGAGCTGCTGCAGACGGTCGACGAGGGGTTCGTCTTCGTCAACCTCGTCGAGACCGACATGCTCTGGGGCCACCGCAACGACCCGATCAACTTCCACCGCTGCCTGCAGGACTTCGACCGGCGGCTGCCCGACCTGCTCGAGGCGCTGCTGCCCGGCGACCTGCTCGTGATCACCTCCGACCACGGCTGCGACCCGACGACGCCCGGGACCGACCACACGCGCGAGCACGCGTTGCTGCTCGCCTACGCGAACGGCAAGAACGCCGACGGCCGCCGTTACGACGGCGAGTTCGCCGACGTCGGTGCGACCGTGAACGCCTGGCTCGGCGGCAAGTCGCTCGGGCGCAGGCTCCCCGGCCAGCCCATCGTCGAGCGGTGAGCGCCCTCGAAATGGCGGTCCAGGCCTCGGCGACCGGTCCGGATCCCTACGCCGTCGTCTTCGAGGCGGTCGCCGGCTGCACGCCACAGCTCGTGCTCGAGGCCGGTTGTGGCCGCGGCGAGCTCGCCGAGCGAATCGCACGCGGGCTCGACGCGCGCGTGGTGGCGGTCGACCAGTCCGAGCGCATGGTCGAGTTGACGACGCGACGAGGAATCGAGGCGATCGTCGGCGACGTGGAGGACCTGCCCTTCCGCGACGGGATCTTCGACTGCGCCGTCGCCGCCTGGATGCTCTACCACACCCAGGATCTCGGCCGGGTCCTGCTGGAGCTGCGGCGTGTCCTGCGGCCGGCAGGCCGCCTCGTCGCGGCGACGAGCAGCGAGCGGAGCTTCGGCGAACTCTGGGAGCTCGTCGGCGAGATCGGCGCGCCCGCGGACGGATTCACCGCCGAGAACGCGGAGTGGGCGCTGCTGCGCCACTTCACGATCGTCAAGCGGCAGGACGTCCACGGGACGGTCACCTTTCCCGACCGCGAAGCCGCCCACGCTCACGTCGCGGCCTCGCCCACTCGGGCTCACCTCGCCGACCGCTTGCCGTCATTCGACGGGCCGCTCGTCGCTTCCCGCCACGTCGTCGTCTTCGTCGCCGAGCCGTGATTCGTCCCGCCGAGCTGATCGAGCGCAAGCGCGACGGGGAAGAGCTTCGCGCCGACGAGGTGCGGGAGCTCGTACTCGGCTACACGCGCGAGGAGATCCCGGACTACCAGATGTCCGCCTTCCTGATGGCCGTCTACTTCCGGGGCCTGTCGAGCGCGGAGACGTTCGCGCTCACCGACGCAATGGTCGCGAGCGGCGAGACGATCGAGCTCGGGGCGGCGCTCGGGCGGCGCTGCGTCGACAAGCATTCGACGGGCGGCGTCGGGGACAAGACCTCGATCGCCGTCGGGCCGATAGTCGCGGCCTGCGGCGTGCCGTTCGGGAAGATGAGCGGCCGCGGCCTCGGGCATACCGGCGGGACGCTGGACAAGCTCGAGGCGATCCCGGGCTACCGGATCGAGCTGACGAGGGAGGAGTTCGTCGCGCAGGTTCGGGAGATCGGGCTCGCGATCATCGGCCAGAGCGCGAACCTCGTTCCGGCCGACAAGCGGCTCTACGCGCTCCGCGACGTCACCGCGACCGTCGACAACATCTCGCTGATCGCGGCCAGCATCATGTCCAAGAAGCTCGCCGGCGGCGCGGACGCGATCGTGCTCGACGTCAAGGTCGGGGACGGGGCGTTCATGAAGACGCTCGACGACGGACGCGCGCTCGCCGAGGCGATGATCGAGCTCGGCCGTCGCGCCGGGCGCGAGGTCGTCTGCATGCTCACCGACATGGACCAGCCGCTCGGCCGTGCGGTCGGGAACGCGCTCGAGCTCCACGAGGCGCTCGCGACCCTGCGGGGGGAAGGGCCGCCCGACTTCCAGGAGCTCGTGCTCTCCTCGGTCGCGCACCTGCTGGCGCTCTCCGACCTCGGCGTCGACGAGGCCGAGGGCCGGCGCCGCGCCGAGCAGGCAGTCGCCGACGGATCGGCGGTCGCCTCGTACGAGCTGTGGGTCCGGGCCCAGGACGGCGACCCGGACGAGTCGGCGCTGCCGAGCGCAGCGGTCGTCCGGGAAGTCGAGACAACCGCCGCCGGCGTGGTCGAGCGTCTTGGCGCGATCCAGATCGGCGTCGCCGCGCTCCACCTCGGCGCAGGGCGGCAGACGAAGGAGGACGAGATCGACCACGCTGTCGGCGTGCTCTGTCTGAAGAAGCGCGGTGACGAGGTCGCGGCCGGCGACCTGCTCGCCGAGATCCATGCTCGCGACGAGAGCTCGGCAGCCGAGGCCGAGGCGGCGGTCCTCGCCGCGTACGAGCTCGGGGCGGACCCGCCGCGGGAACGCAGCATCGTCCTCGACGTCCTCTCGTAGTGCCCGAGCTCCCGGAGGTCGAGACCGAGCGCGGGCGTCTGGCCGCGCGGATCGAGGGGCGGCGGATCGGCTCGGCGCGGATCGACGACGAGCGGCTGACCCGGCCGGAGGATCCAGCGTCGGTGGCGGCCCGGCTCGCCGGCGAGCGGGTCGCCGCCGTCGAGCGCCGCGGAAAGTACCTGCTGATCCGGCTGGACGGAGGCGACGTGCTCGTCGTCCACCTGCGCATGACCGGCAGCTTCCGTTACGAGCCCGCGAGCCACGAGCGGGCCGTGCTCGAGCTCGACGAGGGGGCGCGGATCGCCTATCGGGACCTGCGCCGGTTCGGAACGTGGGTCCTGCTCGAGCCGGACGAGGCCGAGAGATACTTCGCGATCCGGCTCGGGCCCGAGCCGCTCGAGCGCGGCTTCACCGCTGCGTTCCTCGCGGGTCGGCTCGAGGGGCGCCGTGCGCCGGTCAAGGCTGCGATCCTCGACCAGCGAACCGTCGCCGGGCTCGGGAACATCTACGCGGACGAGGCGCTGTGGCACGCCCGTATCC
>JBKPSO010000137.1:0-4117 GCA_046735055.1 Actinomycetota bacterium
TCGCAGCCCGCAGCCGTAGCTGAGCTCATCGAGAAGGCCGCTGGAGAAGTGAGATCGGCCGTTCACTGAGGCCGGCAACAGACCAAGAATCTGTTTCCGCGCGAGTCGGTTGGGCGACTGCGCGAACCAAGTCGTCGACGAGCTCGCTTGTGGAATAGACGGCTCTGCCTCAGCCGTTCCTCCGATCAACGCCCCTGCCGCCTCCGCGGCCCGCATCTGAGATGCGCACCGAAGAGTGAGGAGTCTGTCTTGGCCCAAAACGCGACATCGGGGCCTGCGGTCGCGCCCCAACCACAGGCCCCGTTGACTCGTCAGGCCAGCCTACTGGCGCGCGTACGCCTCAGCCGTCTGCGCTTGAAACTCGAAGCCGACGAACGGCTCATCACCGACAACCTCCGCCTGGTGGCCGGGTTCGATCACGTACGTGTCGCCAGACCCGAGTTGAACCTCGGTGCCGTCTTCATGAGTGATCCGCATCGTCCCCGACTGCACAACGCCGAGATGTGTCAATTGACAGCTGTCCCCTCCCACCACCGGCCTGATGCACTGAGCCCACGACCACCCAGGCTGGAGCGTAAGGCGAGCAGCGGTCGTGTCACCCATATGCACCACGTCCGCCCGCGTCTTGTCAGGTGTCCGGCTCTCATCTGGAGAGTCAAAGCTGCGCTTCTCAACACCAGCCATTCCCGACCTCCTCTGTCCGACAATCCCCGCCCGAACTATGACACCCCGCCGGTGAACGCGCGCCTCCAACCAGCGAACGCCCGTTGCCCTCGGGAGCTCGTCGCGGGAGTGTCCGACGCTCTGTAGGCAGACCTATGACGACGCGAGCTGCCTTAAGAGCAGCGAGACGAAGCGCCCCGGATCTCCCAAGAGAGGGTCTGGAGATTCGGCGGCCGCTTCGCGTTCTAGCCCCTGGAGGATCCACCCGGTTCGAGTCCGGGATGCTGCTTCCCTCTTGAAAACGGGTGGCGATTCACGTACAACGTGATCGTTCGCAGCACACCATCCGACGGGAGAGAGGGGTCATTCTTTGAGACGTGTCAGGTACCTGATCAGCCTTGCCGTGATCGTGGCGTGTGCCGCCACCTGGGCGGCGTACGCGCTCGGCTCACCAACGAAATCGCAGCAGGGCGGTGTCGTCGTCCTCGCGAAGGACAAGGGCGTTACCTTTGTCCCGAACAAGTACATCCAGGACAACATGTACTTCGCACCGGGGACGGTGAACGTAAAGAGCGGCGCCTCGCTGACCTTCAAGTTCGGCGACACGATGGCGATGGAGCCGCACACGGTGACGATCGTGAACAGGCGCGACCTGCCGAAGACAAGTGCGCAGGTCGAGAACTGCAAGCCGTGTGAGAAGTACGCGACGCCGCACCTGAAGAACCCGAAGGCGCCACCGGACGAACACAACCCGATCGTCCACTGGGTGCTGGACAAGGGCGAGCCTGGGCTCGACACCGTTGGCGACAGCATCGCGATTCAGCAGCCCGGTCCGCACAAGAGCATCACCGTGAAGGTGAGCGCGCCTGCCGGAACGACCCTCTACTTCGTCTGCGCCGTGCATCCCTGGATGCAAGGCAAGATCGTCGTCCGCTAGCAGCCCCCCAAGATCCCGCGGGGAGCAGGCGTGGTAGCTGCTCCCCGCCTCCAGATCAGCCCGAGCCGCTGCCTGTCTAGCAGGCGCTCTGCCTGGGTGCCTCGTTCCGCCTTCCGACACTCCGTGGTCGGCGGCCTGCCGAGAAGATCCCGAGCTCGCTTCTGGGCGCGGACGGGTGGGTGGTGGCGCGGCGCCGGCGGCGTTCGGTGCCGGGGTCGAGCTCGAGGATGGTGTTGCCGGGTCCTGATCCTTGCGTCCCCGCTGTGGTCTAGTGTTCAGTCGGGCGGCGTCGTCGGGTGTTGAACCCAACCTCCCTCTCCCGAAGGACCAGGTAAAGGCGGCGCCGCCCCTTCTATGCGGAAGGCTTCTGTGCGGAAAGCCCGTTGTTCGCCTGGCGGTGAGGGTGGTGCCGGGGCCGGCGGGTCGGGCGGCCACGCACGCCGCCAACGGTAGAGGATCCGTTCGGTTGGCGGCAGTCTTGCGCGGCGTTTTCCTGCCCCGCCCCATCAGGGACCGCGCACGACGGTCACCATCTCGCCAAGCGCCCACTCCTTGACGAAGTCCTCGCGTCCCTTGATTCGCAAGGTGACCTGAACCGAGGTGAGCGTTCGGACAGGGTCTCGCACAACGGTCGCCTCGACCTCTCCCCGGCCGGGAAGGTCGATCAAGACGACATCCCCGAGGGTCAACCGTTGCGCCACGAACTCCATCGCCATCACGGCAAATGCTACGCCAGGCGCATCGACGCAGCCCCCACACCGAAACCGCCTGCGTCCCCTCGCGTGCGTGCGCGGCGCCACAACTCGACGTCGCATGCGTGTTGCGGTGTGGGTGTGGATAGCGGTGTGGATAGCGTGTGGATTGAGACGCCGTCACCGCGAGCGGGACGAGCAGGGCAAGCTCGAACGTGGGCACGACGACCCGGAACAGGCCGCTCGCGTGCTGCTCCTTGGTCAACAGGTCGCGGTAGGTGTCGATCAGGTCGCTGATCCGGATCAGGTGGTCGTAGACGTCGCGGAAGTAGCGCTCGTCGTCCTCGCCCATGCCGGGGAGCTGGTCGACGCCGCCCATCAGGCTGGCGAAGAGGTCGCGCTCCGGCGTGATCGCCTTGCGCAGGCCGACGAACAGCCGCTTCATCGCGAAGATCTCCTGGAGCTGCTCGTCGCTCGCTCGGAGGAAGATCGCGTCCTCGAGCTCGTCGATCCGGTCGTCGAAGTCGGCGAGGATCGGGAAGAAGCTGTCGACGAGGCCGTCGACGATCCGGTAGAGCAGAAGCGCCGGGCGCTCGATCGGCTTCGCCCGCTTGGCGTAGCGCTCTCGGATCTCCCGGAAGGCCGGGCAGTCGTCGCGGTGGACGGTGACGAGGTAGTGCGCGGAGTAGAAGCAGTGGACCTCGACCAGACGGTCCTCGTCCGGCGCGGCCCCGTAGATCACGAGGAAGACGTAGTCGCCGTACTCGTCGAGCTTGGCCCGCTGCCCGAACTGCTCGGAATCCTCGATCGCGAGCGGATGGAACTTGAAGACGTCCCGCAGGACCTCGAAGTCGTCCGGGTCGGGCTGGTCGAGGTCGAGCCAGAAGAAACGACCCTCCCCGAGGAGCTCCTCGACCGTCTCGCGACGGAAATGCGTCAGGGAGGCGTCCTCGCCGACGATCACATGCCGAGGGCGGTCGGCAGGCTCTCCGACGACGTCGCTCACGGTTCGCGGATTCGGCCGGTTGGGGAGAAACCCTGCCCGCTAGGACCGGCGAAGAGCCCGAACCGGCGCCCGGGCGGCGCCGGGATCAGCTCGAGGGATATCGTCGACGGTGACGGCGCCGATCGGGCGCTCTCGTCGCCGAGCACGAGAGAATACATGAACACTTGTTCATGTACAATCACCGGCATGGGCCACGGGGTCAGCGGCCGACACGCCAAGCCTGCAGCGGTAGACGCCGCAACCGCCGGGGAGGTCGCGCAGACGATGCACGCGCTCTCGACGCCCAGCCGCGTCCGTATCCTGGCGCGGCTGCGCGAATCGCCCTGCTCCGTCGGCGAGCTCGCAGCCGCGGTGACGATGCAGCAGTCCGCCGTCTCTCACCAGCTGCGCGTACTGCGTCACCTCGGCCTCGTCGTCGGCGAGCGTCAAGGGCGGCGAATCGTCTACGCCCTCCATGACGACCACGTGGGAATCCTCCTCGAAGAAGCGATCTACCACGCCGAGCACGTCCGGCTCGACGCGGTCGACCGCGCCCGCCGGGCGTCGTGAGCCACCACACCCACGCCCTCGACCACTCGCACGGGCCGTTCGTCGATCCCTCGATCATCCGTTCGCGCGCGGGGATCAAGGCGGTCTCGTTGAGCCTCGTCGTCCTGACGGTCACCGCCATCACACAGACATCGATCTACGCGCTGGTGCTCAGCGTCGCCCTGCTGGCCGACCTGATCCACAACTTCGGCGATGCCCTGACCGCGATTCCGCTCGGACTCGCCTTCTTCCTGCGCAGCGCCCGCGGCGAGCGGTGGGCCGGGATCGCCG
>JBKPSO010000138.1:0-8773 GCA_046735055.1 Actinomycetota bacterium
CTTCCTGCCCACGCGCGCCGCCCTCGAGCCGCAACAGGTGGTAGTTCATCGCGAAGCGGCTCGGCTTCTCGGCGGGCTTTCGCGCGAGGCCCTGCGACCCGGGTGCGTTGATGTCGCGACCCCAGACGTTTCCGACGTAGCCGGCGACCTCGCGCTCGTTCCAGCCGAGGTAGTCGGTTGCGGCGATGTCCGCGAGGAAGCGGAACCCGTACTCGTCGCGCAGGAAGAGGCATGCCTCGACGAGTCGTTCGGGGTCGACGACGAGCGTCGTCTCGCCGTGTGCCTCCTTCGTCTCGACGAGCCCCGGGACAGCGTCGTACCGACTCGCTCCAGTGGTCTCTATTGGGCCACGCCCCGGATCTCGTATGCCGGCGGGACGCCGGCGAGAATCTTCTCGTGCAGGCGGATGATCCCTTCGAGCAGCGCCTCCGGCCGGGGCGGGCAGCCGGGCACGTGGATGTCGACGGGGACGATCTTGTCGACGCCCTGGAGGACCGAGTAGTTGTTGAACATCCCGCCGGAGCTCGCGCACGCGCCCATCGCGATCACCCACTTCGGCTCCAGCATCTGATCGTAGATCTGCCGTAGCGGCGCGGCCATCTTGTGCGCGACCCGACCGGAGACGATCAGCAGGTCGGCCTGTCGCGGGGAGGCGCGGAAGGCCTCCATTCCGAAGCGCGCGATGTCGTAGCGCGAGTCGACGATCGCGATCATCTCCATCGCGCAGCAGGAGAGGCCGAACTGGTCGGGCCACATCGACTTCGTCTGCGACCACGCGACCGCCTTCTCGAGCGTTGTCAGCATCAGCCTCTGCTCGAGGTCCTCGAGCCCGAGCTCCTGCTCGAAGACGCTCGGCCCCTTCGTCGGCCAGAGCAGCCGCTCGGATTTGAGGCCGTAGTCCTTCAGCCGCTTCACCGCCACGCCGTCATCTCCAGTCCAATGCTCCCTTCCGCCAGATGTAGACGTAGGCGACCGCGAGGATCACGACGAAGAACAGGAACTCGAAGAACGCGAACCAGCCGACCTCGTTCAGCGCGACCGCGAGCGGATACAGAAAGACGATCTCGATGTCGAAGACGATGAAGAGCATCGCCGTCAGGTAGAAGCTGATCGTGAAGCGCTGCTGCTTCGGCGGCCCGGTGGAGACGCCGGACTCGAAGGGCACCGTCCGCGCGCGTGTCCGGCGGCTCGGGCGCGTCGAGAACCAGAACGAGAAGAGGACCATCGAGAGCGGGATCGCGAGCGCGAGCAGCCCGTAGATCAGGAACGGTAACCAGCTGTGCAGCACGCCCCGCTTCCTCCTCCGTCAGCCCTTGGGCGCGGACCTTAGCAAGCAGCAGATTGCCCGCACGAAGAGAGCGAGAAATCGCTCAACGATGCTACGTCGCGCTGTTACAAAGTCGCCCCGTTTCGGGGGTTCCACAGCCACCGACCACATTGCTACGATGGGTTCGATGGCGACCGTCGAAGAACCCATCACGCTGATCGGCCTGACCGAGCGCGCGGCCGGGAAGATCAAGGAGCTGCAGGCGGACGAGCCTCAGGGCGATGCGACCGTCCTGCGCGTCGCGGTTCAGGGCGGCGGCTGCTCCGGCTTCGAGTACGCGCTCGGCTTCGACCGCGGCGCCCAGGAGGGCGACCACGAGCTCGAGGCCTACGGCGTGCGCGTCGTCGTCGACCCGTTCAGCGCCCCGTACCTCCAGGGCGCGCAGATCGACTTCCTCGACGGGCTCGAGGAGTCCGGGTTCAAGATCGACAACCCGAACGTGTCCTCGGCCTGCGGCTGCGGCCACTCCTTCCAGGTCGAGGAGGGCGAGGCACCCGCGAGCGTCGGCGGCTGCGGCTCCGGTGGCTCGCACTGACCCTCAAGGTGCGCGCGAGCTAGCGCTCCCCCCGCCTCTCTAGGATCACGGCGATGAGTGCTCCGCTTCGCGTCGCCGTGGTCGGCTCCGGCCCCGCCGGCTTCTACGCCGCCGGGCACCTGCTCGCCTCCGACCTCCCGGTCGAGGTGGACCTGATCGAGCGTCTGCCGACGCCGTGGGGCCTCGTGCGGCTGGGGGTGGCGCCCGACCACCCGAACATCAAGGCCGTTTCGCGCGCGTTCGAGAAGATCGCCGCGCAGCCCGGCTTCCGGTTCTTCGGAAATGTGGAGCTCGGGCGCGACGTGACGCACGAGGAGTTGATGCAGCGCTACGACGCGGTCGTCTATGCGGTCGGCGCGCAGACCGACCGTCAGCTCGGTATACCCGGCGAGGACCTCCCCGGCTCGTGGGCGGCGACGGAGTTCGTCGCCTGGTACAACGCCCATCCGGACTTCCAGAACATTCCTTTCGACCTGCAGACCGAACGCGCGGTCGTCGTCGGGGCCGGGAACGTCGCGCTCGACGTCGCGCGCATGCTCGCGCTCTCGGCCGAGGAGCTGGCGCCGACCGACACGACGGACGTCGCGATGGCGGCGATGAACGAGTCGGCTCTGCGCGAGATCGTGCTGCTCGCCCGACGAGGTCCCGCCCAGGCCGCGTTCACGACCCCGGAGCTGAAGGAGATGGGCGAGCTCGCCAACGCGGAGGTGATCGTCGACCCGGCCGACCTCGACGGCGCTGTCGGGACGGACACGAACTCGGAGCGCAACCTGGTCGTGCTGCGCGAATACGCCGCCAGGACGCCGTCGGGAAAGCGTCGCGCCGTCGTGTTCCGGTTCTGCGTCTCGCCGGTCGAGATCCGCGGCGAGAGCCGCGTCGACGAGATCGAGATCGTCCACAACGAGCTCGTCGCGGACGAGAGCGGCGGGGTTCGCGCAGTGCCGACCGAACGGCGCGAGACGATCCCGTGCGGCCTCGTCTTCCGGAGCGTCGGCTATCGCGGCGTCGCTCTCCCGGGAGTGCCCTTCGACGAGGGACTCGGGGTCATTCCGAACGATTGCGGACGGGTCGACCCCGGCCTCTACTGCGCCGGCTGGATCAAGCGAGGCCCGACCGGCGTGATCGGCACCAACAAGAAGGACGCGACCGAGACGGTCGAGCTCCTGCTCGAGGACGCACGTGCCGGTCTGCTGCGGCGCGAGTCGGACGAGCGGCTCGAGAGCCTGCTGGCGGAGCGCGGCGTCGAGGTCGTCGCCTACGGGGGCTGGGAGGCGATCGACCTCGAGGAGCGCACGCGGGGAGAGCCGCACGGCCGGCCGAGGATCAAGCTCTGCACGTGGGACGAGCTGCTCGCGGCGGCGAAAGCCCTGGCCGCGCATGGGTGAGCCCCATCACCCTTTCGAGGGTCATCAGCGGCTCGGGAACGCCGATGCTCTCCGCATGGAGGTCCGGCTTCGCCAGGTCGAGTGCCTGAGCTGCGGGTACAGGCGGACGGTGCGCGCGGACGACCACCGGTCGGCGCTGGACGAGTGCCCGCAATGTCGCTACGTCGGCTGGGCCTCGAGCTCGGAGCTCTCCGAGCACACACGACGGCAGCTTCGCGAGCGCCCGCTTGGCCGCCGCCGGCTGCACGCCGTCTAGCGGCGGCTAGACTCGCTTGGTGGCGAGCACCGAGCGACGAACCGAGCTCTGGGGGGGCGAGACGACGAAGGCGGTGGCGAACTTCCAGGTCTCGGGCGAGCCGATCCCGGTGCCCGTCGCCCGCTGGCTAGGGCGGATCAAGGCGGCGGCCGCGCGCGTGAACGCCGAGCTTGGTCTGCTCGATGCCGACAAGGCCGAGCGGATCGCGGCCGCGGGCGAGCGGATCGCGGCCGGCGAGCTCGACGACCAGTTTCCGATCGACGTCTTCCAGACCGGCTCGGGGACGTCGTCGAACATGAACGCGAACGAGGTGATGGCGACCCTCGCAGGTGACGACGTCCACCCGAACGACGACGTCAACATGGGGCAGTCCTCGAACGACGTCTTCCCGTCGGCTGTTCACCTCGCCGCCCTCGAGGAGCTGACGAACGACCTCCTTCCGGCGCTCGCCCGCCTGGCAGACTCGCTCGCGGCGAAGGCGGCCGAGTTCGACGACGTCGTCAAGGCCGGGCGCACGCACTGGATGGACGCGGTTCCGGTCACCCTCGGCCAGGAGTTCTGCGGCTATGCGGCCCAGGTGCGCCAGGGGATCGCCCGCATCGAGTCGACGCTCGAGCGGGTCGGACAGATTCCGCTCGGCGGCACCGCCGTCGGCACCGGTCTGAACACGCACTCCGAGTTCGCCGCCCTGGTGCGCGAGCAGCTCTCCGTCGACACCGGTCTGACGATCCTGCCCCCCGCCGACCCGTTCGAGGCGCAGGCCGCGCGGGACGCGCTCGTCGAGGCCTCCGGCGCGCTGAAGACGGTGGCGGTCTCGCTGACGAAGATCGCGAACGATCTGCGCTTCATGGGCTCAGGGCCGCGTGCCGGGCTCGCCGAGATCTTCCTCCCCGAGCTGCAGAAGGGGAGCTCGATCATGCCCGGCAAGGTCAATCCGGTGATTCCGGAGGTCGTGACGCAGGTCGCCGCCCAGGTGATCGGCAACGACGCCGCGATCGCGATCGGCGGTATGCAGGGCCACTTCGAGCTGAACGTCTTCGTCCCGCTGATCGCGCGCAACCTGCTCGACTCGATCAAGCTGCTCGCCTCAGCATCCCGCCTGCTCGCGGAGAAATGCATCGACGGGATCGAGGCGAACCGCGAACTGGACGAGCGCTACGCGGAGCTGACGCTCTCGGCCGCGGCCGCGCTCAACCCTTACGTCGGCTACGACAAGGCGACCGAGATCGTCAAGGAGGCGGCGGCGTCCGGTCGCCCGCTCCGCGAGGTCGCGCGCGACGCCGGGGTCGACGAGTCCGTCCTGGACGAGGCGCTCGACTACCGGCGGATGGCGAAGCCGCACGCGGGCGACTGACGCGCCCCGGCAGCGAGCTTTCGTATAGTCGCCCCTTCGCGGGAGCCCGGTGGCCAGCGAGCCGCCCCGGCAGGACAGTTGAGTCGAGAACAGGGGGTACGAATGCGATTCACGAAGAGACGAGCCGTGCTCGCGGGGCTGGCCGTCGCGGCACCCTTGGTCCTTGGGGGCTCCGCTGTCGCGGCCGGCGCCTCGACGAGAAGTTACGACATCGCGACGCTGGCCGGCAAGGTCGCGTCGATGAACGGGACCGCCGGCCTGCAGATCCGGATGTCGGCGTTCCTCCAGGAGGAGGCCGCTGATCCATCGGCCCCGAGCCCGGCAAACCCGGCGCCGATCACGCCGGACTATGTGCTCACGAGCCCGCTCGACGGAACGAGCGTTCTGCCGCCCGACGTCACGGTCAACCAGGACACGGCCGCGGCTTCGCAGAACGAGACGGCGATCGCGGTCGACCCGAACAACCCCAACCGGGTCGTGTCCGGCATGAACGACTACGTCACACGCACGTGGACCTGCACGCTCGGCGGCAGTCCGTGCAGCGGCCAGGGCGACGGCTACTCGGGCACGTACTTCTCGAACGACGGCGGCTCGACGTGGTGCTGCGCCTCCAATCCGGACGGCTCTTCGATCGGGACGTTGATCCCCGGCGTCGAGCGCCTCGTGGGAGGCCAGTACGACGCCGGAGGAGACCCCTCGGTCGCCTTCGACAGCCAGGGCAACGTCTTCTACGCCGGCCTCGGCTTCGATCGCACGGCACCGCCCAACACGGTGGCCGTCAACAGGGGGACGTTCGACGGCGGCGGAAACCTCACCTGGGGTGCGCCGACCTTCATCAACCCAACCACGTCTCCCTCGATCCTGAACGACAAGGAATGGATCGCGGCCGACTGGCACGGCGGGAGCCCGTTCCAGGATCGCGTCTACGTCAGCTGGACGCGCTTCATCTTCAATCCGCACAACGGCAGCTTCGTCCAGGCGCCGATCTTCTTCGCCTACTCGACCGACGGCGGGGCGACGTTCAGCTCGCCCACGAACATCTCGGGGAACGTCCTCTACGACCAGGGCTCGCGTCCGATCGTCGGGTACGACGGGACCGTCTACGTCATCCTCGAGGGCGCCACGCGCCTGTCGACGCTCGACGCCCAGTGGATCTTGAAGTCGACCGACGGCGGCGCCACCTGGAGCAAGCCGACGAAGATCGCGGACGTGCGAGACGTGATCTCTCCCGCGAACACGGTGTACCGGGACGACAGCTTCCCGGCGGGCGACGCCGCGCCGAACGGAGATCTGTACGTGGCCTGGTCGACCCAGATGAGCGATACCGGCGGCCTCTGCCCGACCCGGACGAACAACGGCTGCCACCTGACTGCCGTCTACAGCAAGTCGACGGACGGCGGCACGACCTGGTCGTCGCCGGTGCCGATCCTGCCGGCGCTCGACGCTTCGAACCGGATGCCGGACGGCTACCCCGTGACTCAGCCTGACGGCTCCACGCTGACCGCGCCGGCCCCCCGCCGTGTCGACACGCAGTGGCCGGGTGTGGCGGTCTCCCCGTCGGGCCGCGTCTACATGTCCGCCTATGCGGCCGACGTCGTCTCGCCGTGGCAGACCTGTGCGTCGTCGCCGCCGCCACCGGAGGGAAGGATCAACTGTACGACGCTCGGCCCTTATATCGACAACGCGAGGCTCGACTACGCCGTCAGGGACCTGACGACGAGCACTACGAACATCGTCACCACACATCCGATCAACACGCGGTACCACTTCGGCGGCGGTTTCATCGGCGACTACACCGATATCGCCGTCGGCTCCGACAACACGTTCCACGCCCTGTGGACGGACACGAACAACGAGCAGATGGTTGTCTGGTGGTACGGGCTCGAGTTCGTGCCGACGGTTGTCCACCAGCAGGACGTCGTCACCACAGCGGACAACTTCTAGACCTCGCTGGATCGGCTACCGGGGAGGCCGGCACGAGCCGGCCTCCCCGCCTTGGTACGCCCGGCATGATCAGCAGCTCGGGGGTGTGAGTCCCCTGTGGAGGTTGATGGCACCAACCACAAGTCAGAGGCAACTGCTCCGTCGTGAGGCGGGGTGGGAAGGAAGCCCGCGGCGAACTCGCGACTCGACGAACAGAAACCGCATAGGAGGCGGGGCGGTCTGGGCGAGCCGGCCAAGCACGGCGAAGCCCGATGCCATCAAGGGGCCGTCACGTAGATGCGGCGGGTGCGCGGGGAAGGTTGCTGGTCTTATCCGGGGAGATCTCCGTGGGTGTCGCGGGATGCCCGACCGCCAGGATCGCCGGGTGGTAAGCGACCGGTCGCGCCGAGAGACGCGGCCGCGCCGCGGAGAAGTCAGCAGAGGCCGTAGTACCGGCGGGGATCGCAAGCGACGCCGGGAAGGGCCGAACGCAGAGCCGAGGCGAAGGACGCTCGTGCTCGTGGGAGTCGCGTTGAGTGCAGCCATCCCCGTGAGGGGCCTTGCCGGGAGGGCCGGAGGGTGAAGCCCGAGGGTGCCCGGCGAGAGCGGAGCGGCTTCCCGGCGCCGGACGAGACCGCGCCTTACCCTGCCCGCCCGGGTCTGTGGGAGGAGTTTCTCTCCCGCGGGAATCTCGCGCGGGCGCTCAGACGCGTCGAGCGGAACGCCGGTGCCGCAGGCATCGACGGGATGACGGTGGCGGAGCTCCGACCATGGCTCAGGCAGCACTGGCCGGAGGTTCGCGCTCAGCTCGAGGCGGGCACCTACCGGCCGCAGCCGGTGCGGAGGGTGGCGATCCCGAAGCCCTCCGGCGGCGAGCGGTTGTTGGGGGTGCCGACGGCGCTGGATCGGCTGATCCAGCAGGCCTTGTCGCAGGTGCTGACACCCGTCTTCGATCCGCATTTCTCCGAGCGCAGCTTTGGTTTTCGGCCGGGCCGCTCGGCGCATCAGGCGGTCGAGCGCGCTCGCCAGTCCATCGCAGATGGTGCGGCGTGGGTGGTCGACGTTGATCTGGACGCGTTCTTCGATCGCGTCCAGCACGACGCGCTGATGGCGCGGGTCGCGCGACGGGTCGAGGACAAGCAGGTGCTGCGCCTTGTCCGCCGTTACCTGGAAGCGGGCGTCATGGCAGACGGCGTAAAGCAGCAAAGCGAGGAGGGGACGCCGCAAGGCTCGCCGCTCTCGCCGCTGCTTGCGAACGTGATGCTGGACGACCTCGACCAGGAACTGGGCGGACGCGGCCACCGCTTCGTCCGTTACGCCGACGACCTGAGGGTGTACGTGCAAAGCGAACGGGCGGGCCTGCGAGTCATGGACAGCATCGCGCACTACGTCGAGCGTCGGCTCAAGCTGCGCGTCAACCGCGAGAAGTCCGCGGTCGCCCCGGCGACGAAGCGGCCCTTGTTGGGTTTTGGCTTCTTCTGCCGGGACGGTCAGGTGAAGGTGCGGATCGATCCTCAGGCCCGCAAGCGGGCGAAGGATCGCTTGCGCAGGCTCACCTCGCGCCGCTGGGGCGTCTCGATCGGACGGCGTCTCCACGCGATCAACCGCTTCACGGTCGGGTGGACGGCCTACTTTGCGTACGCCGACACGCCGCACCCGTTCGAGGAACTCGACGGATGGCTGCGCCGGAGGCTGCGGCAGGTGAAATGGAAGCAGTGGAAGCGCTACCGCACGCGGCGGCGCAACCTGCGCGCGCTCGGTATCCCGGAGCGGGCGGCCCGCGAATGGGCCAGCTCCCGCAAGGGCTACTGGCGTATCGCGGGCTCCGCTGTCCTCCAACGCGCCCTACCGAACAGCTACTGGACAGACCAGGGCCTGCAAGGCTTCAGCGATCCATACCGCCGCTTCCGGGATGCGACGCGAACCGCCGGATGCGGACCCGCACGTCCGGTGGTGTGGGAGGGGCCGGGGTGAACCCGGCCCCTACCCGATT
>JBKPSO010000139.1:0-16419 GCA_046735055.1 Actinomycetota bacterium
GTCTCGCTCGGCTCGCCCAGGTTGAACCGAGCGGCGAGTGGCGCTTCGCGGCCGATCTCGGCGGCTACGAGGCGCTGAATAACCCCGACGGGGGCCCGCTCGACACCAACCCGTATGGCTTGCTCGAGGTGCCCGGCGGGAACGTCGTCACCGACGCCGGCGGAAACTCGCTCGTGCGAGTCGACGACAACGGCGACATCTCCACCCTGGCCGTGTTTCAGTCTCGGGGTACCGACCCTCCGCGGTCGACCGATTCGGTGCCGACATCGGTGTCGATCGGGCCTGACGGTGCGTACTACGTGGGCGAGCTGAGCGGTTTTCCCGCCGTCGTCGGGGCAGCGAACGTCTATCGCGTCGAGCCGGGCGAGGCGCCACGGCTGTTCCTGGCCAGCGAAGCGTGCCTCAGCGGCTTCACGACCATCATCGACATCGCCTTCGATGAGCAGGGGAACCTCTATGTCCTTCAATACGCCGGGACCCTCGTCCGCGTTACGCCCGACCGGGACCAGCCCGGAGGCATCTGTGCCGAATACCAGGCGGGCATGCGGACGACGATTCTCGCCGGGCTGAGCCAGCCGACCTCGGTCGCAGTCGGCCCGGACGGTGCCCTCTACGTCTCCAATCACGGCGGATCGGCAGCGATCGGCGAGGTCCTGCGCATCGAGCCCTGAGCGTCACGCGGAAGGCATCTACGGGAGGTACACGATGAAAGCGCGCACGATGCTGCTGGTCATTGCAGCTCTCTCTGCTCTCGGCCTCAGTTCTTCCACAACCGCCCGCAGCGCAGAGGAGGGTTCGTCCACGGTCGCCATGGATCCGGCCTCGGGCATCCCCGGTGCGAAGATCGCCTTCTCGCGGCTCAAGGACACCCCGACGAGCAACGAGTTCCTCAAGACCGAGATCTGGGTCATGAACGGCGACGGCAGCGAGCCGCGGCGGCTTACCCACAACACGACCTGGGATCTCTCGCCGGTCTGGTCGCCGAACGGGAAGACTGTTGCGTTCTACGCCGTCCAGTTCGACGCTCTCGGCCAGGTGCCGATCGCTCCACCGCACATCTACCTGGTCGACGCGGACGGCAGCGATCAGCGTTTGCTGACCGAGACGCGCGCTCGCTTCCCCAGTTGGTCCTCGAACGGGGAGATCGCCTTCGACAACGGCGGCGGTGGGAGCTCAGACATCTTCACACTCAACGCCGACGGAAGCGGCCTCGAGCAGCTCACCAACGACCCGACCGCCCGCAACATCCGCCCCGACTGGTCACCGAACGGCCACAAGATCGCATTCACGAGCAGGCGAGACGGCAACGACGAGATCTACGTCATGAACGCCGACGGCACCGACCCGACCCGACTGACCAACAACCCCGCCTCGGACAGCGCACCGGCCTGGTCGCCGAACGGCAAGAAGATCCTCTTCCAGAGCGACCGCGACGACAACGTCGAGATCTACGTCATGGACGCCGACGGCAGCAACCAGACGCGCCTGACCGACTATCCGGGCAGAGACCAAGACGCCGACTGGTCACCCAACGGCCACGAGATCGCTTTTGAACGCGACATCGAACCGATCGAGCAACAAACCCTGCAGGTGTTCGTCATGAACGCGGACGGCAGCGAGCAGGCGCCGCTGACCGCGCTCCCGAGCGAGAACGGCCATCCGGGCTGGGGCCGCGGGCCCGCGGTGGTCCCATAGAGTGAGGGCTCAGAGTGAGAGGGGTCGGATGAGCCCGGCCCCTTTTTCGATCGGACTCCGAGTGCCGGATCTCGCTCCGCCGGTTGCGCTCAGCATATAGCGAGCACTCGTTCGATCCGAATAGATCTCCTCGAACCTACACGACCAGCGATCATCAGTGGATGCCAGATGAGACAAACGCGTCGACTATCGAGCTCGGCGGTCCCCCACTGCGGCAGATCGCCTCGCGCGGGGTCGCGGAGTAATCGCGCTGCAGGTCCGCACCGCTGCGGATCCGGCGACACCTTCCGGGAATCACCGGCTACGACCGGCTCCCTGCGGGATTCCCGTAAATTGCCCGTATTCCGCCCGGATTTGTCTGAGCGTCGACGCCGGCACCGGGCTCGCCTCGGACGTTGGAACCGCCGCCGGGACCGTGACCGCGGCAGCGATCCCGGCTGCGAAGACCATGGCGACGAGCGTCGCCCGTCGTACGGTCAAGGCTCGGAGTCGCCTCACTCGCAGCCCCACCCATCGTTGTCGGCGTCCAGTCGATGGACGTCGGTTCCGATGACTCGGACTGGTGCGATCCCGAGCGCGCGGATGTCGGCGCAATCGACATCGGGCGGGTACGGAGGGACGCAGCCGCCCGCGTAGTTCGGGTCACACTTGCCGCTCGGCGCAGGCTTCTCTGTCGGCGGGCCGCTCCGCCCAGTGGTGGCAGGGCGGGTCGGGTCGAGCCTGGTCGACGGGCAGGCCTTCCAGAGTCCACGTTTCTCGGCACGCGCCTTCACCGCGGCTGCCAGCAGCCGCGAGGCGTAGCGGCCTCGCTCGCCCCGGTAGAAGTACGGCGTCGCTGCTCCGCGCCGGACCAGCTCGAGGTTCACGTTCACGCCCGCCCGCTTGATGTAGCGGAGCAGACGCCCGTACCGGTCTACCTTGTCGAGTGCCGGATCCGACTCGAGCACGACCCGGGAACCAGGCGGCGTGAACGCAACCAGCGCCGTGCGCGCGGCTCTCGAGTAGCACTCGCCGCTCCCGAGCTCGGGCGTGTCGATCTGCAGGAGCCGGATCGCTCACCGCCCGCGAGCGTAAGCGTGTCGCCGTCGTAGACGGAGGCAACGAGACTACCCCCGTAGCCTCTGACCGCATTATCTGGCCGATCGGCCGCGAGAGCAGCGACGGCGACGACGAGAACGACGAGCCCGACGCCAGTGAGCGTCAGGACGACTCTCGACGTGCACATCTTTGATTCCCCTCCTCTCAAGCCGCACCCGACCCTCCGGACTGTACTGCGAGTTGATGCGCGTGCCCGCGGCAGATGCGCGGACAGCAGCCTGGACTTCGACTGAGCCGTTAGGCCTGACCAACGGCGCGTTCAGCCGTCCGAAGGGGCCGGGCGACGCGCTCCTTATGGCACCACTCACTGCAAGTCGTCGTGGCCCAGCTTTCGCGGACAGCGCCGAGCGCCGCATCCAACAGCGCCGCCTGGATTTCGTCCACTCACTCGACCGTGACCTGAGCCAACCGGGGCCGGATCTCCGCGGGGCTGATCGCCTTACCGATTGTGACCATCGGCTCCGTCTCCACCACGAGCGGCGTCTCCTCGCGCGGGTTCCGTCGACGCGGATACCGACCCGACCTGAGGGCGTCTTGGCCGAGTTCGTCTGCGAGTCGTTCGTGGTGACGGCAGTAGGTCGCTGTTGGCGACGAGGAGAGCGCACCGCAGGCCCTTCCCATCACGGCGAAGAGCGGCACAGCGCGGAACAGGCATCTGGATGGAAGCATCGCGCGCACGTGCGCGCGGGACGGGTGTGCTGCCTCGTCGAGCTCGCTCGGGGCCGGCCGCGGCGATCGACGGTTCTATCGCAACGCGGCCGGCCCGTGTCCAGGTGGGTCTTGCCAGCTACCCCGTCTGCAGGCCGTACCCGAAGGGGTACAGCGGGTCGTAATCGGCGTCACCGACGTTGATGGGCTCTTGGGCCAGCGTTCGTGGCCAGCTGACCGGGAGCTTTCCGGTGAACGGCTGGCGGCCGAACAGCGTGTCCGCGACGCCCGCGCCCTCGCTGCCCGGGAGCCAGGCTTCGACCAGCGCGTCGATGTTCGCCAGCTGTCCGGGGCCGATGATCAGTGGGCGCCCGGAGACGATGACGACGACGCACTTGACCGCCTTCGCGCAGACAGTGTCGATCGCGTCCCGATCCGTCTGGGAGATCCGCATGTCCTTGACCGGCCGGGGCACGCCGTGGTCGCCCGGATCGTAGGCCCAGAGGGGACCGCCGACGTCGCCGAACCCCTCGGAGTACGGCGTCTCGCCGACCACGACGACGCCGGCCTGCTTGCGCTGGACCGGCGCCGAGGCGTCCTCGCTGAACGTCACACTGCCGCTCGTTGCGGCCTGGATGCTCTCGAGGATCGTCGTGCCGGGGATCTGATTGGTCGAGCCGCCCTGCCAGGTCAACGTCCAGCCGCCGGCCTGGTTGCCGATGTTGTCGGCGTTGCTGCCCGCGACATAGACGTCGGCGTTCGTGCGGAGCGGCAGCGTCCCCCGCTCGTTCTTCAGCAGCACCTGCGACTCGGCCACCGCCCGGCGCGCGACCGCACGGTGCGCCGGTGAGCCGATGCCGTCGATGTTCGTGCGGTCGGTGAGGGGGTGTTCGAAGAGCCCGAGCTCGAACTTCTTGGTGAGGATGCGGCGAACGGCATCGTCGATGCGGCTCATCGGAACGCGGCCGGCCTGCACCTCGGCAAGGAGAGTGTCCTCGAAGGCCTGGGCGGAGAAGGGCTCCATCATCATGTCGATGCCGGCGTTCACGCCCGTGCGCACCTGGGTAGCGAAGTCGCCGGGGATCTGATGGATCCCCTCCCAGTCGCTGATCACGAACCCTTCGAAGCCCATCGAGCCCTTGAGCACGTCGGTGATCAGCTCCTGGTTGGCGTGCATCTTGATCGGGTTCCCCACGCCGTCCTCGGTCCAGTCGACGCTCGAGAACGACGGCATCACGCTTCCTACGTGGTGGTCCTGTACGGCCGGCTCGTACTGCCGAAGCGACGTGTCCCAGAATGACTGGCGATCGGTGATCGCGATGCCCTGATCGATCTGGTAGTCGCCTGCGGCGGTGCCGTAGACCGTGTCGCCGTCGCCGGCGTAGTGCTTCGCGGTGGCCAGCACGCGATCGCGGTCGCCGAGGTGGCCCGGCGCTCCCTGGAAGCCGTCGATCGCGGTCTCCATCTGGATGACCAGACTGGGGTCTTCGCCGAAGCTCTCGTACGTCCGGCCCCAGCGGTCGTCACGCGCCGCGCAGATGCAGGGCGCGAAGCTCCACTGGGGGCCACTCGCGCGGGTCTCGCTCGCGGTGATGTGCTCGACGTCGCGGACCAGGGCCGGGTCACGCGTTGCTCCGAGCCCGATGTTGTGCGGGAACACCGTCGCACCGAGCAGGTTCCCGTGGCCGTGCACCGAGTCGACGCCGTACAGCAACGGGATGTGCAGGCGCGTATTCAACGCGGCCTGCTCGAAGCGATCGATCATGTCGGCCCACGCCTGCGGGGTGTTCGGAGTCGGCGTCGAGCCGCCCCCGGACAGGACACTGCCGAGGTTCAATGCCGTGATGCGCGAGGGATCGCCGACGACCGCCCCGCGCTCGGCCTGCGTCATCTGCCCGATCTTCTCCTCCAGCGTCATGCGCGAGAGGAGGTCGGCGACGCGTGCCGGCACCGGCTGGCTCGGATCCTGGTACGGCAGGACCTCCATGGCCGCAGGAGCCGCCGACGGTGCAGCGACCCCCATCGCGAGGGCCGCCGCGGCGGCGGCCACACGCGGCAAGCGCTGCCGCATGCTTTTCTGCCTGAACATACGCGCTCTCCTTCCTACGACCGTGGCCATAGATGCGTTGGCGTCGGTGACCGTCCGGCATCTGGCAGACGGTCGAACCGTAGGACAACGAGCGCTCCTACCCCTAGAGGGTTGACGTCAAACTCCGGCAGCCTCTCGCTGCGTGCTGTTCCGCAAGAGCGGTCGGTCGCCCACCTGGTCACAGCCACGCCGAGCGAGCAGCCCGATAAGAGGCCCCGAGACGCCGAAGTGTGTCGAGGGGGTGTTGCCGTGAGCAGGCCCCAACCGACATCATGGCGCCAAGGGGGAGGGTTGGTTCAACGACTGACAAACGCCGCCGTCCAAGCATGGCTACGACGTTCGAAGCAGCACGTGCCGAACAGTCGCCGCGTACCATCGCGCGCCGCCCTGGGCGGTCGGCACGCCAGCCTGGTTCAGATCCTCTGCGATCTTCCGCAGGGAATGTCCGCGCGCTCGCTGACGCTGTATCCGCCGTACCACCGCCTGCGGGAGCGTCGGCGGTCGTCCGAGCCTGACGAGGGACCCGCGCGCATCGTCACGCCCAGCGGGGAGGGGGCGCGCCCCCGTCAGCCGCCGCGGCTCGAGCGCGGCCGACCAGGCAGATGAGCCGCTCGGGCTTCTCGGCGGGGCTCGGGGCGGGCTACGGCGGCGCGGCTGGCGTTGGAGGAAATTCCCCCGAATTTCCTCCAGGAGCTCGGGGTGGCCGGAAAGGTGGCCGAAAACCCCTCGTCCACGAGTCCGACAGCGCCGGATTCGCGCGTACGTGTGCCTGAGGCGGCGGGCGTGTGAGAGAGCGTGTGCGACCTGCGACCAAAGAGGGACCCGCGCTCGCTGCTCCAGCGGGAGGGGTGGGCCTACGAGGCGCCGCCGAACTCCCGGGCTGCGCACCCCGGGCAGAACATCACCGCCGCGCCGTCGTCGTCCAGATAGCCGCGCCAGCCGGCCGCGTCCGGTGGGCTCTCTAGCCCGCATTCGGCGCAGACGAGCGGGGCTTCGGCGGGCGGACTCTCCATCCCTGCGGCTGAAAGGCTACTCGGCTGGTGAGGGAACCGAACTGCTGCTCGAGCCGGACGGACACCCGCTGCAAAGCCGTTCAAGCAGGCGCTCGTCGAAGACGGCATACCCCTTTACCTCCTTCGCCGCGACGACATCGACAAGGAGTTCGAACGACTCCGCGGCCTCGGAGTGCACTTCACCCAGTGGCGTGGTCGTATCGAGTGCGATCACCCGCCGAAACGGACACCGATCTCCCTCGGGGGAGAGCCACAGTCCGGTCGCTCGCCGTCAGGCGTGCGCGCCGATCAAGTCGGCGGAGCGTTCTCCTTCAGCTCCTGTTCGCTCCAGAGACGCTTGGCTGCGTCCTTCGGGGTGTGGAGCGGCCCGATCACCCTCAGCGAAGGAGTCTCGTCGGCGTGCAGGGCCGCATAGGCGCAGGCCATGATCTGGTGGGGCGAGCCGCCCGGCAAATCGACGATCTGCCCGGTCCAGGTGTACGTGTGGTCTCCTACGGCGCAGCGGTGTCCCTGGAGACGAAGCTGCCAGCGCGTCTTGATCGCCGCGGCGGAAAGCGGTCCGACCTCCTCCTCGATCTTGGCGATCTCAGCGACGAAACCCGGGTCGTCGCCCATAGGGCGGGTGAGCTCGGTGGCCATCGTCTGCCTTGTCGGCTTCTCGTGAACGAAGGTGAAGGGATACGAAGACGATGCACCCTCGAGTCGAGGCGGAAGTGTACGTAAATACCAGGGCGTCGCCCGCAATCCAGCTCAGGCGCTCTGATGGATGAGGAACACTGTGTGTACTCAGGCGGTTCTGCCGTCGGCTCGCCCGCTTCAGCGACGACCTTCCACGACGTTGCCGAGCGCGTCTGGTACTCGGTGCCGAAGGAAAGTTCAGCCGGGTGCGGATGCGCCTCGCTGCGATCCCTCAGAACGGCAGGAGCAGGATCGGCCGGTCGCTTCGCTGGAGCAGCTGCGGACTACTCCCTTCCCATGTGGGTTCGTGCCCCGGACGACGAAGCGGGATCGGTGGCGGTCTGTTCCTGTCGTGATTCGGTCTAGGTAAGCGGGCTCGCCTGTGCGCGTTGGCGGATCGGCGGGTTGGCGGGCACCGCCACGCGGAGCACGAGCCGCGGCGTCGACGATCAAGAAGGCGACCGTTCAGGGCGCCGTCGACGTTCCCGCGCCGGTCTCGGCCGAGGCCGCGGCTTGCTCGATCGAGGCGGTGGCCAGGGGCGTAGAGTGGGAGGCCTGCAAGTGATCGTTTCGACGTTCGGCTTTCCCCGCATCGGCCCCCGCCGCGAGCTCAAGCAAGCCCTGGAACAGCACTGGGCCGGCGAGATCAGCGCGGAACAGCTCTGCGACGCCGCCCAGGGACTCCGGGCCGCGACTTGGGCGCGGCAGCACGGTCTCGGAGTCACGCACCTCCCGAGCAACGACTTCTCCTTCTACGACCACGTCCTCGACACCGCGGTCATGGTCGGCGCGATCCCGGAACGCTTCGGCTGGCGCGGCGGACCGGTCGAGCTCGACACCTACTTCGCGCTCGCCCGCGGCAGCGCCGACCTGCCCGCCTTGGAAATGACGAAGTGGTTCGACACCAACTACCACTACCTCGTCCCCGAGCTCGCACCCGACCAGGAGTTCGTCCTCGCCACGACCAAGCCCGTCGACGAGTACCTCGAGGCGAAGAGCCTCGGCTTCGAGACCCGCCCGGTCCTGCTCGGCCCGGCCACCTTCCTGCTCCTCGCCAAGTCGAGCCGCGGGACCAGCGATCGCGTCCGGATGCTCGCCGGCCTGCTTCCTGTCTACGTGGAGCTGCTGCGCGCGCTCGAAGCCGCCGGCGCCGGATGGGTGCAAATCGACGAGCCCTGCCTCGTGCTCGACCTCGACGAACGGACACGCGGCGCCTTGCACCTCGCCTACCAGGCGCTCGCCGAGGCATCGGCGGTGAAGCTGCTCCTCACCACCTACTTCGGCGGGCTCGGCGACAACCTCGAGACCGCACTTGCGCTCCCGGTAGCCGGCCTTCACCTCGACCTCGTCCGCGCACCGGAGCAGCTCGATGAGGTGATCGAGCGGGCTCGCGAGGAGCTGGTGCTCTCGCTGGGGCTCGTCGACGGCCGCAACGTCTGGCGTACCGACCTCACCGTCGCGCTCGCACGGCTCGAGACGGTTGCCGAACGACGCGGCGCCGAGCGGTTGATGATCGGCCCGTCCTGCTCGCTGCTGCACGTTCCGGTCGACCTTGAGCTCGAAACCGGGATCGACGACGAGCTGCGAAGCTGGCTCGTCTTCGCTGTCCAGAAGATCGAGGAGCTGGCCGTCCTCGGCCGGGGTCTCACCGAAGGTCGCGAGGCGGTCGCCGACGAGCTCGCCCGCTCCGACGCCGCGGTTGCGGCAAGACGATCCTCGGCGAGGATCCATTCTCCGGCGGTGGCGGCGCGGCTCGAAGCAGTGACCCCGGAGATGACGCAACGGGCGGATGCCTATCCCGCCCGCCATGAAAGGCAGCAGGCGGTTCTCGCCCTGCCGCTGCTCCCGACGACAACGATCGGCTCGCTTCCGCAGACCCCGGAAGTCCGAAGCGCACGCGCCTCGTTCACGAGCGGGAAGGCGACGCGAGAGGAGTACGACTCCTTCCTTCGGACGGAAACAGAGCGTGCAATCCGATGGCAGGAGGAGATCGGCGTCGACGTGCTCGTCCACGGCGAGTTCGAGCGCAACGACATGGTCCAGTACTTCGCAGAGCAGCTCGACGGCTACGCCTTCACCACCGCCGGCTGGGTCCAGAGCTACGGCTCCCGCTGCGTCCGGCCGCCGATCATCCTCGGCGACATCTCCCGCCCCGAGCCGATGACGGTCGCCTGGTCGACGTACGCCCAGTCGCTGACCTCACGTCCGGTCAAGGGGATGCTCACGGGCCCGGTGACGATGATGCAATGGTCGTTCGTTCGCGACGACCTGCCACGCGAGACCGTCTGCCGCCAGCTCGCGCTCGCGCTCCGAGACGAAGTCCGCGACCTCGAAGCGGCCGGAATCGGCGTCATCCAGATCGACGAACCCGCACTCCGAGAAGGACTCCCGCTCCGCGCGTCCGAGCGAGCCGACTACCTGGCCTGGGCGGTCGAGTGCTTCCGGCTCGCCTCCTCAGGGGTCGATGACGAGACGCAGATCCACACCCACATGTGCTACTCGGACTTCAACGACATCATCGAAGCGATCGGAGCCCTCGACGCCGACGTGATCTCGATCGAGAGCGCCCGCTCGCGCATGGAGCTGCTCAACGCGTTCGAGTCCTACCGCTACCCGCACGAGATCGGCCCCGGCGTCTACGACATCCACTCACCCCGCGTCCCGACGGCCGAAGAGATGCGCGACCTCATCGTCGAAGCGGCAAGACGCATCCCGGTCGAGCAGCTCTGGGTCAACCCCGACTGCGGGCTCAAGACACGAAGCTGGACCGAGGCGAAACCAGCAGTTGCGAACCTCGTCGAGGCCGCGAAGGAAGCGCGCGGGCTCGGCTGGGCATCAACGCCCGGTTGAGCGCCGCCTCGAGAGCCTCGACGACTTGGCGATCTGCAGGGAGCTCTTCGTTGGGAGCTATCTTGCCTCGGGGCTCGCTGGCCGCGGCTCCGCCAGGCCGGGAGTCGCCGGGCGTTCGCGTGCGGAGATCGGGCGCGCGGCGTTCGTCTAGCGGGCGGGCGGGAGGCGGTGGGCGTGTGCTGGACGGGCGCGCTTTCGGCCAGGGCGCGCTCGAGCATGTGGCCGGGTTGCGGGCTTTGCTCATTCAGTTCGCTCTGCGAGCAGCCGGGGGCCGGGGTCGGCTCCGGCCTTGCCGGGGCTGCTGGCGGTCAGCCAGCCCTGCTGGCGCGCCTTCCTGATCCAGGCGGCGACGGTGTTCCAGCTCAGCTGCTGGTGCCGGCGCGACTTGTGTAGCTCCTCGGTCAGGGCCTGGATCGGGTTGCGCGGGTGGGCGGCGAGGACGCGGAGGTATGCCTCGGCGAGGTCGCGGTAGAAGTCATCGCTTCTGGCACCGCGGCCGCGGCGTGGCGCTCGCCGCTTGAGCCCGGCGACGAGCGCTGTCGTGCGCCGCCGGGCCGCCTCCTGCTCCTCGGCGCCGCCACTCCTCGACACGTGCCGGCGGCAACCACCCGAGGCCGACGAGCACGTCGATGGCGGTGACGAACTTCCGCTCGGCCAAGGCAGCCTCCGCCGGGCGGAGGACACGTTGCTCGAGACTGCGCACCTTGTCTGCTTTCGCGTCCGCGGGCTCGATTCTCTCCGGGAGCGGGCCCCACGCCGGACGCCGCCGACGCACGCGGCTGCCGGGTGCTCACGCTGCTTCCCCACGCTCGCGCTCGAGCAGGCTGGCGAGCTCCCGCACGGATGCACAGGCGACGACCTCGAGCGGGACGCGATACGCGCGGAGCGCGAGCGCCAGCCGCTCGGCATCCGCGGCGCGCCCGAAGAGGAAGGACAAGCGACCGTGCTGGCCAAGCGGGAGGTAGAGCCGCGCCGGGTAGGCACGCTCGCCGCGCCAGCCGCGCTCGCACTCGACGACGCTTCCCCAGAGAGAGACTTGGCCGATGACGGCGCCGACCGCCTCGCGCAGGGAGCCGCGACCTTGGACGAACCTAGCCGCCGCCTTGACCGAGGTGGATGCGTACAGGCCGCAGCGGCATTCGGCCTGCGGAGCGGCATGCAGGGGCGGAAAGGGAGGCGTCCACCAGTGGCCGTATCCGTGACAGAAGGCGAGCGTCTCACGCCGCGGCAACCAGACGGTGCGGAACAGGGGCGAGCAGAGGCGGAGGCCGCCACCGCTCGGGACAATGAACCAGCCGCGCCAGCCGACGATCGGCTCGGCGTAGTCGGGAGCCCCCGTCGGCCCCGACCTCTAGGCCGGCAGCTTCTCCGGCTCGCGCGGCGCCTCGGCCGGCTCATTCTCGGGCGCCTCCTCCGGCAGCTCGCGCGGGACCGGATCCTGGATCGGCTCGACGGTGACGGTACGGCGGGGCTCGCCGATCTCCATCGCTTCTCCTCCCCTTACCCCCAAAGTGTAGAGACGATCCAAGCGCCTCCGCACGCTGGTCACAGCACGAGTGTCGGCGTGATGCGCTCCGCGCCCTGGGCGGGTCGCGATTCCGCCAGATCGCGACGTGCGGTGCGCCTTGACGAGTGGGATGGCTGGACATCGACCGCTGCCGGTGGGAGCGGGCTGAGTCCGGTCCGGGCCGCACTATCCGCTGCCGCCCCTCGCAAGTTCTGTCCTGCCGGCCGAGGTTGACCTTTGAGCTTCGAGAGAGGGACGTACACTCAGTCGCGTGATGGAGCCTGAGACGCTCTCGTGCCGGATCGGGGCCGGTCTGTCGACCTCGGAGTCGGCCGGCGAGGCCGCGACGGAGGCGGCGCGCGAGGCCCGCGGTGGCGCGCTGGGCCGGGCCGAGGTCGACCTCGCGTTCCTCTTTCTCTCTCCGGCGCACCTGGACGAGGCGGAGGCGGCCGCCGAGGCCGTAGGCGAGGAGCTCGCGCCCCGGCACCTGCTTGGTTGCGTCGCCGAGGGAGTTGTCGCGCGTGTCCGCGAGCTTGAGGAGGGTCCTGCAGTGGCCGTCTGGGCGGGTGCGCTGTCCGGCGCGGAGATCGAGTGCTTCCACGTTGCGGCCGTGCAGACGGACGACGGGATCGCCGTGGCGGGCTTTCCCGAGCTCGACGACCCGGCGCTCGTCGTGCTGCTCGTCGATCCCTTCACGTTCCCGACCGGGCGATTCCTGGCGAGCCTGAACGAGATGTATGAGCGGATCCCGCTCGTCGGCGGGATCGCCGTCGGCGGGGAGCGACCCGGCGCGCAGGCGCTGATCCTGGACGACGCGGTCCATGCCGAGGGCGCCGTCGGCGCCGTCGTCTCGGGCCTGCCCGTCCTCACCGTCGTCTCGCAGGGCTGCCGGCCGATCGGACGCGAGGCTGTGGTCACGCGCTGCGATGGCAATGTCGTCTCCGAGCTCGCCGGCATGCCGACGCTCGAGCGTCTACACAGGGAGATCGCCGCCCTCTCTCCCGAGGAGCAGGCGCTCGCCGCGCGCGGGCTCCTCGCCGGGCTCGTGATCGACGAGAACCGGCCCGAGTACGACACCGGCGACTTCCTCATGCGCGGTCTCCTCGGCGCCGACGAGGCGACCGGCGCGCTCGCGCTCGGCGACAGCGTGCGGGTCGGGCAGACGCTGCGCTTCTTCGTCCGCGACGCGACCTCGGCGGACGCAGATCTTCGGCACGCACTGGGCGGCGCGCTCCGGCGCGCGCGGCCGGTCGGGTCGCTGCTCTTCACCTGCAACGGCCGCGGCACGAACATGTTCCCCGAGCCCGACCACGACGCGCGCATCGTCGCCGAGACACTCGGGACGCAGGCCCTCGCCGGCTTCTTCTGCGGTGGCGAGATCGGTCCGGTCGGCGGCAAGGCCTTCCTACACGGGTTCACCGCCACCCTGGCCGTCTTCCTCGAGCCCTAAACGCTCAGGCGCCCAAGAGCGCGACCACGCCCGCTGACATCCCGTCGAGCTCGCGCGGGAGCGAGAGCCGCCCGGATCGCGTCCGATCCCCCAGCACCGATCCTCACCAGTTTCCAGATCGCCGATGCCCGCGGATCGCCGGCCCGGGGCTACGCCATGGCCGAGGAGTGCACCGGCGGGAAGGTCGCGCTAGCCTCTCCAAGACCGCGAGCGAATCTGAACAGGAGGATGAGACACAGATGAAGCCCCACGCCGGAGACAGGATCGTCGTCGAGTCCGAAAAGGTGGCGCAGCCGAGCCGGGCAGGAGTGATCGAGGAGGTGCTCCAGAAAGATCCCCCGCGCGTGCGCGTCCGGTGGGAGGACGGGCACAGCAGCATCCTGACGCCGTCTGCTGGCGCCGCGAGCGTTACTCCCGGGAAGACTCGAGCTAAGGCATAGCCGCCGCGACGCGGAAGGACCGCGTCAAGCCCATCGCGCCCGACGCACACAAACGGGCCCCTCCTTACGGCCCCCGCGCCTGTGCGCCCGAGTCCTATTCGTCATCCGACATTTCCGACACCGTGCCAGGCGGTGGGAAGCCTAGATATCGGTCGGCCGTCTCGCCGCTTCCTGCCGCGCGTGTCGCAGGATCGCGGTGCTAGTGCGGGACGGCCTGCATCTCGCGCAGGCTCGCGAGCCGTCTCAACGCTTCGACCTGGATCTGGCGGATGCGCTCCCGAGTCAGGCCGAACCGCGGTCGATCTCCTCGAGCGTCTTCGGCTCGTCGTCGAGCCCGTAGCGGAGCACGAGCACACGCCGCTCGCGCTCGCTGAGCGCGGCGAGCGCCTGCTCGAGCGCCTGGCTGCGCAGCGAGAGCTCGACCTCCTCCTCGGGCAGCGGCCCCTCGCCGGCGACGAAGTCGCCGAGGACGGCGTCCTCCTGGTCGCCGACCGGCTGATCGAGGCTCGTCGCCGCCCACGCCCCGCCACGCCCCTCGCGCGCCTGCTCGAGCGGGACCGCGCTCCTCGGCGAGACGGCGCTCCTCCGACCTTGCCCGCGCGATCCTGCGCTGCACTAGAGTCTTTGAGCAGTCGAAGGCACGGGCGAGCGCAGCCTGCGATTCGCCGAGCCGGTTTCGCCGCAGAAGCTCTGCGTCGACGTCAGCCTCGAGGATCCGCTCGGGCACGACCACCCTCCAGGGTTTCACGACAGCTTGCAGTCAGGGCTGCCAGCGCGTCCGCGATCGGGCCAAGGTGGCGTCCGACGATCACAAGATCGTCAAGCAGGGTTGTCGCGATCACAATGATCACAGGCCGCGATCACACCCTCGCGGCCGTCGGCGGCGACCGATGAGTCGCTGTCTCGGCCGACCCGATCTTGGCTCCAACAAAGGGCTGAAGGACCTCGGAAATCTGCCGAGCATGGTGATCGCTATGAGAAACGTCACGACGACCACAGCTGTCGGGCGCGGGCGCAGTCGTCGCGGAGCACGAGCAAAACGGACATCTGGCGGGCGGGGTAGGCGACCGAATCGGCGACCGCTGGAGTCGCGGTGCGCGTGCTCCGGTCGAGCAGCGCCTGGAGGGCGAGGAGTTCTGCAGGCGTCGGGTCCGACGGTGCGACAGGGATGGACCTCCTCGGCGTGAGGCCGGTTCGCGCCCAGTTTAGGTCGCAGGTTCTCCGTCCCTGGGAAAGCCGCCAAGAGGGTCGTCAGGGCTTGAAGTCGATCTGCATGAGGAGATTGAGGAGATCAGGGGTGGGTGAGGTCGCGTTCGATCGCCTTTGCGGAATCACCCCCTCCAGGGTCGCGGACACCCTTCTGAATTTCGGGACGCCTCCGGGGCGGGCTGAGGCCCGGATGCGCCTGCCCGACGAGCTGTGTGTGAGCACGCGGGGGCTACGCTCGCAAGATGGGAATTCTCTCGAGCCGCGTCCTCCTTCGTCCCCAGGAGCTCGAGCGCTCGCTGCGCTTCTACGAGGACACGCTCGGCCTCGCCGTCTACCGCGAGTGGGGCGAGGGAAAAACCCGCGGCGTCGTCTTCTTTCTCGGCGGCGGCCTCCTCGAGGTCTCGAGCACCTCGCCCGAGCCGCCCTCGGACGCTGTTCGCCTGTTCCTCCAGGTACGCGACCTCCACGCCGTCCGGGAGCGGCTGGCGGAGAGGGGCGTACCGATCGAGGAGGAGCCCGAGGTGAAGCCGTGGGGCCTCTTCGAGATGGTCGCGCGCGATCCCGACGGCCTCGCCCTGGTCTTCGTCGAGGTGCCGCCCGAGCACCCGCTCAGACGGCGCCAGTAGCGCGGGCGATCTCGAGAGGGCCAAACTGGCCCTCGGTGTCCCTGTCTACCTAGCGGATCGGTTCATGACTGTTACAGCTCGTCTGTCTTTGCCGCCATGATGAAATCGTTGTGATGTAGGCCCTTGATCTTGTGTGTCCACCATGTGACCGTCGTCCTACCCCATTCGGTCAGTAGCGTAGGGTGGTGCCCCTCTTCCTCTGCCAGCTCGCCTACCTTGTTCGTGAATTCCAACGCCTGCGCAAAATCGCCGAATGAAAACACGCGTCTCAGGCGTTTGATTCCATCGAGCTCCACGATTTCCCAGTCAGAGACTTGGGGATGAAATTCGGCGATCTCGGCATCCGTCACGGTCGGTGCGTCCTTGCGGCACACGACGCACTTCATCTGCGTCAGTGTCTCCATCTCCCTGCCTCCCCTTGAATCGGCTGCTCGGAAGCGGCTTCTCGTAGGGTCAGAGTACTGCTCGCGGTAACGATCCCTGCCGGCTTTCGGGCCCCGGCCTCGGCTTCGAATCTGCGTGCGGAGGCTACTGTGTTGGGCAGGAGACGCGAGCGTTACGAAGGGCGGCTATCCGGTGGCGACTGTTCTCTGTGTGCTCTACGACGACCCCGTGGACGGTTACCCGACGTCGTACGCTCGTGACGAGATCCCGAGGATCGAGCGGTATTACGACGGGCAGACGACTCCGACACCAGCGCAAGTAGATTTCACGCCGGGCGTGCTTTTGGGGAGTGCGTCGGGCGAGCTTGGGTTGCGGAGGTTCTTGGAGGGGCGGGGTCATAGGCTGGTGGTGACCTCGGATAAGGATGGGCCGGATTCGGTGTTCGAGCGCGAGCTTCCCGATGCGGACGTGGTGATCTCGCAGCCGTTCTGGCCCGCCTATCTGACCGCCGAGCGGATCGCCAAGGCGCCGAAGCTGAAGCTGGCGATCACGGCGGGGATCGGTTCGGATCACGTTGATCTGCAGGCGGCGATCGAGCGCGGGATCACGGTTGCCGAGGTCACGTACTCGAACAGCATCAGTGTCTCCGAGCATGTGGTGATGATGATTCTGGCGCTCGTTCGCAACTACATCCCCTCCTACCAATGGGTGGTCAAGGGCGGTTGGAACATC
>JBKPSO010000140.1:0-6952 GCA_046735055.1 Actinomycetota bacterium
GAGCCAGTGCAGCGCCTGCAGGGTGAACGTCGTGTCGCGGATCCACGTGTAGCGGTAGTCCCAGTTCCGCTCTCCGCCGGGCGTCTCCGGCAGCGACGTCGTCAGCGCAGCGACGGTCGCACCGGTCGGCATGTAGGTCAGACCTTTGATCGCCAGCGCGGACCGCTGCACCGGATCGCGGAAGCGATGGTCTGGGATGCGGGCGCGACTGAGCCAGGAGCGCCAGTAGCGAACGGTCGCATCGACACGTGCGACGGCGTCGTCGACGTCCGTCGGCGTCGCGCGGCCTTCGGCCCACGAGAGCGCGGAGTAGGCCCGCTCGCGGCGCTGCAGCGTCCGGCGCGCACGCACGCGGTTGTCCTCGATGCCGAGCGGCAAGTCCGACTGGAGCCGGACGGTCTGCCCCGCTCCGGCCGCATCGGCCGCATGACGGTCGTTGCCGACGAGCGTCCAGCTTGCGGGCGCGCGTCCGTAGTCGAACGCCGGCTCGCACACGAGCTCGACTTCGACACTTCCCTCGAGGCACGCGACCGTGCGGACGAGCATGTGCTCCGCGTCGTCGTCGGCCGGCGGACGAGTGTGCGGCGTGATCCCGTCCTCGTGATCCCACGGCCCCATCGTCAGCGCGTCACGAATGACGATCCAGCCGCTCGGCGTCTTCCACGTCGTCTCCATCACGTTCGTGCCCGGCACGTAGTTGCGCTGGGTCGGGTGGTTGATGCCGAACGGGCCGAAGCGGAAGAAGCCCGCCTCGCGGTCGATCAGGCTCCCGAACATGCTCGGCGCGTCGAACGACGGCGCACAGAGCCAGTCGATCGCGCCGTCGGGCGCCACGAGCGCACCGGTGTGGCAATTCGAGATGAACGCGTAGTCGGCGATCGGCGGGAACGGCGACGGGGCGGCCGCGCTCTGCAGCGTGGACTGTGCCGGAGCTTCGACGCTCATGCCGCGATCCACGGGCCGTGCCAGCGCCCGTACCGCTGTAGGAGCTCGTCGGCGGCCGCGGGGCCCCACGAGCCCGGTGCGTACGGGTGGACCGGCGGCGGCGAGTCGAGCAGTGGTTGAAACACGCGCCACGTTTCCTCGACGGCGTCCTGACGCGTGAAGCGGATGCTCTCACCCACGAGAGCGGCGTGCAGCAGCACCTCGTACGGCGTCGCTCCCTCTCCCCCTTCCTGCGCGAACTCCATGTCGAGCTCGATCGGCCCAGGCCCGTCAGCGCGGTGTGCCACCAGCTCCAGCCGGATTCCGGTGGACGGATCGAGCTTGACGACCAGCTGGTTCGGCTCGAGCGCGCTGTCGAACGCGGCGAATCCGAGGCGAGGCGCGTGCTTGAAGACCAACCTGAGCTCGGTCTGCGTCACCGGGAGGCGCTTTCCGGTACGGATGAAGAACGGCACGCCCGCCCAGCGCCAGTTTTCGATCTCGAGGCGCACGGCGGCGTACGTCTCGGTCGTCGAGTTCGGCGCAACGCCGTCGATCGACAGGTAGCCGTCGTACTGTCCCCGGACGTAGTGCGCAGGGTCGGCCGGCCTGACCGCGCGGAAGAGCGAAACCTGCGCGTCCTTGATCGTCTGGGGATCGCCGCGGGCCGGCGCCTCCATCGCACACAGCGACACCACCTGCATCAAGTGATTGACGACAACGTCGCGCAGCGCGCCGACGGGGTCGTAGAAGTGGCCCCGGTCCTCGACGCCGAAGTCCTCCGCCATCGTGATCTGAACCGAGGAGACGTAGTTGCGGCTCCAGATCGGCTCGAGCAAGGAGTTCGCGAAGCGCAGATGGACGATCTCGTCGATCCCCATCTTCCCGAGGTAATGGTCGATGCGGTAGATCTGGGACTCGTCGACATACCGGTGCAGCTCCTCCGCGAGCGCGCGCGCCGACACGAGATCGTGGCCGAACGGCTTCTCGACGACGATCCGCGCAGCTTTCGTCAGGCCCGCTCCGGAGAGGCCCTGCACGACGCGGCCGAACAGGAACGGCGGGATCTCGAGGTAGAACACGGGTTGTGTCGCGTCGCTGATCGCCGTCGCAACGCGCTCGTAGGTCGCGTCGTCGGCGAAATCGCCGGTGACGTACGACAACCGTGCCGTGAAGCGGCGGAAGACGTCCTCGTCGAGCTGCTCGCCGGTGCCGACGATCGAGTCGCGCGCGCGTTCGATCAGCTGGTCGAGCGACCAGTCGTCCACGGCGACGCCCACGATCGGGCAGTCGAGCAGGCCACGCTGCTCGAGCCGGTAGAGCGAGCGGAACGTCATCACCTTCGCCAGGTCGCCGGTGATGCCGAAGATCACCAGGCGGTCTGCTTGGGCGCTCTTCGGTCGAGGAGAATCGAGCGCGTCTTCGACTTTGGTGGGTGCGTCGACGGTCACTGTGTCCCCTTTCAGTCCACGGGCTCGCCGGTTTGCCTGACCGAGACGAGCTCGAGCCCGAGTTCCCCAACTTGTGCGATGTATCCGTGCAGCTGCGCCTGATCGATGACGTTGCCGCTCAGGACCGTCGTGCCGGCGATCCGCTCGAGGTCCAGTCCGTTGAAGAGATAGGCGAAACGGTCGTCGAGCTCGCCGCGGACGACCATCCTGTACATGCCCCCTTTCACCGCGCGACTTCGCATCGCGCAACGAGCGTGGTCCACCACTAGGTGAGAGAGCGCGACCGCCCTCGCGATTCACCTAGGTGGACCGCTAGAGGAGGCCGAGGCTCAGACCGCGCTGCACCGCCTGCCTGCGCGAGGAAACGCCCAGCTTCCGGTAGATCGACTTCGTGTGGCTGTGGATCGTGTTGTGCGAGAGGTACAGCTCACGCCCGATGTCTCGCTCCGACATCGGGCCTCTGAGCATCCGCAGGACGACCAGCTCGCGCCTGCTCAAGTCGGGCTCGCGTGGGTCCGCCAGCGGCGCCCGTTCGAGTGCGTCGAGCCGGCGCCGCAGCGTGCCCGGATCGGGGCACGAGTCGATCGTCGCCGCTGCCTCGGCGATCGCCGCCGACGCCGCGTCGCGTCGACCCGCGGCCCGCAGCACGCGCGCTTGCTGGATCAACGCCAACGCGAAGTCGAGTGGCTGACCCGGCCGCAGGGCCGTGACGCCGCGCTCGAGGTACGGCAGCGCGTCTGCCGATGCGCCCTCCACCTCGAGCGCGACGCCGATCGCAACGTTGACCTCACCGAGTACCTCTTCGAGATCCCGCTGGCGAGCCAGGTCCGCCGCCTCCTCTGCGAGCAATCGCTGCTCGGCGCGCCGACCGCGCTCGCCGGCGATCAGCGAGCGATACGCCAGCCCCGATCCCGCCAACAGCCACCGTTCCGCGCGCAATCCGGCCTGCACGGCCTCGGCGAACCAGCGGTCCGCGGCATCGAGGTCGCCGCGGTAGTAGCAGGCGATTGCCAGAGACCACGCCGCCGGCGACCTGCTCGGCGAGTCCGGTGGAACGAGCTCGATCGCTCGGAGCGCGTGTGCATGCGCGCTCTCGACGTCGCCCCACGAGAAAGCTGCGCGGAGGGTCGCCAAGCTCGCCTCGAGAGAGCCCGAGCCGTCCGGCACCGGCAACTCGTCGGGCCAGCGCAAGCCGTCGAGCCGCGCGATCGCTGCGGCGGCGTCCTCGCGATCGCCGGCGAGGGAGCTCATCCAGGCCCTCATGAGCAGCAGCGACGGGTCAGTGCGCGAGAGCTCGCGCGGGAACCCGTCGAGCCAGGCGAGAACGGTCGTATGGCGTCCGGTGCTGGCCGTCTTGAGCCATGCCTCCGCAATCACCTGGCCGGCCTCCGGGTATGCGCCCGCCCGCTGCGCATGCCGGATCGCTTCGTCGTCCAGGCCCTGCGACCGGCACCAGGCGTACGCGCGTAGGTGGAGCGCTTGCGCCACGCCGGGCTCACGGTGTTCGAGCTCGACGCGGAGCAGTTGCGCGAAGAGGTGATGGAATCGGTACCACTCGCCCGCGTCGTCGAGCGGGAGCAGGAAGAGGTTCGTGCGCGCGAGCTGGCTCAACAACCGCGCCGACCCCTCGGACCCCAGCAGCGCATCGCAGAGCGATCCGGACAGTCGGTCGAGGATCGACGACCGAAGCATCAGCGATTGCGTCTCGGGATCGTGCGCTTCGAGCACCTCGTCGACGAGGAAGTCGACCACGTGGCGGCTCGTCCCGCCGAAGCTGTTCACGAACGCGTGACGATCCCGAACGCCTTCGAGTGAGAGACCTGCCAGATAGATCCCTGCAGGCCAACCTTCGATTCGCTCGACGAGGCGGTCCACATCGGCCCGCGCTAGACCCAGGCCGAGGCGTCCGTTCAACAGGGCGTCCGCCTCGTCGGGTGTGAAAGCAAGCTCGTCGGCACGTAGCTCGAGCAGCTCCCCATGAGCGCGCATCGCGCCGAGGGGGAGCCCGGGCTCGCTCCTCGTCCCCAGGACGAGGTGAAAGGTCGAGGGTGCGTGCTCGATCAGCCAGGAAATGCTGTCGCGCGCAGCACCCTTGGAGAGGCGGTGGAAATCGTCGAGGATCAACACGATGTCGTCCAGCTCGGCAAGGTCGTTCACCAGCTCACGCACGACGGAGTCACGCACGCGCGGCGCACGTACGAACGCGGGCACGGACGCGCCGATCTCGGGGCGCACGCGCCGGAGCGCCTCGACGACGTGCAACCAGAGCACGACAGGGTCGTTGTCGCCGTCGTCGAGCGTCAGCCATGCGACGGAGAGTGCGTTCTCCACCTCGCGCCACGTTCCGAGCAGCGTCGTCTTCCCGCACCCTGCAGGCGCAGCCACCACCGTCAACGTCACGGCAGCGCTCGACCGAAGCCTTTCGACAAGCCGCTCGCGCACCACGGTTTGGTTGCGGCGAGCAGGTGGGTGCAACTTCGTGAGGAGTAGCGGCGGCGAGCGCACCGGCTCGCGCGCCCGCGCGGCTTGAACCATCTTGTCCCCTTCGTCCCAGTCCGACGAGCCCTGGCCAACAACGTTATACGGCGCAAAATGGGCTAGGGAAGCACGCTCGATCGATTCATGCGATCGAGTTGAAATACGTATCGTTCACATTTGCGCCTTGCCTTTCGACGAGTGATTCACCGGGGTGAACTCGCGCCGCGGAGCGCCGGTTCACCTAGCCACGCGTGACACTCGGCGAAAGCAGTGAGCGAGTCGGCGAGACACGACGACGGCAGCGCGGCGGCGCCGGAACGCGCCGGGCTCGTGCTCGCAGCACTGATCATCGTCGCCGGCGTCGCGAACCTCAACTTGTCGGTGGCGAACGTCGCGCTGCCAGACATCGGGAAGCACTTCGACTCGTCGCAGACGACACTCGACCTGATCGCCGTCGGCTATTCGCTCGGCCTCGCGTGCTCCGTGCTGTGGCTCGGCGCGCTCGGCGACCGCTACGGACGGAAGCTGATGCTGCTCCTCGGCACGGCGCTCGCGATTCCGATGTCGCTCCTCGCCGCGCTTGCACCTTCTGACATCGTGCTCTTCGTCGCGCGACTCGGCGGCGGCATCGCAGCGGGAATGGCGTACCCGACGACGCTTGCACTGATCACCGCCCTGTGGACGGGGCCAGGGCGGACGAAGTCGATTGCGCTGTGGTCCGCGATCGGCGGAGCGATCGCCTCGCTCGGCCCGCTCTGCTCCGGCTTCTTGCTGCAGCACTTCTACTGGGGCTCGGTCTTCCTGATCACGTTGCCGCTTGCGGTCATCGCGATCGCGATGGCGTGGCGCCTCGTGCCCGCACACGTGAACGAGTCGACCGAGCGGGTCGACAACCTCGGCGGCGTGCTCTCGGTCGCGTTGGTGGGCGCCATGATCCTGTCGATCAATTTCGCGCCCGTGCCGAACGCCCGAACGCTGACACTCGTGCTCGCGCTGATCGCCGTTGCGGCGCTCGTCGCGTTCTACGTCCGCCAGCGGCGTGCGCCGAATCCGCTCTACGACCTGGACGTCGCCGCCCGCCGAACGTTCTGGGTCGCTGCGTGCGCGGGCATCATCGTTTTCGGCTCGCTCATGGGCGCGGCGTTCGTCAGCCAGCAGTACCTGCAGAACGTGCTCGGTTACTCGACGCTGGAGGCGGGCGCGGCGTTCCTTCCCGCGGTCGTCTTCATGGTGGTGGTCGCGCCGCGCTCGGCGAAGCTCGTCGAGGCGCGCGGTGCGCGCTTCACGTTGCTGTGCGGGTACGTCTTCCTGCTCGGCGCCTTCGGGACGATGCTGCTCGTCTGGAAGGAGAGCACCTCGTACTGGGAGATCGCCGCCGCATACGTCCTGATCGGAATCGGCGTCGGCTTCGCGGGCACGCCGGCCTCGCACTCGCTCACGAGCTCCGTTCCCGTGCGGCGTGCCGGAATGGCATCGGGCACGGCGGACCTCCAGCGCGACCTCGGCGGCGCGATCATGCAGTCGATCTTCGGGGCTCTGCTCACGGCCGGATACGCAAGCGCGGCCGGTTCACTGATCTCCAGCTCCGGCAAGGAAGTCACTGCGAGCACGCAGGCCGAGCTGACGAAGTCCTTCGCCAGCGCCGCCGACACGGCGTCGCGCTATCCAGCAGCGACCCAGGAGAAGATCGTCGCGGGCGCGAGGACGGCCTTCCTGCACGGCGACCAGTGGGCGTACACCGCGGGCATCGTCGCGGTCCTTCTTGGAGGCGTCATCGTGTACTTCCTCTTCCCGCGACGGCAGGACGAAGAGCGCCTACTGGCCACGTACCGTGAGGCGGACAGGGAGGGCGCCGAAGTCGACCCGCAACCCGCGCCCGTCCCCGAGCGTCCGCTGGCAGGGGTCGGAGACCTTAGTCGCAGCCTCTCCCCGGCCGGGCGCGTAGCCGTCTGGCTGCCCACCCGGCCCGGGTGAGCGTCGCCCACACCTCGGACTGGTCCGCTCCAGGGCATGTGTCGCTGGCTCGCCTACTCCGGCTCGCCGATCCGCCTCGAGGAGCTCCTGGTCAAACGCGACCGCTCGCTGATCGACCAGAGCCT
>JBKPSO010000141.1:0-5117 GCA_046735055.1 Actinomycetota bacterium
GTGGTGGCTCGGGAACACGGTCGCCTGCCAGGTCGTAGACCTGAACTTCGTCCTTCCCGAAGACCACCTGGTACCGACTGCGGTCGGTGCGAGTGCAGAAGAGGTTCGGGATCCCTCCGTCGTGGCTTGCCTCGCGGCGGGTAGCCTCGCGGGCACGTTGACAGTGTCACCCTGGCGGACCGTGAAGACTTGGCGGCCGCGCACGGAGACCGAAGCGGAGTCGCGTTGGCGTCCGCCGCCGTCTCGCCAGCCAAAGGTGTAGCCGGCGAAGCCTGCGACGGCCCCGGCTACAACGATCCCGAGCGCGGCTAGTCCCTTCAACGTTCACGCACCGGCATCAGCGTCAGTCTAGGCCGGCCATCCGGCGCAGGCGGTGCTTCTGCCCTTTGGTCGTTCGCGACTGAGGAAGAACGGCGCACACCGACACTACGGTGGTGGCGTGCTCTGTTGAATGTGACGGTGCGACTGTCTCTGAAACTGGCGGTGCCGACGCTCGTGCTCGTCATCGTCGCGAGCGCTTGCGATTCGTCGACGTCGTCGAGCGACTCGTCCGGGCCGTCGAACAGCTCCGCTGGCTCGTCTGCGGCCAGGCCGCTGAGGCTCGCCGTGGCGCCGACGCCGCCGCTGCCGGTGCGGCGCTACGACACGGGAGGGAAGTATCCGCAGGTGCGGGACGGCACCGCGGATCTGGAAGCTGTGAACGCGGCGTTGCGCAAGGCCGTGGTTGATGACCAGCGCACCTATGCACCCTACGCGCGAAGGCAGAAACCCCGCATTGCATACAGCGAGCACGGCGTCTATCGAACGGCCGTCGATCGCAAGCTCATCTCCGCAAGCACCGTCGTGGTCAGCGTGTTGATGCCTGCAACGCGCGAGCTTTTTCCTGGCCAACACGGCGGTGACGCGTGGCTCGGAATCACGGTCCGCGTCCCCTCCGGCGCGAGAGTGAGGATCACCGACGTCTTCGCGAACCCCGAACGAGGGCTACGCGTTCTCGCGACAGCAGCGAGGGGATTCATTCAGAGGACGGAGGCAGCCCCTTGCGTCCATGCGTACGCGGTCGTCTACGGGCCCACTGCCGAAAACTACCGCGCGTTCGCCTTGACACCGACTGGGCTCGCGGTCGGTTTTCCCGAGGTCGGAGCCTGCTACCGACTGGTGGCAACCGTCCCCTATGCGACCCTACGCTCCTACCTGAGTCCGCTGGGTGCCAGGTTGGTCGATGGCGTGAGAGTTCCCGCCGAATCGCGCAAGAGACAGCGACGTTCTGCTCTGTTCGGACTGAGCCGGAGGGGCCTCAGAGGGCGCGAGATGCGGCGAATTTCACATCAACCTCTAGGCAACGGTGCCTGTCTAGGTCGGCCTGGCCGAACGAGCGAATAGGCAGCCGCAGCGGCCGTAGGTACCTTCATGAAGCAACGTGACCGACAGCGCGGACCTCGACGGAGCGCCGCTCGTCCGCGCCGAGTGCGACGCCGAGAGTCCGCCGGACGCGGCCGGCTGGCGCGGCTACCTGGACGACGACGACGCAGCGGTGGTCTTCTGTGTCCGGAATGCGCAGCGCGCGAGTTCGACGCCGACGGGTAGGCGGTCTGAGGCGACCAGACGTACGGCGTGGTCGTCGTCACCGCGCTGAAGCCGAGACGCTCGAGAATGGGGCGGCTGTCGTCGGAGGCGTCCGTCTCGAGGTAGCGGAAGCCGACCCGAGCAGCGAGGTTCGCGCGGTAGACGGCGGTGGCGCGATAGATCCCGCGCCGGCGCCACTCCGGCAAGGTCGCGCCGCCCCAGAGGGTCTCGAACTCGGTGCCGCGCTCGAACCGGACCCACGCGGCGCAGACGACGGTCGCACCGGCCTCTGCCACGACAATGGTGAGCGCCTCCGGATCGACCGCATGCTCCGACTCGAGCATCTCGACGAGCCAGCTCTGTTGGTCCTCGTCCCCCCACACAACCTGCTCGAGCCCCGCTATCCGTTCGAGGTCGGCGCGCCGCGTCACCTCCCGCAGCGACCCGCCCTCGGGCAGTCGCCGGCGACACGGGAGCTCAGTGACTCTCTTACGCGACCTGTGCGACGCTGATGGCCTTCCGAGACGCGCCGGCGCCGGGACGATGGTCCACCAATCCCCCGGTGGTCGCCGTGGTGCGCTTCGTCGGCTCCTGGGCGGCACGAGTTCGGATAACCGCACCGGCAGAAGCCTGCGCGCCGTACGGCGTTCGCGCGCCGCGCCAGCCACCCTGAGGGAGGTGGACCAGAGAATCGAGCCGAGTCGCCGAACGAGCCTCGCCGAGCTTCAGTTGTGGGATCCCGGCAGTCTGCGGCCGAGGGTCGGCCACGCGGCAGCCCCCGTCGGGCCGTTCGCGGCCGGGAGCGGTGTTGTGTTTGTCGACGAATCCGTTGCCCATGCCCTCGCTCCCACACGAATCTGCCCGTGACCGAGCAGCCGAGAAAGGGCTCCGAAGTGACGGAAGCAGCCCCAGCCCGAACCGCGCCCGATCCCCGCCGCTGGTGGGCGCTGGCGCTGCTATGCGGCGCCTTCTTCATGGTCATCCTCGACGCGGCGATCGTGACCGTCGCCCTGCCTTCGATCGAAAGGGAGCTCGACTTCTCGGCGCAGGGGCTGCAGTGGGTGGTCAGCGCCTACGCCCTTACCTTCGCGGGGCTGCTGCTGCTCGGCGGGCGGGCGGCCGACCTGCTCGGACGCCGGCGGGTGTTCATGGTCGGTGTCGTCGTCTTCACGCTCGCTTCCCTTCTCTGTGGGCTCGCCTGGTCGGACCAGGCGCTGATCGGCGCACGCGCCTTGCAAGGGATCGGCGCCGCGATCATGACCCCGAGCGCGCTCTCGATCATCACCACCACCTTCGAGGAGGGCGCCGAGCGCAACAAGGCGCTCGGAATCTGGGGCGCGCTCGGCGGGATCGGCGCCACCACCGCCTGGCTGATCGGCGGCCCGCTCGTCGACGGGCCCGGCTGGGAATGGATCTTCTTCATCAACATCCCCGTCGGCCTGGCCGCGCTCGCACTCTCCCCCATTCTCCTGCGCGAGAGCCGGGCGACCACCACGGCGCGGAGCTACGACCCCGGCGGGGCGCTCACGATCACCGGCGCGCTCGGCCTGCTCGTCTACGCGGTCGTCGAGGCGCCCGACACCGGCTGGGGAGACCCGCAGACCATGCTCGAACTGGCCGGCTCGGCCGCCTTGCTCGCGGCCTTCGTCCTGATCGAGTCGCGCCACCGGGCGCCACTGGTGCGGCTTGGCATCTTCCGTTCGCGGACGATCGTCGGCGCCAACGCGGTCATGCTCGTCTTCGGCACGCTCCCGTACGGGCTCGGCTTCGTGCTCACCCTCTACGCCCAGCAGGTGCTCGGCTACTCCGCGGTCAAGTTCGGGCTCACCTCGCTCGTCTTTCCAGTCATGGCCGCCCTCGGCTCGATCCTAGGGCAGTCGATCGTGCTCCGGCTCGGCTTCCGGCCCGTCGCCGCCGCCGGCATGGCGCTAATGGGCGCCGGCGCACTGCTCCTCACCCAGGTCTCCGCCGGCGGCAGCTACTTCGGCGACATCTTTTTCGGGCTGCTCGTCTTCGGCCCCGGAGTCGGCCTCGCCTTCGTCACCGCCTCGATCGCCGCCCTGGCCGGCGTCCCCGAGCGCGAGTCGGGGCTCGCCTCCGGCCTCAGCAACACCGCCTTCCAGATCGGGGCGGCGCTCGGGGTGGCGATCGTCACGACCGTCGCCGTCACGCGCACCGACGACTACCTCGCCGCGAACACCGGCGCCAACCGGCTCGTCGCGTTGACCGAAGGCTTTCAGTCGGCCTTCCTCGCCGTCGCCGTCCTCGCCGGGATCGGGGTCGCGCTCGCACTCCTGCTCCTCGGCAGGCCGCGCGGCGTCCCCCAGGAGCAGCCCCAGCTCGAGCCCTCGCCGGTACCCGCAGGCGATTGAACGAAGCGGCGCCGGCCACGACACGACCACTCAGGAGACACCCGATGGAGCCTGTCGTCGACCCGCGATGCAGCCACGCAGCCAACGAGCCAAAAGAAGATGGACATGCGCACCGTCAGCAGGACGCACGCGGATGGAAAGATCACCGTGAAGAAGTACGAGCCGGCCGCCTACGAGGAGCCGGGCGAGGGGCCAGCGCTGGTGCGGATCCACGTCGAGGAAGACTTCAGCGGCGATATCGATGGCTCGGGCGTCGCTGAGTTCCTGCAGACCTCGCTGAGCGAGAGCGAGGCGAGCTTCGTCGGGGTCGAGCGAGTGACAGGCAAAGTCGGCGGGCGCTCGGGGACGTTCGTCTTCCAGGACGAGGGCACAAGACGGCACAATCGGCAAGGCGATCGCGACCGCCCTCGCGACCAGCGGCGCTCGCGTCGTCGTCAATCACCTGAATACGCGGGATCAGGCCGCGACCGTCGTTGCGCAGATCGCCGCCAGCGGCGGCGAGGCGATCGCGGTCGCCGCCGACGTCAGCAGGCGCTCGGAGTACGCGGCGCTGGTCGAGGCGGCTATCGATCGTCTTGGCAGTTGGGACATCCTCGTCAACAACGCCGGGATCGCGCTCGTGAAGTCGTTCGGGGAGGTCAGCGGAGGAGTTCGACACTTCCGAGTAAACGTAAAGGGGTGCTTCCAACGGCTGCCAGCTCGCGCTCGAGCGGATGAACGACGGCGGCCGGATAGTCAACATCTCGAGCTCGACGACCGGATTGATGCTTCCGGGCTATATAGCGTCTACGACGCGACCAAGGGCGCGATCGAGGCGATGAGTCACGTGATCGCGAAGGAGTTCGGGCTGCGCGGGATCACCGTCAACGTCGTTTCCCGGGGTGCGACCGAGACCGAGACCTACCGCGACGGCAAGAGCGCGGAGTTCCTCGCCAGCCTAGAGTCGATGTCGGCGTTCGGCCGGCTCGGCCGCCCGGAGGAGATCGCTGCGGTCGTCACCTTCCTCGCGAGCGACCGGGGGCACTGGATCACCGCCCAAAACGTGCGCGTGAATGGGGGCACGGTGTGAGCCCGGAGCCCGGTCGCCGCATGGCGCTCGACGATGTCCAGCCCGCCGCGGGTGACACACGCGCATACCTGGAGCAGCTGAGCAAGGCGGTATTCCGCGCTGGGATGAGC
>JBKPSO010000142.1:0-5685 GCA_046735055.1 Actinomycetota bacterium
GGAACAGCCGGCTCGGCTCGGTGCCCGCGTACACCGCCCCATCGGCGGCGCTGACAGCGAGCGAGAACACACCCGGCTCGGGCAATCGGCAGTCGACCCAGCTTCGGCCGCCGTCCACGCTGCGACGCACGCCGCCCTCGCGCAGGCCGGCGTAGACGGTGTCCGGGTCGGCCGGGTCGACGGCGAGGCACTGTGCGCCGCTCCCCAACAGAGACAGCTCGACCGTCCACGCCTCGCCCGCCTCCTCGAGCCGGGCGATCGCGTCCCCGGTGGCGGCGTAGAGACGCGCCATCAGCACAGCGTACGAACTCGGGCGTCGGCTCCGCTTAGATCGTCGGGCGGACGGGCGATCGCGGCCGACTCGAAAAAACCCGCCCCGCTCGAGAACACCCGGAACGGGAGCGTCTTCTTGTGAGCGGAGCGTCAGGAGACAGATGGTTTGGCGTCGGCGGCGTGCTCGTGTTGAGCCTGACCATGTCGACCTCGAGCATTGGGTAAACGGACCGGTTGCTACGGCTCCCTCTGTGTTGTCCGAGCCGACGGCACGCACCGGCGCAAGCTCGTATCGCTCGCCGTGGCTCGGACTGCCCAACGTGAAGCCTGAGGTACGGCGGCGGGCCGTACCGTCGGGCCGTAGCCGGGTACGTGCAACGACTCCGTGCCGCCGGCCTCTACGTAATCATCGACCTCCACTGGAGTGCGCCCGGCACCGAGCCTGCGCTCGGTCAGCAGCGCCACGCCGATGCCGACCATTCCCCTGCGTTCTGGCGCTCGGTCGCTGCGGCCTTCCGCGGCAACCCCTCAGTCCTCTTCGATCTCTACAACGAGCCGCACGACATATCGTGGAGCTGCTGGCGGGACGGCTGCCGCACCCCCGAGGGGTGGAGGGCCGCCGGGATGCAACAGCTCGTGAACGCAGTCCGGTCGACCGGTGCAAAGCAGCCGATCTTGCTCGGCGGCCTGAACTGGGCAAACGATCTCTCGGGATGGCTTCAGTGGCGCCCGCGGGATCCCGGCGCGGCAACTCGTCGCCTCAGTGCACGTCTACGACGGAAACGCATGCGGCGACGAACGCTGCTGGAACTCGATCATTGGCAAGGTTGCAAAGCAGGTTCCGGTCGTCACGGGCGAGATCGGCGAAGGGGATTGCACACACCGCTTCATCGATCCGTATATGTCGTGGGCCGACGCGCGTTCGAAGTGCGCCCCTGATCGACCGTCGCGTGACCTCCGGTTCGGGTCGGGTCACATCCGACGCCCACGTTACGGTCTCGCCGATACGACGGCCGTTTGTCTGGGCACGAGGTTGCGCACGTTGTCTATGCAGACGACGACCCGCCGAAAGTTCGCGGGACCGGAGCTTGAACGCTTCCTCAGCGGGAGCGTCTCGGGCCAAGCGGGAGTTGGACGAGTCTCAGCCCCCGCTGTAGCCAAGCGGGTTGATGTGAAAGTCGCCCGTGGAGTAGGGTCGGGCCTCATCAGCAGGCTGAAAGGAGGCTCGTCGATGCAATACCTGATCGTTGGTCAACATCCGCCCGACCTGTGCCCGTCGGCGAACGAGAAGATCCGGATGCTCGCGAGCGAGGGCGGCAAAGAGATGCCGGCATTGGCCGAGAAGCTTGGCGTCAAGATCCTCGCGACCTACGTCCCGATGACGAATCACCAGGTGTTCGTGGCCGTCGAGGCGGATGACGCGAACAGCGTGCGGGAGTTCGCGTGGCAGGGCAGGCTCGGCCAGTGGAACACGATCGAGATCTTGCAGACCTCGACCCTGGAGGAAGCCCTGACTCGTATCCACGAGCTGCCGACTGTCTACTAGGCAATCAGCGCGTGGGGCGGCCGGTGAAGGCAAGGCTGGCCGCCCCGCGCGTTTGACATCGGACCCCTAGCGCGCCAGCTCGACCCAGGACGCCATACAACCGGGCGCCGACCTCCTCCAGGTAGCTGGGCGAGCTTACCGGCGGGTGTTGAGCAGGATCGGCAACGCGCGGAGGTTGCCCGGCAAGCTGGTCCAGCCCGTGCCGGCTGGTGCTCGTCTCCACCGTCGCGCGTCAGGGCGTCGAATCGAGCAGCGGACGGGGCGAAATCCGCGACGGGTCGCAGATCTGCTCGATCTCCTGGTGGCGATCACGCTCGAGCGCAGGTCTCAGAGTCCGCAGCCCTGACGCACTGGGCCGGCGGCGTCATGCACCCGTCCGGAGCCGCAGGAACTCCGTCACGCGCATGAAGCGCAGGAACGGCCTGACGGCGGCGGCCACGAGACGCTGCTCGTCGTCGCGGACGATCTCGGGGGCGACGAGCCGCTGACGTCGCCCCCGGGTGATCAGCTCGCAGCCGCCCGCGGCAACGACGTTCTTCACCCATTCGGACTCAGCGCCGTAGGTGAGCGCGATCACGAAGCCGCCGGGGGCATGGAAGACGTTGACGGGCGTCTCGAACCGCCGTCCCGACTTGCGCCCGTAATGCACGACGACGCCGAAGCCGGGCAGGCTGTGTGCCAGCGGACGGGTCAGCCGGTTGGTCACACGGCGATTGAAGCGCGCCATCCCCCGACCGAGGCGAGTGCTCATCGGCGCGAGCGTAGCGCGGCGACGAAACCCAGTCAGGGGCTCGCTACGCTAGACCTGCCGCGGAGAGGTGTCCGAGCGGCCGAAGGAGCGCGACTGGAAATCGCGTACGTGCCGAAAGGTGCGTCGCGGGTTCAAATCCCGCCCTCTCCGTCTCGACGGGGGACAGGCACTCGGCCTGTCCCCTCCTCGTCCACCGGGTCTCAGCCGGAACGGGTTGTGAGGAAGGCGACGAGGTCGGCGACCTGCTTGCCGCTGAGGCTGAACTTCGGCATCACGCCGTTGGGGTAGCCCGGGACGACGTACGCGCCTGGGTCCTTGATCGACTCGGCGGCGTACTCCGCGGGCGAGCCGCGGTTCGCCTTCGCGGCGTCGGCGGCAAGATTGTCGAGGTCGGGGCCGACCTTCGCGGTCGCCCCTGCAGGCTTGAACGTGTGGCAGGCGTTGCAGCCCTGCGCGTTGAAGAGGACTTTCCCCGCCGCCGCGTCCCCGGACGGGGGAGCTGGGGCCTTCGACGTCGTCGTCGGCGCAGCCGCTGTCGTCGTCTGCCCGCCCGGCGCAGCCCGCTCCTCTTTCGGCTCGCTGGCGAGCGCGATCACCGACGCGAGCATCCCGGCGGTGAGCAGGACGCAGACGAGCACGAAGAGACCGACGTACTTGCCGGGGAAGGACGGCCAGAGCGTGGGCAGCAGGAAGGAGGAGGCGAACGCGAAGAGGATGAAGGCCCCGGCGATGGCCGCGATCCCCACCTTGTGACTCGTGGCGAGGGCGCTCAGCACGGGCAGGACGCTAACAGCTAGGAGGGTCTAGGAGTGAGGGGCGCCCCTCCTGCGCGCGAGCCCCCGCAGGCCCTCGCTGAAGCCGACGACGTCCGGCTGTAAGACCGGCTGGATCGGCGCGCGCCGTTCGGCCTCGGCGAGCCGGCGCGCCCGTCCGGCGAGCCGGCGGCGTTCCACGTCGAGCTGCGCACGCCGGCGGTCGAGCGCCTGCTCCCGTTGCTCGAGCTCCGCGAGCCGCTCGGCAAGCTCGCTCTCGCGGGCAGCGAGGACCGTCTCCCGGTCGGCGAGCTCGGCCTCGCGCTCCTCGGCAGCGGCCACCTGCGCGCTCCGCTCTTCGAGTGACGCCTGCTCACGCGCGGCCGCCGCCTCGCGGTCGGCGACCGCAAGCTGGCGCTCGGTCAGCTCGGCACGCGACTCGGCCAGCCGCCGCTCGCCGTCCTCGAGCGTCCGGGCCTTCGCCTCCAGCCGGTCCTGCTGGGCGCGGAGATCCGGAGCGGGCTCCGCCGGCGGCACCTGCTTGCGGTCGGCGGCGGACTCGGCCTCTTGCAGCTCGAGCGCAGCCGCACGCTCCTTCTGCTCCGCCTCGGTCGCGGCGAGCGCAACCTCGCGCTCCAGGAGCACAGTCGTCGCCGCCGCGAGGGCGGCCTCTCGCTCTACGAGCCCCCTGTCCCTCACCGCGAGCGTCCGCTCGCTCACGGCGAGCTTGGAACGCGCCTCCGCCAGCCTTCGCTCCCCCTCTTCGAGCGTCGCCGCCTTCGCGTCGACCCGCTCCTGCTCGGCACGCACGTCAGGCTCAGGTGCCGGCACCTGCCCTCGCTCTGCGAGCTCGGCCTCTCGCCGGTCGAGGGCCGCGGCCCGCTCGACGAGCCCCGCCGCCTGCGCGTCCAGCTCGGCCCGCCGGGCCGCGTGCTGCTCGACGCTCCGCCGCTCGGTCTCGACGAGCTCCGTCAGCTTGCGGTCGAGCTCCTCTTCACGCGCCGTGAGCTCGGCCGTCCGGCGGGCAACCGCCTCGCGGTCCCCTACGTCATGGCCGGCGTCGGACAGACGCTTCTCGAGCTCGCGAAGCCGGGACGCCTCGGCCTGGGCTGCCGCGGCGGCCGCGGCGAGGCCAAGCTCGCGCTCGGCCAGCTCCCGCTCGCGGCGTTCGAGGTCGCGCTCGTCGCCGGCTGGGGCCCGTCGCTCTCGCGCGCCCGCGAGCCGGCTCAGCCGACCGCCCTCGAGCTTACGCTCGAGCCGCCTGTGGGCCGTCTCGAGCTCGTGTTCGCGGCGCTGTGCCCGCTCGGCCGCGTCGCGCAGGGCTTGCTGCATGGCGGCGATCTCGCGACCGGCGGTCGCCTGGATCCGGTCGCGCTCGGCCGCGAGGTTGCGCTCCAGCTCCTTCAGCCGCCGGCGCTCTTCCTCCAGCGCCTCGACCGTCGGCTTGGCGTCGAAATCATCGGCCATGAGACGATGATAGGGGCAGCCTGAAACCGGTCCCTGCGGCTCTGGTTATGCCGACCGGCGGCGCGGATGCGGCGCGTGACGCTCGACGAATCCGATCAGCCGTCCGACGAGCAGCCCACCGACGATCGACAGCGCGAGCCAGGCGACGATGGCGAGCACCAGAAGGAAGATCCACTGCGGCATCAGGTCACCGTAGGTATCGGCTCGGACAGATACATGCTGAAGGGCACGTTTCCTGCGTAGACTCGGGACGTGGCGGTTGCCTCGCCGAGACGAGCGCACGCGCTGGCGCTGTTCGCCCCGCTCGGGCCGACCTACGACCGCTACGCGACCCTCCTCTCCTTCGGGCAGGACCCGCGCTGGCGGCGGTTCCTGGTCTCGCGTGTCGCAGCGGGCCGAGGCGACACCGTCCTCGACGTCGCCACGGGAACGGGCGCGGTCGCGCTCGAGCTGCTCCGACAGAAGAGCTGCGCGGTCGTGGGCCTCGACCAGAGCCGCGAGATGCTGGCCGTTGCCCGCCGCCGCCTGCCGGAGAGTGTCGAGCTCGTCGAGGGCGAGGCCGACCGGCTGCCGTTTCCGGACGGATCGTTCGACGCGCTCACGGTCACGTACGTGCTGCGCTACGTCGACGATCCCGGCGCGACGCTGCGCGAGCTCGCCCGGGTCGTGCGGCCCGGCGGCACTGTCGCGGGGCTCGAGTTCGGCGTTCCGCCGAACCCGGCCGCCCGTGCAGCCTGGCGGCTCTACGTCCGCGCCGGCCTCCCGCTCGCGGGGCGGCTGATCTCGCCGGGCTGGGCCGAGGTCGGCGACTTCCTCGGGCCGAGCATCGAGGCCCTCTGGCGGCGGATCCCGCTGCCCCGCCTCCTCGACCTCTGGCGCGACGCGGGAATCGAGGG
>JBKPSO010000143.1:0-15101 GCA_046735055.1 Actinomycetota bacterium
GCTAGACTCGAGGCATGGTCACGAAGGACGACGTCTTCGAGGCCCTCCACCAGGTGGAGGACCCGGAGCTCGGGATGGACATCGTCGAGCTCGGGCTCCTGTACGACGTCGAGGTCGACGGTCCGACGGTGAAGGTCATTCACAGCCTGACCTCGATGGGCTGCCCCGCCGGCCCGATGATCCAGGAGGACATCCACCGGGTCGCCTCGGAGCTTCCGGGGGTCGAGGACGTCGAGATCGAGTTGACGTGGGACCCGCCGTGGACGCCTGAGCGGATGTCCGACGACGCCAAGTTCATCCTGGGATTCGGCTAACGCCGAATCCCTAGCTTGCCATTTTCGGGCGTTAGCCCGGAATGGCAAGCAGGATCTTCCCGAACTGCTCGCCCGCCTCGAGCCGCTCGTGCGCGGCGCGCGCCTCGGCGAGCGGGAAGACGGAGTCGATCACGGGTCTCGCGCCCGCGGCGACGAGGTCGTAGGCGCTCTCGAAGTCAGCCCGGGTGCCCATCGCCGAGCCGAGGATGTCGAGCTGCTTCCACCAGACGCGGTGGAGCGCCGCCGGCGGGTTCGGCCCGCTCGTCGCGCCGCAGACGGTGACGCGCCCGCCCCTGCGGGCGGCGTCGAGCGAGCGCTTCCAGGTCGCCTCGCCGACCGTCTCGACGACGACGTCCGCGCCGCCGCCGGTTGCCTCCTTCACCGTCTCGACCACGTCGCCGGAGGCATGGTTGACGGTGACGTCGGCTCCGAGCTCCTTCGCGCGCGCAAGCTTCGCGTCGCTCGACGACGTGACGACCGTGCGCGCGCCGAGCGCCTGCGCGATCCGGAACGCCGCGGTCGCGACGCCGCCGCCGATTCCCCAGACGAGCACCCACTCGCCCTGCTGCAGCGCGGCTCGGGTGACGAGCATCCGGTAGGCGGTCTCGTAGACGAGCGGGAAGGCGGCGGCGTCCTCGAACGAGACGCCGTCGCGGAGCGGAACCACGTTCGTCGCCGGGATCGCCGCCAGCTCGGCATGGACGCCCTGAGTGTGCTCTCCGATCACATGGATCGCCTCCCCGTGCTCGAGCCCGGGGTTGACGACCACCGCCTGCCCGGGCTCGAGCCCGGCCACCTCCGGCCCGAGCGCCTCGACGACACCGGAGCCGTCCGCACCGAGGATCCGCGGCTTCGGCACCGAGGGCAAGCCCTTCCGAGTCCAGACGTCGAGGTGGTTCAGCGAGGCGAAGCGCATGCGGACGAGCACCTCCCCGGCTGCCGGCTCGGGGTCGGGGACGTCCTCGTAGCGAAGGACCTCCGGACCGCCGTCCTCCCGGATCAGGATCGCCTTCACCCGTCGATCGTATAGTCGGCGCGTGGCCCGACTCGCGCTCTCCATGCTGCTGCTCGCGGTCCTGGTCGCCGGGTGCGGAGGGGGGACGGCACGCAAGCCACCCCTCTCCAAACGCGCCTTCGTCGCGGCGGCGAACCGGATCTGCACGCAGGCACGAACGCGTACCGGCCGGCTCGCGCGGCTCCACGCCCTTCGCCCGCCGGCGGGGGACGAAGACCTCTACGCCCACTGGCTGAAGGCCGAGAAGGACGCGCTCGAAGCGAGCAAGCCGAGGCGCAAGGAACCGGAAGAGCCGCTGTTCGATCCGAACGTGCAGGAGACGGTCGCGGAGGGCAAGGTCGCCGGCTACGCACGGCGTCTCGGCGCGGCCACGTGTGCAAAGCGAACAATCGGCACAATGCCGCCGTGACGGGCGCTGAGCTCGCGAGGGTCGCCGACGAACTTGGCATCGACGTGGTCGGAGCAGCGCCGGCTGCGCCGTACGACGAGACCGAGCGTCAGATCCACGAGCGGCGCGCCCGTGGTCTTTTCGCCGACCTGCGCTTCACGATCACGAGGCCGGAGGAGTCGTGCCACCCGGAGCGGCTGCTGCGGGGCGCACGCACCGTCGTCTCGGCGGCCCTCTGCTACTACGCGCCGGCCGATCAGCCTGAACCTGGCGAGGGCCGGCTCCCGCGCTACACGTGGCACGACGCCTATGCCGACCTGCGCGAAAAGCTCGACGCGCTCGGACGGCGGCTCGGCGGTGTCTATCGCGTTTTCGTCGACGCCAACCAGCACGTCGACCGGGAGGGCGCCGCCAGGGCCGGGATCGGCTTCTACGGCAAGAACACGATGCTGATCACGCGCCGCCACGGCTCGTGGGTCGTGCTCGGGACGCTGGTAACCGACGTCGAGATCGAGACGAGCCCGCCGCTCTCGCTGGACTGCGGCGAGTGCCGGCTGTGCGTCGACGCGTGCCCCACGGGTGCGCTCGACGAGCCCGGCACGCTCGACGCCGGTCGCTGCCTCTCCTACTGGACACAGGCTTCGGAGCCGATACCGGAGGAATACCGGGAGGCGCTGGGCTCGATGGTCTACGGCTGCGACATCTGTCAGGAGGTCTGTCCCTGGAACCGCGGAGTCGAGAAGCGGCGCGAGCGAGAGGTGCTGCGTCCGGGCGCTGAGCCGACAGTCTCGCTCGTGGACTGGCTCGAGGCGGACGGCAACGAGCTCGTGCGGCGCTACGAGCGTCTCTATGTGCCGAGGAAGGACCCGCGCTACCTGCGCCGGAACGCGCTGGTCGCGCTCGGCAACACCGGCCGTCCCGACGACGCTCCGCTCGCCGAGCGCTACGCGCGCGGAGACGACGAGCTGCTGCGCGAGCACGCCGAGTGGGCGCTGCGGCAGCTCGCGGAGCGGGACCGCCGTAGGCTCGACGGAGGCGGACAGGGAGCGGAGGTGCCGGCTTTGCCGGTGCCGGAGCGGGAACCGTGAGCTACGAGCAACGCCTCCGCGCCGAGCGCTGGCTCGCCTGGATCCGCCTCGGCGCGGTCCCGTTCGCGGCGTTTCAGTCGGCGATCACGGGCCCTTATCCGCCGGGGCACGAGGCGTGGGCCTGGGCGACGACCGGCGTCCTCGCTGTCGGGGCGGCGCTCATCTGGTGGCTCGCCCACCACGAACTGACGCCGCAAGGGCTGGCGAGGCTCGGCCTGGCGGCGCTCGCCTTCGACTTCCTGATCGTGACGTCGTTCGTCCTCTCGCTGACCTTCGTCAGGGCGACGCCGGTCCGGCAACTGTTGATCCTCGTGATGATCGAGGCCGCGTTCCGGTACGGGATCCCCGGCGGCCTCGGCTTCGTCGTCGCGAACGTGCCGACCCTCGTCGTCTACGAGCGGCTGCGCTCCGACCACTTCGACGAGCGTTTCCACTACGACAACATCACGCTCCAGATCGGCGTCGAGGTGATGATCGCGCTGATCGTCGGCTGGCTCGTCGAGCGGCTGCGCGGGGAGGCGTCGAGCGCCGTGGAGCGAGCCCGCGAGGCGGAGCACTTCCGCGACGAGCTCGGCCGGCGCGCGGACCTGCTCGACGCCGCGAACCGCTGCGCCCGCGCGCTCGGCTCGTCGCTGGACGTCGACGAGGCGTTCGGCGCGTTCATTCGCGAGCTGCGCGGGCTGATCCCCTTCGACCGGACGGCGATCATCCTCTCCGAGCAGGGGCACATCCGCGTGATGGCGACCGCGGGGCACATGCACGACCAGGTGCTCCGACCGGGCGAGGCACTTCCTCCGGGCGCGCTGATCGAGGAGGTGATGCGTACCGGGGAGATCGTCTATCGGCGCGACATGAGCGACCACCGCTATCCGGAGGAGCGGACGCTGACGCGGATCGGTCTGCGCTCCCGGGTCGCCGCGCCGCTGCTGCTCGGCGTGCGTCCGATCGGCATGGTGGCGATCCTGCGCCGGCAGCCGGACGGGTTCGGGCCGGACGAGATCGAGCTCGCGGGCCTGCTCGGACGGCTCGTCGCGACCGCCGTCCAGAACATCAGGGCGTACGCGGCCGAGCGCGAGACGGTCGAGGAGCTCCGACGGCTCTCGGCGCTGCGCGCGGACTTCGTCTCCCTCGTCTCCCACGAGCTCCGGAGCCCGATGGCTGCGGTGATCGGCGCCGCCCGGACGCTCCAGGATCGTTGGCGAGAGCTCTCTCCGCAGCAGCGCGCGTCCTTCCTCGCCCTGATCAGCGACGAGACGGCTCGCCTCGCGACGCTGATCGGCGACGTCCTCGACACGTCGCGGATCGAGGCCGGCACATTCAGCTACACGTTCAGCGACGTCGACCTCGCCGATCTCGTCCGCGAGACCGTGGCGACCATGGGCCTCGGTCAGGACGAGGTGTCGGTCGTCGCCCGAGGGCCGGACTCGATACCAGCCGTGCGCGCCGACCGCGAGCGCCTGAAGCAGGTACTGATGAACCTGGTCGAGAACGCGATCAAATACTCGCCGGCCGGCGGCGAGGTGGGCGTCCGCGCCTGGGCGGACAACGGCCATGTGATGGTCGCCGTCGAGGACCAGGGACCCGGCATCCCCCACGAGCAGCAGGGGCTGATCTTCGAGAAGTTCGGCCGGGCGAACGTCGGCGGCGGCAAGCCCGGGTCCGGCCTCGGCCTCTTCATCGCCCGCTCGATCGCCGAGGCGCACGGCGGGACCCTCGCGGTGCGCTCGGCGCCGGGCCAGGGCGCGACGTTCACGCTCGACCTACCGTTGGCGCCGACGTAGACGCCTACGCGGAGGCGGGGGCGCGCAGCCGGGTGACGCCGAGCTCGCGGGCGAGCGTTCTCGCCCGCTGGGCGATCCGGCTGCGGAGCTCCGGCGGCTCGAGCAGCTCGGCCTCGCCCCGATAGCGGAGGATCTCGCCGACCAGCCACTCGGCGCTTCCGACCGTCTGCTCGTTGATCGCCGAGCCGTCCGTGAGCAGGCGGGCGCCGCGCTCGACCTCCCAGCGCGCGACGGCGGGGGAGTAGAGGACGCGGGCGACGAGGGCGCCGGTCAGCACGCCCGGCTCGAAGCCCTCGCGCGGCTCGAACTCGGCGTCGGCGAGCGTCGCGCTCCGCATCCGGTCGAGGCGGAAGCTGCGCTCGTCGTCACGGGTGCGGTCCCAGGTGTGGACGTACCAGTGCGGGAGGCGCCGCTCGATCGAGTAGGGCTCGACGATGTGGACGGTCGGCGTGTCCTCCTCTTCCTTCAGGTACTCGATCTCGACCAGCCGCCGGCGGCGGATCGCGTCGGTGAGCGTCGCGACCAGTCCCTCCTCGGGCCCGCCCATATGCGGTTCCGGCGTCCGCGAGAGCTCGAACTCGCCGAAGGTGTCCTCGAGCTTCTTGCGCACTCGGTCGAGCGGCCGATGCGCCTCGGCCGCGATCAACGGTCCGACGAACTCGAGTGCGAGCCGGATCGCGCGCGCCTCGAGCGGCGTCAGCCGCGGCGCCGAGCGGAACGTGTCCCCGAAGAGCTCCTTGTCGACGTGCACCTCGTCGCCGTGCAGCTCGGCATAGACCGCGTAGCAGCCGCCGCCGAAATTGACGAGATTGAGGAGCGACAGGTGGTCCTCCAGCTCCTCGTAGGGGATCTGGAAGCGCTCGACCAGCTCGGCGGCGGGAATGATCGCGTCCTTGCCGTCGCCGCAGGCGGCGAGCAGGTAGGCGAGCAGCGCTTGGAGGAGGCCGAAGCGCTCCGCCGTGACCGGCCCCGACGAGCGCTCCGCTGTGCCTTCCGGCTCCCTGGCCGTGGACTCACGGGCCGGCTCGCTCGGCTGGCCCTCGTGGATCGTCCGCACACGGCGCAGGCTGTCGCCGACCTCGCGCCGCAGGTCGTGCGGCTCGAGCGGCCGCGCGCGGCCGTCCTGGCGCAGCACCCAGGACGCCAGGAGGGGAAGGCTCGCGTAGTCGGTGACGAAGACGCCGTCCTCCAGGCGGCCGCTGCCCGCGAACGCGCGCTCGACCCACCAGGCCGTTTCCGGGCGCACCTCGATCCTCGCCTCGCCGGCCACCGCGCCGAACTGCCACGCCGCACGGCCGCGGAAGGCGTCGATGTCGAAGTCGGGAGGAGACCGAAAGTCGCGCTCGCGCCTGGTCGCGAAACGGATGTCGCCGCGGATACGCGAGACCCGGAACGTCCTGATCGCGTCGCGATCGAGGTCGGAGCCGACGACGTACCACACCCCTCGGTCGTGCAGCAGCCCGTACGGGTTGAGCGTGCGCTCGGTCTCCTTGCCGCTCGTCATCGCCCGGTAGGCGAACTTGACCGTGCGCTGCTTCGAGATCGCCGTCTCCAGCTTGGCGAGACGGCCCGGCATCTCGGGCGAGTAGTCGGGATCGCGCATCTCGACCCGGACGGCCGTCGCCGACGGCGCCTCGTCGATGAGCCCCGGCCGCCCGAGCGCGAGGTTCTGGAGCGCGAGCCGCAGCGGCTCGGCGTAGGCGAACTTCCCCTCGAGCAGGTAGAAGGACGTCTGGAGCGCGGCCAGCTCGTCGTCGGTCAGGTCGAGCGGCGGCAGGAAATAGCGCTCTGAACGGAGCGTGTAGAGCTCCTCGCCCGTGAACTCGTCGCGCTGCGACTGGAGCGGGACGCCGAGGTCGCGGAGCTCGGCGCGATCGGAGTAGAAGCGGCGGGCGAACGCCTCGTCCGACATCTCCGAGTAGCCCTCGACGTTCCCCTTCACGTCCCGCGCCGTCAGCGGCCGGCGCGCCGCCATCAGGAATGCGACCAACGAGAGCTGCCGGATCAGCTTGTCAGTGTCGTGCGACAACCTTCAGCGAGCTTATCGTTCGCCGAAGTCCGGCGGCTGTGGAAATCAGGCCGCGACTTTGGAGCGTTCCAGATGCTGGTGCGAGGGGCAGTAGTCGCGCTCCGGGAGAGGCGTGCGCTGGCACGGCTTCCCCTTCCGCGTCGTCGCGCGGCAACGGGCGACCCCGCCGTCGAACGCACCCGCCTCGATCTGGGTCTGCACGAACGCGACCGCGGCGCCGACACCCTCCTGCACCGCCCAGGCGACCTGGGCCTGTTGCGTGATCGGGAAGTAGCGGCGGATGTCCTGGAACAGGGACTTGTCCGGGTTCGCGAAGTAGTGCGGGTCGCTCGCGAGGCGCTCCATCGTCTCCTCGCACGCCTCGAGGACGGCCCGCCGGTACTCCAGCTGCGCCTCCGGGTCGGCGTACGGGTCGATCAGATCCTTGATCGAGCGGTAGATGGCCCGCGAGTACTGATACATGCAGTTACGAATTTGGGCGCTCAACTCGTCCATAAGGCAGTATTCCGATCTCCTGTTAAGTCGCGGAAAAGCTTTGTTACGCCCCTGTTAAGCGTCGTCTCGGCCTATCTCCCGCGGCAGTCTACTCCTTTCCCGGGCGTGTTACAAAGTCACGGGTCTTGTTGCCATCGGCGCTAACGGCGTTGCCATCGGCGCTAACGGCCGTTTTTCCGCCGCGACGCTGTTTTACACATCCTTAACGGGCGATCTCCCGTGCATAGGCATTCGGGAACCGTGACACCACCCGCCCGACCGCCGTCTGCGCCTCCTCGAGGGAGTCGTAGACGCCGGAGAAGACGACGTAGTAGCCGGGGTGGAGGGAGGCGAACCGGTCCGAGACGAGCACGCCGACCTTGCGCAGGCCGCGGGAGAGCGCGAGCTTCGCCTTCGACTCCGCGTCGGCGCGGCCCGTTCCGCGGGCCGGGATCGAGGCGATCACGACGGTAAATCCGTTGCGCGCCGGCCACGCGATCGGGCCGGCCGCCCGCCTGGTCGGCTTCTGCTTCGGAGCGGCGGGCGCCGGCGTGACGGCGGTGGTCGTCGTCGTGGTCGCGACGGGCGGGGCAGAGGGAGCGGCGACGACGGGCGAGATCGCAACGAGCGTCCGCGCGCCCGAAGCGCTCGTCGTGTCGCGGCCGGAGACGATGCCTGCGGTCGCCGAGCCGGCGGCAACGAGCAGGAGCAACAGGGAGGTGAACATCCAGTCTCCGGGATAGCGGCCGAACCGGCGCTCCCAGGCGCTGCCCAGCGTGCCGAGCCGCCGCGGCGGAACGAGCCGCGCGCCGCACTCGAGGCAGTACTCCTGACCGGGCTCGGCGACGGCCCCGCAGGAGGTGCACGCCTCAGGCGAGGGACTCACCTCCCGTCTCTTCGTCCGCCTCGACGCTCTCCTCGGCGCCTTCCGCGGCTGCGCCGCAGTTGGCGCAGAAGAGCGCGTCGGCCGGCAACGGGTGCCCGCACTCTGCGCAGGCGACGACCGGTCGCTGCCCTGCCGGACGCCCGCAGTTCGGACAGAAGTGCGATCCCCACGGGAGCGGGGCGCCGCATTCGCAGCGGCCGGCCGGGATCCGCCGGCGCGCGGCGGCGAGCATCTCGTCGAGCTCGTGCAGCCTCGCGTCGAGGCCGAGGAGCTCGTTGCAGCTCTCGGCGAGCAGGTCTTCGCGGAAGCGGTCGCGACGGTACATCTCGAGGATCAGGCCGCCGAGGTCGCGCAGTCGCTCTTCGCGCAGCCGCTGGAGCGCACGTCGCTCGCGGCGGATCACACCGGGTGGCGGCAACGCTCTGCGCGGGGCGGGCTGGTGCCCGGAGCGGCGGAAGCGGTCGAGCAAGGCCATCTCGCCCCGCCGAGTCTACGGCTCTGCGGCGTCTACGGGTCTATGGGCGACCCGGTCTGCGCGCGCCGGCCGAAGCCGACGAGGAAGAGCACCATCAGGAACACTCCCGCACCGCCGACGACGACGCCCGCCCACGGAAAGAGGAAAAGCAGGATGACCCCGAGGACGACGAGGCCGAGGGCGGCACCGATCATTGCGTTGGCTTTCCCCGCGGGAATGGACGCCAAACCGTGCTACCGCGGAGAACTCCCCGTGCTGATGGGTCTGCACACGCGGCGGCTGCATGCCGCGCTGGTAGATTGACTGGGCAGTCGATGCGCGATGCCCTGATCATCGACGCGGTTCGCAGCCCAATCGGCAAGCGCAACGGCACGCTCGCGTCTGTCCGCGCGGACGAGCTGGCGGCGCAGGTGCTGACGGGGCTCAGGGCCCGACTCGAGCTCGACCCCGGCGCGATCGAGGACGTCGAGATGGGGTGCGTCACCCAGGTCGGCGAGCAGGCACTCAACGTCGGTCGGATCGCGTCGCTCGTCGCAGGGTGGCCCGAGACGGTGTGCGCGTCGACGATCGACCGCCAGTGCGGCTCGTCCATGCAGGCGGCGATGAACGCCGCCGCCGCGATCCAGGCCGGTCACCTGGACGTCGTCGTCGCCGCGGGCGTCGAGTCGATGTCTCGGGTGCCGATGGGTTCGAACCTCGGCGAGGCGGGCTGGGCCGGTTTCTCAGACAAGCTGCTCGACCAGTGGCAGATCGTCCCGCAGGGGATCTCGGCCGAAGTGATCGCCGAGGACTGGGGACTCTCCCGCGAGCAGCTCGACGACTACTCCTACGAGTCGCACCGGCGGGCGATCGACGCGATCGACTCGGGCCGGTTCGAGCGTGAGATCGTGCCGATCGAGGTTTCGAACCCGCATGCGGGCGTGTTGTTCGCCGTCGACGAGACGCCGCGGCGGGACACGTCGCTGGAGAAGCTGGCGGCCCTCGCGCCGGCGTTCAAGGAGGACGGAGTGGTCACCGCCGGCGGCTCGAGCCAGATCGTCGACGGAGCGGCGGCGATGCTCGTCACGAGCGAGGAGCGTGCGGGCGACCTCGGTCTCGAGCCGCGTGCGCGGTTCGTCTCGTTCGGGCTCGCCGGCGTCGACCCGTACCGGATGCTCCACGGCAACCCGCAGGCGTGCGAGAAGGCACTCGGCAAGGCGGGCCTGACCTGGGACGACATCGCGGTGGTCGAGGTGAACGAGGCGTTCGCCTCGGTCGTCCTCCAGTTCCTCGCCGACACCGGCCTGCACGAGCGTTGGCAGGCGGGCGAAATCAACCCGAACGGCGGCGGCATCTCGCTCGGCCATCCGCTCGGCGCGACCGGCGCCCGGATCACGGCCACGCTCCTGAACGAGCTCCACCGCCGCAACGAGCGTTACGGCGTCGCGACGATGTGCATCGGCCAGGGCCAGGCGATCGCGGCGGTGATCGAGCGGCTCTGACCCGCTGGTTGCTCGTTCGCGGACGCGGGGAGCAGCCGCTTGCGCGCGAGGTCGACCCGACGCAGATCGTCGCGCACTCGTCGTCGCGGCGGCCCTCGCTCGAGCCCGGCGACCTCGCGATCCTCTAGCTTTAGACCGAGACGCTGGAGAGCCCGAGCGCGTCGAGGTCCTTCGCGATGCGCTCGTCGCCGCCGTCGGCGGCCTCGCGGAGGCGGCGGTGCAGCTCGACGAGGGCGGCGAGGTACTGGGCGTGCGTCAGGCTCCTTCCGCCTGCGCCTGCGCGGAAGCGGGCGGCGGTCTCCCGCGGCACGCGGCGGAGGAGGATGTCCTCGTGCTCCCGGTCGCCGGGCGCCTGCGGGCCCGGTTCGCGGAAGAAGACCACGTCGTGGTGCGGGTGCGGGAACGGCGGCGGCGGAACCGGGATGTGGAACGTCTCGTCCTCTGCCACGGCGTGATGATAGCGCTGATAGCGCACGCAATCAAGCACCAGGGACGACCGAGGAGGATCCGTCATGCCCGGGTCGTACCCTGTGCCCATGGTCACGTGCGCGCTCTGCGGGCGCAACATGCTCCTCGGCGAGGCCTTCGGGTACTGGCGCGCGGACGGAGCGGGCAGTGAGCAGGTCGTCTGCCGCCTCTGCGAGGACGAAGCCGAGCGCCGCGGCTGGGCCCGAATCGACCGCCCCCCCGAGCGGCGGACGACGCTCAATCCCAGCTGGCACGCCCGGAAAGTCGCCTAGAAGCGGAGGCTCTGCCGGCTAAAACCGCAAGCCGCCGGCTAAAACCGCAAGCCGCCGGCTAAAACCGCAAGCCGCCGGCTAAAACCGCAAGCCGCGCCCGCGGAGCATCGTCCCGATCGACTGGCGGAGCACACCGAGGTCGTAGCGGAGCAGGCGCAGGCCGCCGAGGGTCTGGCAGAGGTGTACGTACTCGAGGTCGAGGGCGGTTGACTGGGCCTTCTTGCCGCTGTCCTTGCGAACCTGGGCGGGCCCGGTCCAGCCTGCGGTGACACGGAGCCGGTAGTCCTGCCCCTCGGCGACCTGGCGCTCGACCATCGACACCGGCCATGGGCGGGGCCCGACGAGGCTCATCTCGCCGCGCAGGACGCTGAAGAGCTGCGGCAGCTCGTCTGCGTAGATGCGCTTGATGATCGAGCCCGCCCACGTCAGGTTCGAGCTGTCCTGCTCGTACAAGCGTGCGTACGAGTCGGGCTTGCCGGCGAGGTCGGCGAGGGCCGAGGCACGCAGGACGCGGAACTTGAGCACATCGAACTCGCGGCCGCGCGACACGCGCCGCTCGCGGTAGAGCCAGGGTCCCCAGTCGCGCGGGACGAAGAGGATGTCCAGCCCCAGGAGGAGGACGGCAACGAGCAGCAGCGGCGTCGTGGCGAAGATCAGGATCGCCGCGACGACCCGGTCGAAGACCTGCTTCGCGAGCGGGTACGGGACGGCTGCGGTCTGCGCGGCCCTGCTGTCGGCGCGCGTCAGACTTGCCATCCGAACGCTCCCAGGTCGAGACCGGTCATCCGCATAGTCTCTCCGTTACTGGCGACGCGGTCCCGCCTGCCTTCACGTACTGTTTGTAGACCGCGACGATTGCCGTTGCGCTCCTCGCGGACGATCAGCTCCTCCAGCTCGCCGCGGACCGAGTCCGCGTGGTAGCCGATGTGGGCGAGCACTCTCACCGCGTTCGCGAGAGAGCTTATGCACGGCCTCCGAATAGAGTCGCTGCATGTCGGTCGCCGTCGCGATCCCGGTCTTCTGCGTCTGCGTTGTCGCGAGCCTCGTCGCGAGCCTCGTCTTCGGGCGCACGCTCGACCGGGTCAGCGAGGGGCTCGGCGCGTCTGAGGGGCTGCACGGGATCCTGACCGCGCTCGGCGCCGACGCGCCGGAGATCTCGACCGCGATCGCCGCCCTGGTCGCGAGCCACGGCGAGCTCGGCGTCGGCGTCGTCGTCGGCTCGAACGTCTTCAACCTCGCGGCGTTGCTGGGCCTGAGTGCGATCGTGGCGGGAAGCGTCCGCATCCATCGGCACGGCCTGCTCTTCAACGGCGGCATAGCGCTGGCCGTGACCGGGCTCGGCATCGCGCTGTTCCTGGACGCGATCGGCGCGGTCTGGGCTGTCATCCTGCTCCTCGCCGTCTTCGCGCCGTACGTCTTCCTCCTCTCGAGCCGGACGGCACGGCTCCGCCGCGTCGTCCCGGCCGGCCCCCTTCGGCGCTTCGTCGTCGTCGCCGTCCGGGAGGAGATCGAGGACCTGCAGACCGGGGAAGCGCCTCCGCGTGGCACGCGCGCAGACGCGGTCGTGCTCACGTGCTCGCTGGCGGTGATCGTCGGCGCGAGCATCGGAATGGTCGAGGCGGCGACCGACCTCGGCCGCGCGTGGGGCATCTCAGACATCGTCGTCGGGACGATCGTGCTCGCCTCGCTGACCAGCCTGCCGAACCTCTTGACCGCAATGCGCCTGGCGCTGCACGGGCGCGGCGCCGCCGTCGTCAGCGAGGCGCTGAACTCGAACAGCCTGAACATCATCGCCGGGATCTCGATCCCCGCGCTCGTGTTCTCGATCGGGACGGCGTCGGGCGTCGAGACTTTTGCGGCCTGGTGGCTCCTCGGAATGACCGTGGTCTCGGTCGCGCTCGCGTACGGCGGCAGCGAGCTGCGCCGCCGCGAGGGGGCGACGATCGTTGCCCTCTACGTCGCATTCGTCGTCGTGGTGGCCAGCCAATGAACACCTCCGACCTCGTCGCCGGCCTGCCGCTGCTGGTCGAGGACGTGACGCTCGAGGGCCTCGAGCTGGCGGTCTCCCCGGAGTTCCTCCGCCGGACGACGGTGATCCGGCTGTCCGGGGGCGGGGAGGAGGGGATCGGCGAGGACGTGATCTACGACGCGGACGAGCAGGAGCGGTTCCGGACCGCCGGCCCGCCGGTCGGCCTCGCCGGCGAGCACACGCTCGCCTCCTTCTCGGCGCTCCTCGCAGACGTCCAGGAGCTCCGGCGTTGGGGCTTCGAGGCGGCGGCGCTCGATCTCGCGCTGCGCCAGGCGGGCCTCGCCCTTCACGAGGTGCTCGGTCGCGAGCCGCGGCCGGTCCGCTTCGTCGTCTCGACCGCCCTCGGGCCCGACCGCACGGGACGACTCCGGCGCCTGCGCGAGATCCACCCCGACCTGCGCTTCAAGCTCGACCCGGCGAGCGACTGGGACGAGGCGCTCGTCCACGAGCTGGCCGAGCTCGACTGCGTGGATGTCGTCGACTTCAAGGAGTCCTACACCTGGCGAGAAGCGAGTCGTGCCGCCGGGCCTGCCCTTTATCGTGCGATCGTCGATGCGCTGCCGAACGCGCTGATCGAGGACCCCGGGCTGAGCGATCCCGAGAAAGCCGCGATCCTGGAGCCGCACCGCGAGCGGATCACCTGGGACGCGCCGATTCACTCGGTTGCCGACGTGGACGCGCTCCCGTTCCCGCCGCGCGCGCTGAACTCGAAGCCGTCGCGGTTCGGCTCGCTCGGCGCCCTGCTCGACTTCTACGACCTGTGCGCCGGGCGCGGGATCTCCCTGTACGGGGGCGGCCAGTTCGAGCTCGGCCCGGGTCGTGGTCAGATCCAGTACCTCGCCTCGCTCGTTCACCCCGATGCACCGAACGACGTCGCCCCGGCCGGCTACAACCGGCCCGACTGGACCGCAGATCTCCCCGCCAGTCCGCTGCCGCCGGCGCCGGAAAAGGACGGATTTCGATGGTTGCACGGGTAGACCGAGGTCGCATACGGTTAGGGGCTCGGTGCCGAACTACGTTCATCCGCGCCTGGATCGGAACGAGCGGTTTCGGGAGCGGCGGCGCCAGTCGATCGTCAGGCGGCGCCGGCGGCGGCTTGCGGCGGTGACGATCCTGCTCGCGGTCGGCGCCGGGCTCGGCGCGGGCGCGACGGTGATCGGCGGGAAGAAGCACTCCACCTCCTCGGCACCGGCAATCTCGCAGGGGCCGGCCGGCGTCGACAAGCGGACGCTGCCGCGCGCGTACCCGCGTGAGGTGCGCGGCGTCCACGTGACGATTGCGCTCGCCGGACTCGAGGGGAAGATCGACGAGTACGTCGCCCTGAAGGCCTACGGCCTGAACACGCTCGAGGTCGACGTCAAGGACGAGAACGGCAAGGTGGGCTTCGTCTCGTCCGCTCTGCCGAAGCTCGCCCGGGAGGTCGGCGCCGCCCAGCGGTTCTACGACGTCGACCGAGTCGTCCGCAACGTGCACGCGGCCGGCATGTATCTGATCGGCCGAGTCGTCGTGATGGAGGATCCGATCCTGTCCGCAGCCCGGCCCGACCTCGCGCTGCTCAGGCCCGACGGCTCGCGCTGGCTGACGGGCGGCGGCCTCGGCTGGGTGAACCCCTACGACCAACGGGTCTGGCGCTACGTCGTCGGAATCGGCGCTGCGGCGGCGAAGGCGGGCTTCGACGAGATCCAGTTCGACTACGTGCGCTTCCCGAGCGACGGCGACGTCACGCAGATCGTCTACCGCCACAAGCGCGCCGAGCCCAAGGGGACGACGGTCGCGCGCTTCCTCCGCTACGCGTCCTCGCGGCTGCACCCGCTCCGCGTGCGCGTCTCGGCCGACGTCTTCGGCCTCGCCGCGACGCACGACCTCGGCATCGGCCAGGTGCCGAGGCGCGTGGCCAGGTACGTCGACACACTCTACCCGATGGTCTACCCCTCGCACTTTTCGGCGGGCGAGTACGGGATCCAGGACCCGGACGCCTACCCGGGGCGGATGGTCGCGCGCGCGTTGCTCGATTTCCGGCGCCAGGTGAAGGGAACGCACCTGCTGCTGATCCCGTGGCTCCAGGACTTCTCGCTCGCCCACCAGTACACGCTGATCGAGGTCACCGACCAGATCGCCGCGGCGAGGCGTCAGCACACCGGGGGCTATCTGCTCTGGAACCCGGAGGGGGTCTACACCCGGGAGGCCCTCTCGGACTAGTGGGGTCCTCCGGGCCGAGGGACGTCGCCGTCGTGCTCTCCGGCGGCGGGATGACGGGGGTCGTGATGGAGCTGGGCTTCCTCCAGCGCCTGCGCGCGAGCGAGCTCTGGGAGCGCATCGGCGTCTTCTTCGGCACCCCCGCGGGCGCGCTTGCCGGGTGCATGGCCGTCCTCGACCGACTCGACGACCTCGAGCGGTTTCT
>JBKPSO010000144.1:0-7586 GCA_046735055.1 Actinomycetota bacterium
AGCTACGTCTGTCCGGTCCAGGGTGCCGACAAGGCTCTGCTGAAGCAGGATCCGGCGGCGGCGAAGAACACGCTCATCTTCCCGACGAAGCGGATGCTCTCACAGCTCCACATCGTCGATCCGAATGCTCTCTTCAACGCGGACTTCCAGAGGAAATGGCAGAAGCTCATCGGCGCCTGAGGTGACGTTCCTCCATCGTCATCGGGGCCTCGTCCCGTATCTGCTGCTCGCGCCGGGGCTGGCCTGGCTGGCGCTCTTCTTCGTCGTGCCCCTCGGCTTTCTGGCGCATCAGTCCTTGGAGGAGCAGAACCCGATCGACTTCTCGTACGCGTTCACGTGGGCCTGGCACAACTACTCGTACGCGATCACCACATATGACCCACAGCTGATCCGTTCGTTCGAGTACGCGGGCCTGGCGACGGTGACGGCCCTACTGATCAGCTATCCGCTGGCGTACTGGATCGCGTTCCGGGGCGGCCGGTGGAAGAGCCTCCTCCTGCTCTTCATCATCGGCCCGTTCTTCGTCACCTACCTGATCAGGACGCTCGCCTGGCAGACGATTCTCTCCGACCAGGGCCCGGTCGTTCACTTCTTCCGCTACGCCCACCTGATCAACGTCGTCGGCGACAACGACAGGCTGCTCGCAACTCCGACTGCGGTCGTCGCCGGGATCACCTACAACTTCCTGCCCTTCATGGCGCTTCCGCTCTACGTGTCACTCGAACAGATCGACCATCGGCTGATCGAGGCGGCGCAGGACCTCTACGCGAGCAGCACGAAGGCGTTCCTGCGCGTCACCCTGCCGCTGTCCCTGCCGGGCGTATTTGCGGGCACCCTGCTCACGTTCATCCCTGCCTGTGGTGACTTCATCAACGCGCAGCTACTCGGCACGTCGCGCACGTTCATGATCGGGAACGTGATCCAGTCACGGTTCCTCGAACTGACCGACTACCCGGTGGCCGCGACACTCTCCTTCATTCTGATGGCGATCATCCTCGCGCTCGTGCTCGTCTATTCGCGCGTGCTGGGGACGGAGCGGCTGACGGGATGACGTCCGTCGCCGCAGAGCTCCCTGCCCCCCGCCGCCGCGCTCGCCCGCTGGCGCTTGTCGGGCGTCACCTCCTGACCGTCTACGCCCTTCTTGCCTTCGCCTACCTCTTGCTCCCGATCGCAGTCGTCGTGATGTTCTCGTTCAACCGCCCGAAGGGACGCTTCAACTACACCTGGCAGGGCTTCACCTGGGACAACTGGCTGCACTGGGATGCCGTCCCGGGACTGACCTCCGCGCTGCAGACCTCGCTCGAGATCGCCGCGCTGGCCAGCGTCCTCGCGACCGGCCTCGGTACGCTGATCGCGCTGGCGCTCGTGCGCTACGGCTTCCGCGGGCGAGGCGCGACGAACATGTTCATCTTCCTGCCGATGGCGACGCCCGAGGTCGTGCTCGGGGCCTCGCTCTTGACCCTGTTTCTGAGCCTCAATGCGTCGCTCGGCTTCTGGACGATCCTGATCGCCCACATCATGTTCTGCATCAGCTTCGTCGTCGTCACCGTGAAGGCGCGCCTCGTCGGCTTCGATCGCCACCTCGAAGAGGCGGCCATGGACCTGGGCGCCAACGAGTGGACGACCTTTCGCAAGGTGACGTTGCCCTTGATCGCCCCGGCGATCCTCGCCGCGCTGCTCCTGTGCTTTGCGCTCTCGATCGACGACTTCGTGATCACGAACTTCAACGCCGGGACGACGGTGACGTTCCCGCTCTTCGTCTGGGGCGCCGCGCGCGCGGCGACGCCGCCACAGATCAACGTCGTCGGCACTGCGATCTTCGCGATCGCCGTGGCCGTTATGCTCGCGCAGGTCCTCTGGCAGCGGCGTGCGGCTGCCCAAACCGCCTGAGAAGGAGATCCCTATGGCCGTTCACGCACTCGTCCAGATCGACCGCACCCGCATCCGCGAGCTGATCGAGCGCGAGGGCGCCCGGCTCGACGAGCGCACCCAGGCGTCGAAGGCGATGTACGCGCGGGCGCGACGCACTCTCGCGGGCGGGGTGGCGTCCTCCTACCAGGTGCGCGAGCCGTGGCCGATCTACCTGACCCACGGCCAGGGGCAGCGCGTCTGGGACGTGGACGGAACCGAGTACTTCGACTTCCACAACGGTTTCGGGGCGATGACCCAGGGCCACGCGCATCCGGCGGTGACGCGCGCGATCCAGGAGCGGGCTGCGCTCGGCACGCACTTCGGCGCACCGACCGAGGACGGGGTCGTGGTCGCGGAGGAGCTCGCCCGCCGCTTCCGGCTGCCCGAGTGGCGGTACACGAACTCCGGCTCCGAGGCGACGATGGACGCGATCCGCATCGCCCGTGCGCATACCGGGCGCGACACGGTCCTGAAGATCTTCGGCTCGTACCACGGCCACCACGACACGGTGATGGTCTCGATCGGGGTCGCCTACCAGAGGTTCGGCGACCGCGAGGACCTCGCATCGTTGCCGTACGGGGCCGGAATCCCGCAGGCCGTCGTCGACCTGACCGTGCCCGTGCCGTTCAACGACGCGGCCGCGACGGAGAGGCGGATCGAACGGCTCGCGGCCGAGGATCGCCTGCCGGCGTGCCTGATCATGGAAGCGGCGATGATGAACCTCGGGGTCGTCCTACCCGAGCCGGGCTACCTCGAGGCCGTCCGCGAGCTCACCCGGCGGCACGGGATCGTCCTGATCTTCGACGAGGTGAAGACGGGGCTGACGATCGCCGGCGGCGGTGCGGTCGAGCACTTCGGGGTCGTCCCGGACATGGTCACGGTCGCGAAGTCGCTCGGCGCGGGACTCCCGTCGGGCGCGGTCGGCGGCAGCAACGAGGTGATGGCGTGCGTCGAGGACGGACGCGTATACCAGGTCGGGACGTTCAACGGCAATCCGCTGTCGATGGCGGCGGCGCGGGCGAGCTTGTTCGAGGTCCTCACCCCGGAGGCGTACGGGCACCTGAACCGCCTGAACGACCAGCTGATGGAAGGCTGCGGCCGCGTGGTCGAGAACTACCGCCTGCCGGGCTACCCGGTCGGGATCGGTGCGAAGGGCTGCGTCACATTCTCGCCCGTGCGAGTGGTCGACTACGAGACGTTCAAGGCCCACCAGGACGTCGAGCTGACCGAGCTCGCCTGGCTCTGGAACATGAACCGCGGCATCTTCGCCACTCCCGGCCGCGAGGAGGAGTGGACGCTGTCGGTCCAGCACACCGACGAGGCCGTCGAGCGGTACGTCGCGGTCTTCGAAGAGTTGGCGGTGGAGCTGACTACCTAGGCCGCGGCGTCGAGGGCCTCGCCGAAGACCTGCCCCGTCGTCGCGATCTCCTCCTCGGTGATCACGAACGGCGGCGAGACCTGCAGCGCCACGCCCCGGATGCCGCGGACGAGGACCCCACGCTCGTAGGCCGAGTCGATGACGGCCTGGAGCTTCGAGGGATCCTTCAGCTCGACGGCGCCGAGGAGGCCGACCCCCGCGCGCACCTCGACGACGGCCGGGTGGGACTCGAGCGGCCGGAGCGTCTCCTCGAGCCTCGGCTCGAGCTCGCGGACGCGCTGGACGAGGCCCTCGCGCTCGATCACGTCGAGGTTCGCGAGCGCGACCGCGCACGCCGTCGCGTGGCCCGCGTACGTGAAGCCGTGGCGGAACACGTTCTGCGTTCCCTCCGCCCAGAACGGCTCTGCAACCCGCGCAGATGCGATCACGCCGCCGAGAGGGATGTAGCCGGAGGTGATTCCCTTCGCGACCGTGACGAGGTCGGGCGAGAGGTCGAAGCGCTCGGTCGCGAACCATTCGCCGACGCGCCCGAAGCCGGTGATCACCTCGTCGAGCACGAACAGGACCTCGCGCTCGCGGCAGATCTCCTGGACACGCTCGAGGTAGCCCTCGGGCGGGATCATCACGCCGCCGGCGCCGATGATCGGCTCGGCGAAGAACGCGCACACGCGGTCGGCGCCGATCCGGTCGATCGCGGCGCCGAGCGCCTCGGCGTCGTCCCACGCAACCTGCTCCACGTCGGGCACGAGCCGCCCGAAGCCCTCGACGAGCGAGGCCATCCCGGTCAGCGACGTGCCGTAGGCGTTCGAGCCGTGGTAGGCGTACTGGCGCGAGATGACGACGTGCTTGTCCGGCTTGCCGACCGCGACCCAGTACGCGCGCGCGAGCTTCGCCGCCGTGTCGATCGACTCGCCGCCGCCGGAGGTGAAGAAGATCTTCGCGCCGTCGAACGGCACGAGCGCCGCCACCCGCGTCGCGAGCGCCTCGGTGCGCGGCGACGTGAAGCCGTCGTACGTCTTGTAGGCCGCGAGGTCGCGCATCTGCGCGGCGGCGGCGTCGGCGAGCTCGGCGCGACCGTGGCCGACGTTGCAGTACCAGAGCGCGGCCGACACGTCGAGCAGCGCGTTGCCCGCGTCGTCCCAGACCGTCGACCCCTCGCCGCGGACGATCGTCATCCCGCGCTCGCGGAACGCGCCCACGTTCGTCATCGGGTTCCAGAACGAGCGCTCGGCCATCTGGGCGATGCTAACCGGATGCGGGGACCGATGCCCTGGTGGCTGGAGGAGGCTCCGCCCGATCCCGAGGAGCCGCCGCTCGCAGGGGAGGCGGAGGCCGACGTCGCGATCGTCGGCGGCGGCTACACGGGGCTCTGGACGGCGCTGACGCTGAGGCAACGCGATCCCGGGCTGCGCGTCGCGGTGCTCGAGGCAGACCGCGTCGGTCTCGGGCCGAGCGGACGGAACGGCGGCTTCTGCCACGGGTTGTGGGCGTCCATTCGCTGGCTGCGCGACGCCTTCGGGCCCGACGCCGCGCTCGCGACCGCGGCCGCCGCAGCCGGCGTCTACGACGCCGTCCGGGCGCTCGGCGAGGACGTCTGGGCGCGCGAGGGCGGCATGCTCAAGGTGGCGACGACCGAGGCGCAGGAGGCGGCGATCGACCGCGCCGCGCGAACGGCGGCCGAGCTCGGCGTGCCCGGGGAGGCCGTCGCGCTCTCGCGCGGGGAAGTCGCCGCGCGCTGCAGCTCGCCGGTCTTCCGGCGCGGGGTCTGGTTCCGGGACGGGATCACGGTTCAGCCGGCGCGGCTCGTGCGCGCGCTGCGCCGGGCGGCGCTCGCCGCCGGTGTGACGCTCCACGAGCGCACGCGTGTGACCGGCGTGCAGCCCGGGCTCGTGCAGACGGCCGACGGGGCCGTGCGCGCACCCGAGATCGTCGTGGCGACGAACGCCTGGATGAGCGGCTGGCGCCCCGTCCGCGGACGGCTCACCCCGTTCGGCAGCTACGTCGTCCTCACCGAGCCGGTGCCCGAGCTCCTCGCCGAGATCGGCTGGACCGGCGGCGAGGCGATCACCGACGGCCGGAGGTTCCTGCACTACTTCCGGACGACGAACGACGGCCGCGTGCTGATGGGGAGCGGCTCCGGCCCGATCGGCAAGGGTGGGCGCATCGACGCGCGCTTCTTCGAGGACGAGGGGACGATCGCACGGGCGGAGCGCGGGCTCCGCCGGCTCCTGCCGGGGCTGGCCGGGGCGCGGGTCGAGCGCGCGTGGGGCGGGCCGATCGACGTCTCCAGCGACCACCTGCCGTTCTTCGGCACCGTACCGCGCGCCCGGATCCACTACGGCGCGGGCTACACGGGCAACGGCGTCGGCCCGAGCTGGCTCGGCGGACAGATCCTCGCCTCCCTCGTCCTCGCTCTAGACGACGAATGGTCGCGCCTGCCGCTCGCGCGCACCGGCCCGCCGCGCCTGCCGCCCGAGCCGCTGCGAACGACCGGGGGCGTCCTCGTCAGACGGGCCCTGCTCGCCGTGGAGGAGGCCGACGAGGCGGGGCGGCGGCCGTCACTCGCGACGAGGGTAGTCGCGGCGCTGCCGCGCGTGCTCGGCCTGCGGATCGGCACGCGCTGATGCCCGCCGACGCGCTCGCCCTCGCGCTCGCCGCGGCCTTCCTGCACGCGATCTGGAACGTCCTGCTCGCGCGGACGCGCGACCCGCAGGCCGCGACCGCCGTCGCCTTCTGCATCGCCGTCCTCGTCTGGGCTCCCGTGGCCGCGGCGCGGTGGCGGGTCGAGGCTGGCGTCTGGCCCTACGTCGCGGGCAGCGCGGCGTTCGAGCTCGCCTACGTGCTCCTGCTCGGCGCTGCGTATGGGCGGGCGCGCCTCTCGGTCTTCTACCCGATCGCGCGCGGGCTGGCCCCGGTGCTCGTGCTCGTGGTCGCGGTGGTCGCGCTCGGCGCGACGAGCTCCTGGCAGCAGGCGCTCGGGGTCTGTGCGGTCGGCGGTGGGATCCTGCTCGTCCGCGGGCGGCGGCCCGACCCGGCCAGCACGGTATTCGGGCTCGCGATCGCGACGACGGTCGCCGGCTACACGCTGATCGACAACAGCGGCGTCACCCGCGCCGATCCGCTCGCCTACCTCGAGCTCGTGATCATCGGGCCGGCACTGCTCTCCGCGGCGTTTGTCGGCCTGCGGCTCGGGACCGACGCGCTGCGGAGCGCCGTTCGCGCGGAGACGGTCCTGATCGCGCCGCTCACCCTCGCCCCGTACGCGCTGACTCTCTACGCCCTGCGGCTCGCGCCCGCGGCCCCGGTCGCAGCCGTCCGGGAGACGAGCGTCCTCGTCGTCACCGTCCTGGCCGCGCTCATGCTCCACGAGCATGTCTCGGCGTGGCGCGCGGCGGGTGCTGCGGTCGTGGTCGCCGGCGTCGTGCTCCTCGCCGCCTGATCGCGGGAGGGCGCCGGCCGAAGGTCCGTCTAGACAACTAGACGATCGTCTAGTACAGTAGACGTCTATGACACTAGACGAAAAGGTCCTGGCCGAGGCGAGAGAGGTGCGGCAGCGTCTCGTCGACCTCGAGAGCCAGACCGCACACGCACGCGTGGACTACCACCACGCGATCAAGAAGCTGCACGCGGCCGGCGGCTCGCTGCGCGAGATTGCCGAGGCGCTCGAGCTGTCGCACCAGCGCGTCCACCAGATCGTCGAGGGGCCGGCCGGGATGCCGATGCCGCCCTTCTCCCGCCGCGGCTGGAAGCACGGCCGCCGCGGACGGTACCGGAAGTTCTTCATGGGCCGATTCGACGACGGCGCGAAAGAGGTGATGGTCCAGGCCCAGAAGGAGGCCGATTCGCTGAAGCACAACTACGTCGGTACCGAGCACCTGATGCTCGCCGTGGTCCGGCGCGGGGTGGCCGGCCTCGACGTCTCGGTCGACGCTGCGCGCAAAGAGGTCGCCGAGCGGATCGGCGAGGGCGAGGAGCCATGGATCGCGGGCCTCCCCCGTCCGTTCACTCCGCGCGCCAAGCGCGCCCTCGAGGGGGCCCTGACCGAGGCGACCGCCGCGGGCCGCGAGCAGTTCGGGCCGGATGACATCCTGCTGGCGATCGCGTCCGACCCGAAGGGCACCGGCGGCGAGGTGCTCGCTGCGCTCGGCGTCACACGCGAGCGGCTGCGCGAGCAGCTCGGCCGGTAGCGGCCTCGGGGGGGGGACCCCCCCCCGTCAAAACCCCCAACACCGCCGCGGGAGGTGGGGCGGGCCGCGGGGGCAGCGCCCCCCCCCCCCCGGGGCCCCCCCCGGCGCCC
>JBKPSO010000145.1:0-5554 GCA_046735055.1 Actinomycetota bacterium
AGATGTGTATAAGAGACAGGGAGTGCAGTCTCGAAGGGGCCGGTGAAGAAGTCGGCGGCGGGAATCGTCCGCTCCCCGTCGGGACCCCTGGCGACGAGCTCTCCGTCGAGCGTGAGCAGGACTGTCGGGAGGTCGGACGCCGGGTCGGCGTGGGCGGCCGAGCCGCCGATCGTGCCGCGGTGCCGCACCTGCGGGTCGCCGACCTCCTGCGCGGCCCGTGCGACGAGGCCGCAGCCCCGCGCGATGAGCGGATCGCGCACCAGGTCGCAGTGGCGGGTGAGCGCCCCGATCGCCATTCGGTCTCCCTCCTCTCGGACGTAGCGCAACTCCTCGAGCCGCCCGATGTCGACGAGCAGCGACGGGCGCGCGAAGCGCATGCGCAGGAGCGGGATCAGGGAGTGGCCGCCCGCGAGGGCCCTCGCGTCCTCGCGGCCGAGCAGCTCGATCGCCTCCTCGACCGAGCCGACGCGCGCGTACTCGAATGCAGCCGGGATCACTTGACCGCTCCGGCGGCCGCCTGCACCGCGCGCACGATGTTGTGGTAGCCGGTGCAGCGGCAGAGGTTGCCCTCGAGCCCGAGGCGGATCTCCTCCTCGGACGGATTCGGGTTCTCCTTCAGCAGCGAGACCGCGGCCATCACGAAGCCGGGCGTGCAGAAGCCGCACTGGAGGCCGTGCTGCTCGTGGAACGCCTGCTGGACGGGATGCAGCTCGCCGTCCGGGGCAAGCCCTTCGATCGTGGTCACCTCGGACCCGTCCGCCTGCACCGTGAGCACCGTGCACGACTTCACCGACTCGCCGTCGATCAGCACCGTGCACGATCCGCAGGAGGACGTGTCGCAGCCGACGCTCGTCCCCTTCAGCCCGAGCTCGTCGCGCAGGAAATAGGCGAGCAGGAGTCGCGGCTCGACGTCGGCCTCGTGGCGGGAGCCGTTGACGGTCAGCGAGACCTTCATGGCTTCGCCTCCTGGAGCGCGCGCCAGACGTTCTCGCCGTTCGCCGGCATGTCGACGTGCCGCACGCCGTACGGCGAGAGCGCGTCGACGACGGCGTTGTACACGGCGGGGGTCGAGCCGATCGTCCCGGACTCGCCAATGCCCTTCGCCCCGAGCGGGTTCGCCGGCGTCGGGGTCTCCATCGGGATCGACTCCCATGAGGGGAGCTCGGCCGCCGACGGGAACGCATACCCGACGAGGTTGCCCGCGAGGGGCGTGCCGTCGTCGGCAAACGTGTAGTGCTCGTACAGCGCCTGCGCGACGCCCATCGCGACGCCGCCGTGCACTTGGCCTTCGGCGAGCATCGGGTTGACGAGCGTGCCGGCGTCGTCCACGCACACCATCTTCTCGAGCGTCACCGCGCCCGTCTCGGTGTCGACCTCGACCACGGCGACGTGTGTGCCGAACGGGAATGTCGGTGCTCCTTCCCACTCGTGGTTCGCTCTCAGCTGGCCGAGCCGGTGGTCCTGGGCAGCGCGGGTGGCGAGCTCCTCCCAGGAGAGTGAGGGGTCGGGCGTGCCGGCGACGTGGAAGCGGCCGAGCGCGGGGTCGAGGACGACGTCGGCGGGATTGGCCTCCAGATAGTCGGCGACCAGCTCCTTCGCCTGCTCCACGACGGTGTCGGCCGCGGCTCGCGAGGCGGTGCCCCCGATCTGCACCGACTTGGATCCGTACGTCCCGGTGCCGGAGGCGATCTCGTCTGTGTCCCCCTTGCGGACGGTGACCTTCTCGAGCGGCAGGCCGAGACGGTCGGCAACGATCATCGCGAAGGAGGTCTCGTGCCCTTGTCCGTGCGCGAACGAGCCGGTGCGGACGATCGCGCTGCCGTCCGCCGCGATCTCGACCTCTCCGAGCTCGGCCTCGCCGAGCGGGTTGGTGATCTCGACGTACGACGAGATGCCGATCCCGAGCTGCCTCGCTCCACCCTCGTCACGACGCCGCTTCTGTTCCGCTCGGAGCTCGTCGTAGCCGGCCGAGCGCAGCGCCAGCTCGAGTGCGCCTGCATAGTCGCCCGAGTCGTAGCCGGCGCCGGAGGCGCTCGTGTGGGGGAACTCGGTGACGTAGTTGCGGCGCCGGACCTCGGCCGGGTCCACTCCGATCTCGGCGGCGAAACGGTCGATCGCGTACTCGATCGCCTGGGTCGCCTCCGGCCGACCGGCGCCTCGGACGGCCGCGGTGTGAGTCGTGTTCGTGACGACCGTCGTGCCCTCGGCCTCGACGCGCGGGATCGCGTAGACGCCGCTCGACATCAGCGTCGTCAGATTCGCGAGGAACGCGCCGACCGCGGGGTAGGCACCGCAGTCAGCGAGCACATCGAGCTTGTACGCGAGCACCTTCCCGTCCTTCGTCCCGCCGATCGTGAAGGCGAGCTCCATCGCGCGGCCGTGGGGGAGGGCGATCATCGACTCGCTGCGTGTCTCGGTCCACCGCACCGGGCCGCCGAGCTCGCGGGCAAGCCAGGTGACGAGGATGTCCTCGGTGAGGGCGCCGACGGACATGATCTTCGCCCCGAAGGCGCCGCCGATGTCCGGGGCGACGACGCGGACCTGCCCGGGCTCCATCCCCAGCACTCCTGCGAGCGCATCGCGGTCCTGGTGCGGGGTCTGCGTGCAGAGCCAGGCAGTGAGCCTGCCCTCTTCGAACGTCGCTGCGATCGAGCGGGGCTCCAGCGGGCACGGTGCCATCCGCTGGCTGACGAGCGTGTCGGATACGAGCACGTCGCAGCCGTCGAAGAGGTCGTCGGCGTGTGCGGCGGGCTGCGTGCGGGCGGCGACGTTCGTGCCCGCGTCGGGGAAGAGCAGCGTTTCGTTCTCGAGGGAGTCGTGCGGGTCGAGCACTACCGGGAGTGGGTCGTAGTCGACCATCACGAGCTCTGCCGCGTCGGCCCCGGTCCCACGGTCGCCGCTGACGACCACAGCGACGATCTCGCCGACGAAGCGAACGACATCGCTCGCGATGACCGGGCGGCCCATCTTCTCGTTCAGGCCTGGAAGCGGGACGGGACCGTAGGGGGGCAAGTCGATGTCTCCGGCCGTGAAGACCTGCACGCCGGGGAGCGCCTCGGCGGCGCTCGTGTCGATGCCTTTGATCTTCGCGTGCGCCAGCAGCGAGCGGACGAAGGTGATCGTTCGAGCGCCCTCGAGCGAGAGGTTCTCGACGTACTGCCCCCGGCCGCGCAGGAACCGGTCGTCCTCCGTCCGGAGCACGCGATGCCCGAGGATGCTCACCGCGCGAGCCTATCGCCCTCCGCTGCACAAGTCGAGACAAGTGTCCGAATAGTGGAACGGACCCGGCAGAGCCGGCGAAGCAGCGGTTCGCTTACGCCGGGACCGGCGCCTCGCCGACGGCCTGCTGGACGGCGGCTTCGATCTTCGCCGCGTCGGGCAGGAGGTAGGCCTCCATCGGCTCGCTGTACGGGACCGTCGTGTCCAGCGCGCAAACGAGCTGCACCGGCGCCTTCAGCGAGGAAAAGGCGCGTGAAGCAGCCTCGGCCGCGATCACCGCCGCCGCCGAGCCGTGCCGCGTCGACTGGTCCGCGATCACCAGGCGGCCGGTCTTCTCGATCGAGCCGAGGATCGTCGCCGTATCGAGCGGCGTCAGCGTGCGCGGGTCGATCACCTCAGCGCTCACACCCTCGCCCGCCAGCTGGTCGGCGGCCTCGAGTGCCTTGCCGAGCATCCAGCCGAGCGCGACGATCGTCACGTCGCTTCCCTCGCGGACGACGTTGGCCCGGCCCAGCGGGACGACATGCTCGCCCTCCGGGACGTCGCCGTGCTCGAGGGTGAGCAGGTAGTGGTGGAAGAAGACGACCGGATTGTCGTCGCGGATCGAGGCCGTCATCAGGCCCTTCGCGTCTGCCGGCGTCGCCGGCAGGGCGACCTTCAGTCCCGGCACCCCCATGAACATCCCGTAGATCGTGCCGGTGTGCTGGCCGGCCCAGCCGGCGGTGAAGCCGTAGCCTGCCTTGAGCACGATCGGCACCTTCACCTGCCCGCCCGACATGTAGTGGAAGCGGTTCGCCTCGTTCACGACCTGGTCCATCGCGACGAGCATGAACTCGGCCATGTACAGCTCGACGACCGGCCGGTAGCCGGCCATGGCCGCGCCGATCGCCATCCCGATCTCGGCCGTCTCGGAGATCGGCGTCACGCGGACGCGGTCCGGACCGAACGCCTTCAGGTACGGGTCCTCGTCGTGGGTGGCGATGTTCTGGCCGAAGTGCAGGACGGTCTCGTCCCGCTCCATCTCCTGGTGGATCGCCTCGCCGATCGCCGCGATGTACGGAAGCTCGCGTGGCATTAGCACCCTGGCTCCTCTCAGGCGTAGACGTAGTCGGTGGCTGCGTCGGCGGGCGGGAAGGGACTGTCGAGTGCGAACCGCACCGCCTCCTCCATCTCCGTCCGGGCCTGCTCCGCGATCCGGTCGGCGTCCTGGGCCGAAAGCGTCCCGTCGGTGATGAGGCGCGCGCGGAACCGAGGCACCGGGTCGCCGCGCTTCGCCGCCTCGTACTCCTCTGCGTTGCCGAAGACGGTGATCGCCTCGTGCTCGGGGAAGTGCAGCGGCACGCCGGGCGGGGCGATGATGTTGCCGTGGGCGCTCAGGCGGTACACGCGCGACTCGACGAGCGTCGGCCCCTGTCCTGAGCGCGCATGCTCGACCGCGGCCGAGACCACCTCGTAGACCGCGACCGGATCGCCGCCGTCGACGGTCTCGCCGGGCATCGAGTAGGCCTTCGCCTTCACCGCGAGCGGTTCGCCGGCAGCCGCGTTCGCGTCCTCCTGCTCGACACGCGTGACGACGTTGTAGCTGTTGTTCTCCATCACGAAGACGATCGGCAGCCGCCACAGCGAGGCGATGTTCATCGCCTCGTGGAAGGCGCCCTGCTTGCTCGCGCCGTCGCCGAAGAAGCTGAGCACGACCTGACCCTGTCCGCGGAGCTGCGCCGCGTAGGCGACGCCGCACGCTTGGGGGATCCCCTGGCCGACGATCCCGGAGGTGCCGAGGAAGCCGCGCTCGACATCGATGAGGTGCATCGAGCCGCCGTAGCCTCCGCAGAGCCCGTCCGTGCGGCCGTAGATCTCGGCCATGATCGCCTTCGGGTCGGTGCCGAGCACGATCGGGTAGCCGTGACAGCGGTAGGTGGCCAACAGCTGGTCGCCGGGCCGGAGCGCAGTGAGCGAGCCGACGATTGACGCCTCGGCGCCGTCCGCCAGGTGCGTGTGGCCACGGATTGCGCCGGGATGCTCCTCGAACGTCCGCTTGACGCGCTCCTCGAACTCGCGGATCCGAAGCATCTGGGTGAACACCCAGGTCAGCCGCTCGCCGTCGAGGTCAGGCACTTGGCTCCTTTCGTGCTCGGGAGAGAGCCAATCTAGCGCGCCCTCGTCCACGCCGACGACTGCCCGAAAAATGTGCGCGCATGGTCAAGTCGAAGGCACCGACTGTGCGCTCGTTGCGAACAGCGACGCGACGGAGCGCGCCAAGATCGTCCTTCAGGGCCCGGTCGCGGCCGGTCAGCGGACGGCCAGAAACAGGAAGGAGGGTTGAACGGGCATGAGG
>JBKPSO010000146.1:0-15648 GCA_046735055.1 Actinomycetota bacterium
TCGCGGCCTGACGCTGTCCTACAGCACTACCCGCCTCGCGTTGGGAGAAATCTGTCTGGGCCGCGCATCACTTTCAGCGTGCGCTGTTTCGCCGAGGTCATGCCGCTCTCTGCCGCAGGGCCGGAAGTTCAGCAACGCGCGGTGTTGAGCGGGATCGAACGGGAAACCATCGGGCGTTCGACGCCCAGCTTGGCGCCGGCCACCTTGCCGTCAGCGGCCAGGCGAGCGCCACGCATCGCTCTCCGGATTGACCTGCCCACGAAACCCCGGACCGTTCGAGTCGCGATCGAGCGGCCCCGAACCAGTCACGATCAACGCTCCTGCCTTAGGTGCGGTTCGAGAGCGAAGGCGTCCTCCTCGCGGGCACGTAACGTCGATCCGTGCGATGCGAAAGGAGCGGTGAGCTCGGAAGATCGTCGTACCTCGCTTGCTTTTCCGTCATCGCAGGCGCGAGTGCGGTGGGGATAACTCGCAGAGTCTGACGGACAACTCTCGTCCTTTCGCGGGGCGCCGCCCGCGTCGCGCATCTGTCAGGGGATGCGTACGTCGTGGTGTGCCCGGGCGAAGTTGCGTTCCTCGTCAGTGAGGTCCGAGTCGCGCACGGGAGTGACGAGGCTCCAGTGGTTGCCGACCGGGCAGCGCTGCAGCCTGGCGACGCCGAAGTCGAGTGCTTTGAACTTCACTCCGGGGATCCAGATTGTCGTGAACAGGTGGCCTTGCCGGCAACGGACGATCGTGTTGCTGCCCAGCCTGTAGCCCCGACGCCGAGCGACAAGGGTTGCCGCCCCGAGCGCGGCGAGCAGAAGCAGAGGAACTGCCGCGACGAGAGCGGGTCTCATCTGCGGATGCGATCCAGTTTGGTGAATGATTCCATCGATGGGAACAATAACAGATTTGTGATTAAACGGTAAACTCGGTGCGTGACCAGTGCTGACCTGCTCCTGCATCCGGTCCGGCTGCGGATCGTGCAGGCATTCCTTGGCGACCGGGCGCTGACGACGACTCAGCTTCGGAGTGAGCTTCCCGATGTCCCGGCGGGCAGCCTCTATCGGCATGTTGCGATGCTCGTTAATGCCGGGGTGCTCAGCGTCGTCAGCGAGCGACGCGTCCGCGGCGCGGTCGAGCGCACTTATGGCCTCCGTGCCGCCGCGGCACGGATCGGTTGGGACGAAGTCGCGAAGATGACGCCCGACGAGCACCGCCAGGCCTTCCTCGCTTTCGTTGCCGGCCTGATCCGGGACGCCGACCGCTACTTGGCGCGGGAAAGCATCGATCCGCTCCGCGACGGAGCTAGCTACAACGTGGCCGGAATGTGGCTCGACGACACCGAGTTCATGGAGTTCCTTCGCGAGCTCGTTACCCTCGTCCAACCGCGCCTCGCCAACGCCCCCGCGCCCGGCCGCACGCGACGCATCTTTACGACCGTCCTGCTGCCGGGGGGCGAGTCCGAACCGATCTAGGGCCACCATCGCGGGTCCGCCGTGGCAAACCCTTGGCAGGCCCGGGTCGACTGTCTGCTTGACCGAACGAGCGCCGACAAAGGAACCAAGGTCGCCCGGGTGCCCAAGCTGGTTGTCGGCAACTATCGAGATGATCTCAAGCGAGCGTTCTCCGTTGGCGGCGCTGGCGGGGCCTCGACATCGCTTGGTCAGAGGCGGAGAGGAGGATTAGCGGCCGAGCAGCCGCTTGTGTAGCGCCTGCGTTGTTGGAGAGGGCGTTGTCCCGAGGTCGTCGCGTAGGCGCGCGCGCAGCTCCTCATACACTCGCAGTCCCTCGGCTGGGTTGTCGCGCGCGGCGAGAACCTGCATGAGGAAGCGGGAGCCGCTCTCTCGGTACGGGGCGCGCGCGACAAGCGTACGAGCGGCGCGCTCGGCGGTGTCGAGCTCGCCGCCGCCGATGCCGAGTCCGGCCTGCGCCGTCAGTTCGAGCGCGTGCAGGTAGATGTCGTCCAGTCTCCGCCGCCGTTCGTCGATCCACGGCGCGTCCTCCCCCGCCAGGAACGTCCTAACGGCGATGTGCTGCGCGACGCGCGCCGGCCCCCAGGCCTCTGCCCACTCGCTCCGGCTGGCCGCGGTCTCCGCTCGGTGCAGCGCGTCGGCGGCGGCTTCGAGGTCGATCCAGGAGTGTTCTGGAAGGAGGAGCTGGAGCCGGCTTCTGCCTTCCAGCCGCTCGGACCCGACGATGCGCCGGAGCTTGGACAGGAGCGCCGAGATCGCGGAGTCGACCGCGGTCGGAGCTCGCTCGGGCCAGAGTGCGTCGGCAAGCTCGTCGCGTGCAGTCGTTCGGGCACGGTTCGCTACCAGATAGGCAAACAGCAGTTGCCCTTGCCGTCCCGGCAATGCCTGCTCGATCCTCCGCCCATCCAGCTCAGCGACGAGACGCCCGCATAGCTGGATGCGTGTCGTCAGCTCCAAGGTTCCTCCAAGCTAACGGCAAGATGTCTTTCGCACAATCGTCTCGTCAGCGAGCGAAAGGAGAGGTCGATGTCCAAGCTGATCAACTGCGAGTGCGGCCAGGTCGTCCGCGGCGAGACCGACGACGAGCTCATCCGCAATGCCCAGGAACACATCAACCTGGACCACCCCGACCTCATCGGCAAGATCACGCGTGAAGACCTGCTGGCGATGGCCGAAGAGGCCTGACCCCGCCAGCCCTCGCCTTCGACCGCGTCGTCGCGACAGGGATCGTCGCTGCGAGAGGAGAGGGACAATCCCCGACTTCCCGCCTCGACGTTCAGTTTGCGGCAAATCAGAGTCGGCACAGGAGGTGCGGCTATTGGATCTGCGTGGAGACTCAACCGGCCCGGTTCCCGAGGTGCCATGCCTCCCAAATTGGCGACCGAGCCGGATTCGACCGTTATAGGAGGCTCGATGTCCCTGACTGAAAGGAGGGATGCGTCGTGTATATCCCGAGACGATTAGTGGTGGCCGTCGTGCTTGTGCTGGTGGGAGCTGGCTCACTCGGATTGGCGCTCGGCGCCAGTGCGAGTCGCGCCACGCGTTCGAGCGCGCGTCCAGTCTTTCGCTCCTCGCTGGCGCCATGCATTAGCGGCGGTCCGACCGTCCACGGTGTAGGACCCTGCCTCGATAGCTGGTCGCTCGAGGAGGGAAGCGTGCGCTTGGGCCAGGGCGGAAGCTTTAGGCTCGATGTCGAGGCGCTCGTCATTACCGCTACCGGTACGACTGCCCCAGTCACCGGTATCTCGGCCGCGCTCTTCTGTGGCGCTGACACGAACACGACCCCTGCGGCGACGACCGGGGTTGTCCCGCTCTCGACCGATGGGGACGCGTCGATCAAGACGACCGTCGCGTTGCCGAGCACCTGTCTCGCGCCGATCGTCCTCGTCAATTTCGCGAAAGGTTCGACGCTGATCACCACCCGTTACATCGCGCTCACGGGCTTCACAACCTGACCTTGGACGGGCGGCGACTTGAGGGCGGCTGCCAGCGGGCAGCCGCCCTCCGTCTCACATCAAGCCCCTAGACTAGCGACCGATCTAGCCGCTGCTTGGGCTGCTCGCCCCCGAACCGCCCGCGCCGTTTCTGTCGCAGACTGCGGGAAGTGGGACGGTCGGGTGGAGGCTTGCCGTGCTTCTACGAGAACGCCCGGGCGCTGCCACGACCCGGCCCGAGCACAGGCTATGACCGCGGGCCTCGCCTGACTAGCGGGTCAAGCGCGATCGTCGCGGTGAGGCGATGCTGCCGCCGCTGGCCGGGTTCGACCGGGAGGGCCTGGGTCAGCGTGCCCGTGGTCACGATCTCGCCCGCCCGCAGGCGCCCGGGAGGCCCCGAACCAACCAGTGCAACCCATCCAGTGGCCCGCCGAGCACATCCGTTCCGCGCCCGGTCGCGACCAGCACGGCGTCGCAGAAGAGGTCGCAGCGCGCCGCGGCGAGGCCATGCACCGCGGCGGCGTCGACCTCCCTTCGAGGACCGATCGCGAGCGCCGCATGCAAGCCTGCCTCAGCGACCGCCTCCGCCGGAGTCATCTCCCAGCCGTCGAAGTGACACTGCACCACCTCGAGCCCCGCCGCGGCCCACTCCACCGCGGTCGCGATCGCGTCGACAGCCCCTTGAGCGAGGTCGGCCCCGAGGACGACCTCGGGCTCGATCCTCGGTTGCAGCAACTCGGCCGCGGCAACACTGCCCGCGCAGAGCGTCTCTGGATAGATGCGCGCACGTATCGGACTGTCCAGGGCCAAGCCGGCGCCAAAGCGCCTGGTTGGTGAAGCCGAGCTTTCACCCCACCGGTCGCCAGCCCGCCGAGACGCACTCGCGCTCGAGATCCCGGCCGAGCTCGTAGGCGGCGTCGAGGTCTCTCGAACCAACGCGTTCCCGAGTACGCGCCGTTCCACGTCTACAGCCTGTACGGCCTCCAGTAACTCCTGTGCGCCGCATCCACCGCCAGCGCGCCTGTGGTGTGAGTCCCTACGCGCGATCGCCGACAGCTTGAACCAGGACAGTGTCCCTGCGGCCCAGGGTGGCAAGCAGTGGTACGCGGCGACGATCCGCAACGTCTTGCTCCGGACCCATCCGATGCTGCGGCGGCTGTCGGCCGCTCTGCCCGCCGTCCCCGTGAGGGCTTGACGGCGGCTGGGGAGTGACGGGCCTCCACTGACGTGGTAACGTCGGCAGCGACAGTTCGAAGAAGGGGAGCCATGCGAGCCGCCGTGCTTCTGGCATTCCTTGCGGCGGTGCTGGCGCTCGCCGCGCCGGCTGCGACGCGCGCCGACCAGGCCCAGGGGTGTGGCGCGGCAGAGTGCATCGGCGACACGCCGGTCGTGCCGTCGCTCGACCCCGATTGGAGCGCGAGCTTCGTGCCGCCGCCGCTGCCGCGCATTCGCGCGGCGACGGCGTGCATCCCGACCGACGTGATCGTGTACGCGCCGACCGACTGGGTCCGCTTCGCGCAAAAGATGCGCGCGAATATGTCGCCGTGCGCGAACTACTACGTCTCGATCCCACCGATCGCGACCGACAAGACGAGGCCGCGCGGGCCGAACCAGGCGCCGCAGATCCGCGCGCTCGGCCCGAACTTCCACGCGGTGAACGAGGTCAACGTCACCGCGTCGACGTCGTGGAACGATTGGGTCGCCAACGGCAACGGCAGCTGGTACGACGCTGGCGTCGAGGCGCGCAGGCGGATGGACTCGCCCACGATGGGTGGGTTCGAAGTCGCCGCCGGCGACATCTGGGCGGTGAACGAGCTGACGTCGGCCGTCCGTCAGGGAACGGGGCCGAGCCGCCAGAACATGCGTGACTTCGTCCACGGCCTGTACGACGGCGACGGCGGCCCGCCCGTCAAGGGGATCGTCTGGGTTAGCAACTTCGGCCAGGGTACGACGTTCTTCGACACCTACAAGGCGAACGTCAAGAGCTGGCTCGGCGACGCGGCCTTTTGGATAGACATGTCGCAGTACGTTCGGTTCTTCTCGCAGGAGGTGTATGGGCGCGTCGACAGGTGGGCCGTGCCCGGCACGACGACGCTGGACCGGCTCGCGCCGACCGCCGACTACCTCGAGCACTACGCGAACCTCGCCGCTGCGGGTGCGTACTCCACCGTCGATCCGGCGGCCGCGTACGTCGCGACGGCCGACACGCCGATCGGGAACGGCGCGTGGTCGAACAGCGCCTCGTTCTCGTGGCCGACCCCGGCCGTCGACTACACGCTCGCGTCGGCGTACATGGCGGCACAGGTGTACGCGTTCCGGCACGAGCAGGACGGGCGGTCCGGTCAGTCGTTCGGCTTCGTCTGGCAACCGACGAACCCCGGCCTGCCGACAGCGGACTTCAACAACAAAACGGCCGCGATCCTCGACCGCACCGCCGCGGCGATCCACGCGAGTGACGCGCCCTCGGCCGAGCCGGGGCTCGCGGCCTGCGGCCCCGGCCTCTCGTGGTGCACAGGCGATCTCGCCGGCTCGACGTTCAACACCGGCTGGCGGATCTTCCACGACTGGACGCAGCCGAGCGCGCAGCCGTCGAACGTCGTCGTCCAACAGGACACGGCGGCGACGATCCCGCTCGGAGCCGAGGATCCCGATCCGCAGCAGCTGACGTTTTCGATCGTCGGTCAGCCGTCGCACGGCACGGCGACGACCGACGGCAGCGCATCCGCGATGTACGCTCCGGAGCCGGGCTACCACGGAGCCGACGCGTTCACGTTCCAGGTGAGCGACGGGTGGATGACCTCGACCGCGACGGTGACGATCAACGTGAACGCGCCGCCGGTCGTCGACGCAGGGCCCGACGCAACCGTTCCGTGGGGCGTCCCGGTCACGCTCGAGGGCGCCGCGACTGATCCGGATGGCGACTCGAACGCGATGACTGCCGCATGGTCGTTCGGCGACGGCGCGACCGGCACGACGCTGGAGGCGACACACGCATACGATCAGCCGGGAACGTACACTGCGACGCTTGCCGTCACGGACGCGGACGGAGGCGTCTCGAGCGACACCGCCGTCGTCGCCGTTGTGCCGCGCGCGTCGTCGCTGACCATAACGACGAAGCCGACGCTGGACGTCACGCAGTCGACGGTCACCGCGACCTTCGGCGACACAGTCGACGCCGCGTCGGCGCGGTTGCAGGACCACGCGGTGCGCTTCGAGGCCGGAGGGGCGACCTGCGCGACCGCGACCAGCGCGACCGGCGACGCCTCGTGCACGCTGCCGGCGGCGGCGTTGGCGCTCGGCCCGTCGACCGTTACGGCGCGCTTTGACGGCGACCCGCTCTACGCGAGGAGCGTTGCGACGGAGCCGGTCCTCGTGTACGCGATGCCTGCCGGCGGGACATTCGTCATTGGGGACGCGTCGGCCAAAGGCGGGGTCACGTTCTGGAGCCCGTCGTGGTGGCTCCTGAACACGCTCAGTGGCGGGCCCGCACCGGCGAGCTTCAAGGGCTTTGCCACCACCTCGGTCGACGGCGGCTGGCTCGCCTCGCCCGGGTTCGACCGCGCCCCGGCCGTCGTTCCGGACTGGATGGCGGTGCTCGTTGCGAACCGGGTCGCGAAGGAGGGCGAAATGATCGCGGTCGCGTCAACGCGGATGGTTGTCGTTCACGTCGGAGCCTACGACGCCCGCCTCGCGGGCCAGGGCGCCGTTGTCGCGACGATTGGTTGACCACGCCACGGAGGGGTCTCGCGCGCGGCCCGTCCACTGCTATCCGACGCACGGTTAACCCCCGTGACCGGGGAGATCGTGTCGGGCGTCTTTCGTCGATGTCCAGCGATGCTTAGTCGCGCTCACCGTCGCTCGCACAGTTAGCGGCTCCGGCTGCCGGTGCCGTGCACCTGCAGCTCACCCGCCGGCTTGGCTTTTCAGCTCGCCGATGGCAGCCGCGAGGTCACCGGAGAGGAGGGTCGTGTTCGCCCAGCGCGGCTCGGTGAGCGTGGTCGATGCGAGGCAACTTGGGCTGCGTGTTCAAGGCACCTGCGATGGGGTGCCCGGATCTTTCCACCGCGCCCCAGTAGCCGGCAAAGATCTCGTAGGTCCGCCGGCCGAACACGAACGCATCGGCGCGCTGGTAGACCTGGTTAGAAACGTCATGGCCTCGTTGTGTCGAACTGCGGCCCGGCCCATCCGCATTGCGTCCGGTGGCCAGCAATCCACGCCACGTGCCGGGGTGAGTTCCCTTGAACCCAGCAGGCGCGCAACGTCCTGCACCGGTGCTAGTACCGAAGGCGAATGCGATCGCAGAGCGCTTCGTTCGGGCCGTGTGCGACGGGTGTGAACCCTACGGGTGTCAAAATTAGTGTCCTTCCCGCGATCGCAGATTTGCCGCGATGCGCACCGGAGTTTGGTGCCCCACACGACGACGGAGCGTTCAGGTCCAGGAGGTGCCGCCATCGCTCGTCCGACGCCCGAACAGCTCGTCGAACTCTGGAACCTGAGGACGATGCCAACCGAGAACGTTCGCTTCTCGCAGTTCTACGTCGATGACAAGGGTCGGCCATGACGGCAAACCGCTCTGCTCGGCGATCGTCGCGTTGCTCGTCGACGATCCTTCCGTCTTTTCGGATATGCACCGTCTGCCGACCGACGAGATTTGGCACTTCTATCTCGGCGATCCGATCGAGTTGCTGCTGCTTTACCCTGATGGCAGTGACGAATTGGTCATCCTCGGACACGACGTCCTCGCCGGCCAACGCGTGCAGACGGTTGTCGAGGCGGGGGTTTACATGGGCGCGCGCTTGTGGCCCAGTGGCGAGTTCGCCGTCTACGGCAACACGATGGCCCCAGGCTTCGTCCTCAGCGACTTCGAGGCCGCCAGCGCGGAGGAGTTGATCGCGGGTTGGCCGCAGCGGGCTGAGCTGATTCGCGCGCTGACTCGCGAGTAGGGGAGCTGCGGCCGGCGCTCGCCGAGACGAACAGACTGCTCGCGGACGCGGCTGCGCCCGCCTCATAAATCACGTTGACTCTGGTCCAAGTGCGGCAGGTCGCAACTACGTAAAGCGAGGGCCGGGCGAGCGGCCCGAAACGCTACGCGCTGGCGGTTGCATACTGCGGGCGTCCGGTGGGCCGGTAGACCTGGATCGTTACGCCCTTCGAGTCGGCTCGCGAGTCGACCAGGTCAAGCGCGATGTCCGGGCCGGCGTCGGGGAACAGCCGCGTGCCCTGGCCGAGGACCACGGGGACGATGAGCAGGTTGATCTCGTCGACGAGGTCGTTTTCGAGCAGCCATCGGATCAGGGCACCGCTTCCGTGCACCTGCAGCTCACCCGCCGGCTTGGCTTTCAGCTCGCCGATGGCAGCCGCGAGGTCACCGGAGAGGAGGGTCGTGTTCGCCCAGCGCGGTTTGGTGAGCGTGCTCGATGCGAGGTACTTGGGCTTCGTGTTCAAGGCAGCTGCGATCTGGTGGTTGCCCGGATCTTCCGCCGCGGCGCGAGCCCGCTCCTCTGCGCCCCAGTAGCCGGCGAAGAGCTCGTAGGTCCGGCGGCCGAACAGGAACGCGTCGGCGCGCTCGTAGGTCTGGTTGATGAACGTCATGGTCTCGTTGTCGAACACCCCCATGGCCCATCCGCCGCGCTCGAATCCGTTCCTGCGGTCCTCATCCGACGCGCCGCCGTTTCCCTGCATCACTCCATCGACGGTGACTTGCGTCATGGTGGTGAGTTTCATGGGTTCGTCCCTTCTCTCGTGGTCGTCTTTCTCGTTATGACCGCACCGAGGCGCGGAGCTCATCGGTCGCGCGCGCGCAGTCACTCGATTCGATCCGGTGTCGACGCGAAGGCGAGCGAGCGCGAGCGCACGAGCGCGAGAGAAAAGAACACGCGACGCGACCGCGCACGAAATGCGAACGCGAGCCGTCGTCGGAATCTCTGGCCGGCGGCCGCCCCACCCCGAAGCCCTGTTCTTCGCGCAGCCGCGTTTTCGACGCCGCTCTTCCCAGCTCCCCGGGTACCGTAGGAGGCGCGTGGACGTGTGCGTCTACCTGCCGGACGAGCTCGGCGCCTGGTTCGAGGAGCACCGAGACAAGCCGGGGCTGGGCGAGCAGGGTGCTGCGCGACGCGGTCAGCGACGAGCGCGAGCGCATGGCGGGTCGGGCGCCTGACGACGAGGCTGTCTGGCGTACGGCGATGGCCCGCCTCGAAGCCGACGGTGACCTCTGAGGCGACCTCAGTGCAGCACTAGGTGTGCATTTCTGTGAAAAGGGGTGCGGCCTGCATCTATGGGCCGGCACCCGCTGAGCCGCTGACTGCTCTGAGGTTCAGACGTTTTGACCTAACTGGAGGAGTCAGTCTTGGCCCAAAGACGCGACATCGAGGCCTGTGGCCGCGTCCGACCCACCGGCCCCGTTGACTCGTCAGGCCGCCGCCCTGCGGCGTTTGACGAAGTAGGCGATTACGCCGCACACGATCAGAACGAGAATGAACAACGTCAGAAGCCAAGGCCACCAGCCGTGAGTTGCGAGCAACACATCAACCTCCGTTCTTGGGTTAGGCCCATCACGGAGCGGCCAATACTCCAAATATGTACCTAACGGCGGAGAAAAGGCAAGCTCTCGCCTGCACCAGTGTCCTCTCGCCTGAGATTCCCGCGCCCGAACGTCAGCGGTTAGCCCTTTATGCCCTAACTGAGCAAGCAGTACAGCCCCGAGGCGCGGAAGCTCGTGCGCAGGTTCGGTGGAAACAGGGAGGTCGAGGAGCACCGGCTCGTCGAGCGCGAGACCGCCGAACCGGGTGAGGCGAGCAGGGACGCGCAGGTCGAACTCGCCGCCTCGCGCCGGGCCCGTGACGACTGCGACCGCGGCCGCGGCTTCGCCGACGCGGGGCACGAGCACGCTCGAGTCGAGCTCGTCGACGCTCTGGAAGGCACCGCCATCCGGGCCATGAGGCTCCGTCTCTTGTGGCGGCGGTCCGTGCGTGTTTGGGGTCTGTTGGGCTAGACCGTTCTGATCAGCGGTGCGGGGTGGCCTCGTGTCGCCTCGACCGTCGATCGGATCTAGCGTTCGTGAGGTGACCGACGCGCCTGCCGCCGGCCGAACCGGCGAGCTCCTTCGGCTCGATCCCGGGCTGCGGGACGGTCTTCCGGCCCTGGCCGTCTTCGTCGCGCTCGTCGCCACCGCGTTCGAGAACGGCGGGTTCTTCTCCGGCAGCTGGGCGGCGGCCGCCGTCGGCTTCCTGTGGCTCATAGCGGTCGCCCTCCTGCTCGGCCTGCGCGTCGAGCTCACGGCGCTCGAATGGGCATGGATTGGCTCCTTCGCGGGGTTCGTCGTCTGGACGGCGTTTTCGGCCGCGTGGTCGGTCAATCCGACGGAGTCGCTGCTCGAGGCCCGCCGCGCCCTCGTTTATCTCGCAGCGGTCGGCGCGATCGTCCTGTTGTCAACGCGGCGCTCGCCGCCGTACGTCCTGGGTGCCGTCATCACCGCCGCGGGCGTCGTCATCACATACGGGCTCGCGCGGTACCTCGTGGCGTTCGAGCGTCGGCCCGACGAGTTTCAAGGAAACCTCCTCTTCCGGCCCTTGGGCTATGCGAACGCGATGGGCATTCTGGCCGGACTCGGGATCGTTCTCGCGGTCGGCTTTGCGGTGCGGGCGCCGAGCCAAGGTCTCCGGGCGCTCGCGGCGGCCTCGGTCGCGCCGTTCGCTGCCGCAATCTGGCTCTCCTCCAGCCGTGCGAGCGCCGTGGCGGTCGCCGTCGGCCTCGGGACGATGCTGCTGCTCGACCGCGACCGGATGCAGCTGGTGGGCGCCCTGATCGTCCTCGGCCCGATCGCCGCGGCCATCGTCGCTCTGAGCGCTCGTGCGCGGCTCAGCGGGCCGACCGCCGCCGAGAACCACGCGAGGCTCCTCGCGCTAGGGATCGTCCTCGCGGCCGCGGTCGCTGCGCTGGCGTGCCCGGCGGCGGAGAAGGTGCGGCGACAGATCGCGCGCGCTCCGCGACGTTGGCGCTTCTCGGCCGGAGCGTTTCTCGCATGTGCAGTCGTCGTGGGCGCCCTGGCGCACGCCCGGGTCGAGCGGTTCTTTACAACCGGGTATCGGCCGGCGTACTGGCACGTGGCTTGGAGGGAGTTCGCCGCGCATCCGTGGCTCGGGTCAGGAGCGGGCACGTTCGGGGACTACTGGACGCACTACGGCAAGCTGACCCTGGCAGGGGGCGCACTCGATGCGCACAATCTCTATCTCGAGACGCTGGCGGAGGTCGGCTCCCTCGGGCTCGTCGTGCTCGCCTCGATCCTGATTCTTCCGCTCGTGGCGGCGCTCAGGGTCCGATTCCATCCGCTCACGTCGATGGCGACGGGCGCCTACGTGGTGTTCCTGGCGCACGTTGCCCTCGACTGGGACTGGGAGATGCCGACGGTGACACTCGCAGCTCTGGCTTGCGCAGCGGCCGTCGTCGTCGCCAACCGTGAGCCCGCCGCGTCGCCGGTGTTGTCCTCGACGGGTCGCGCCGTCGTCGTCTCACTCGCCGTCGGGCTGGCCGTCTTCGCGCTGGTCGCGCAACTCGCACCGGGTCTCGGCGGCACGGGCCCCTGACGCACGAGAGCCCGGCGCTGCGGGGCTCTCGTAATCGCTATGTCCTCTGAGGTTCGGTCTACTTGCCGTGGCCCTTACCGGGGTTGCCCTGGCTTCCGTTCTGCCCCTGGCTCGGGTGGCTCGGGTGGCTCGGGTGGCTCGGATGGCTTCCGTTCTGCCCGCTCTTCTCGTGCTTGGCCTCGGCGGGCGGCGGGCACGCACCGAGCGTGTCGCCGTGACGCTGATGCGCCTTCCAGGCGTTGTTGCTGATCGAGATCGTCACCATCGGGTGCTTCTTCGAATGCGTGTGGTGGCAGATCGTGATCTGGTACTGGGCGGCACTTGGGCTCTGGCCGTTGCCACTCGCCCCGAACGCCGCAAGGGGTACGAGCAGACCGATCGAGACGATCGCGGCAGCGACGATACGAAGGCGCCGCGCCCGCATGGAACCGGTTGGCTTGCTCACGTCGAAATCACCTCTTCTTCAGGTGTCACCTGTCCTATAACAGATCCCGCAGACCGCGAAACCTTGCGCTTCGCTGCGTCTGCCGAGGCCGCGGAGGGTACGAGCGGGCGGCGTTCGAGGGTGAGCAGGTCTTTGGAGGTCCGGAAGATCGATTCGGTGCGTTGCCTGAAACTCGCGGCCGGCGTAGCCTTTGTCGCCGATCACGAACAGGTGCCCGTCGCGCTAACAGCGTTCGAGCAAGCTGAGGCAGACCTCGCGTTCGGGTGTCTTGGACGAGGGTCAGCATCAGCGCGCCTGGGGTGCCGTCGAGCGCCGAACAGGCCGTGCAGGCGGAAGCCCCAGAAGGACAGGAGGCCGCAACTACATAAACAGCGAGGATGGATAGGCCCGGGAGGCGAGCCGAACGCCCGGGCGCTGCCACGACCCGGCCCGAGCACAGGCTATGAACGGGGTCCTCGTCTGGCTAGATGTCGATGCCGGACATGCCCGAAGCCGACGAGCTGCCGCCTGCCGGCGGCTGACCGGTCGGTCCAATCCGGGTTGTCCCCGCCCCGCCCGCTCGTTCGTCGTACCAGCGAGTCGTAATGATCACGAGCGATGGAGGAACAACAATGCTGGAAAGAATCGTCTATACAAGCGTGTTCGTCAGCGACCAGGACAGGGCGCTCGACTTCTATACAAACGTCCTTGGCTTCGAGCTGCGGGCCGACAGCCCGACACAGCGGGCCGACGGCTCGACACCCGACGGACCGCGGTTCTTGACCGTCGCCGTCAAGGGTCAGGACTTTCAGCTAGTGCTCTGGCCAGGGACACCCGGGCAGGCCCTGCCGGTAGACGGCCGCATCCCGGCGCAGTACACCATCGAGACGGGGGATTGCCGGAAGGCGTTCGAGGTGCTGAAGTCACGCGGCGTGAAGTTCGAAGCGGGGGTGCTCGAGTACCCTTGGGGCTATATCGCAGTGTTCCAGGATCCTGACGGCAACCGGCTGCAGCTGCGAGAAGGTCGCTAGTCGAGATCCGATTGGGCTTCCCCCGTTTCGGTGGACACGTAGACGTTACGCGGCTCTTGCTTGTTCTTCTATGACGATCTCCTGGTCCGTCCCAGACGCCCAGTCACTCCTTTCGTGGTCGCGTTCGTACTCTTCGGGCGAGCAGTAGCCGAGCGTCGAGTGCAGCCGTTCGCGGTTGAAGAACACCTCGATGTAGTCGAAGACCGCCGTCCGCGCTTCCTGCCGGGTGCGGAGCGAGCGGCGGCGGAGCAGGTCCTTCTCGAGCGAGGCGTGGAAGCTCTCGCAGACGGCGTTGTCGAAGCAGTCGCCCTTCGAGCCCATCGATTGCGCGATCCCGCTCCGCCGACAGCGCTGCCCGAACGCGAGCAAGACGTACTGCGAGCCCTGGTCGGAATGCGCGATCAACCCGGCCGCGGGCCGGCGGCGACCGACGGCCATCTCGAGTGCCTCGACGACCAGCTCGGCCCGCATGTGCTCGCGCATCGACCAGCCGACGACGCGGCGGCTGAAGCAGTCGATCACCGAGGCGAGGTAGAGCTTGCCCTCCCAGGTCGGGATCTCCTTGATATCCGACATCCAGAGCCGGTTCGGCGCCGCCGCGACGAAGTTGCGGTCGACGAGGTCGTCGGCAACACGGACTCCTTGGACGCGGATCGTCGTCTTGCCCTTGCGCCGCCGACGCGAGCCGGAGAGTCCGGCGGCCTGCATCAGCCGCTCGGCCCGCTTGCGCCCGACCCGGACGCCCTGGCGGCGCAGCTCCGCGTGCACGCGCGGCGAGCCGTAGGTCTCCCGGCTGCACCGGTGGATCGCGCGGATCTTCTCGACCAGCCAGGCGTCGTGAAGCGAGCGTTGCGATGGGGCACGCCGCTCCCAGGCGTGGAAGCCGGATCGGGAGACACCGACCAGCCGGCACATCAGCGAGACGGAATGATTGGCCTTCTCCGCCCGGATGAAGCGGAAGCACCTCACCGGGTCTCGCTCTCCCTCGCGAAGAAGGCCGCGGCTTTTCGCAACACCTCGCGCTCCTCACGCAGCACCCGATTCTCGCGCCGCAGCCGGCGCAGCTCTTCGCGCTCCTCGCTCGCCAGCCCCGCACGCTCGCCGGCGTCGATGCCGGCCTGCTTGACCCACATCCGCAGCGACTCGCTCGAGACGCCGAGATCGCCGGCGATCTCTTTCAGCGTCCGGCCGCTGCGCCGATACAGCTCGACCGCCTCACACCGAAACTCCGGCCGGTACGGCCTCTGGAAGTTCGATCCCCGTGGCATGGTGGCGCATCCTTCCTGCCCGATCGGACACTGCCGACCAAGCGCTCAGGTGTCCACCAAAACGGGGGAACTCCATGCCGCTCTCACACGCCCGCGGATGCCGAGCCGCCACCAGCGCGCTAGCTCCGGCAGCAGAATCTGAGGATCGGGTGCAGTTCGATCTCATCCCCCGCCGCGAACGGAAACGGCGAGCGAGGTCCTGCTCACGGCCGCCGGGCTCAGCTTCGGGCACGCTGGTAGCTACTCCGTGGTCTTCGGCGGAACCGCCCGCTCGAGCAGCGGCCGGATCAGGTCGATCGGCGCCGGGAAGACGATCGTCGTCGCGTTCGCAGAGCCGATCTCGAGGAGCGTCTGCAGGTAGCGAAGCTGGATCGCGATCGGCTCCGCCTGCATCACGGCGGCCGCATCGCGCAGCCGCTCGGAGGCCTGGAACTCGCCCTCGGCGTTGATCACCTTCGCCCGTCGCTCGCGCTCGGCCTCGGCCTGACGCGCCATCGCCCGCTGCATGTTCGAAGGGATCTCGACGTCCTTGACCTCGACGATCGAGACCTTGATCCCCCAGGGCGCGGTCTGCCCGTCGATGATCTCCTGCAGGATTGCGTTGATCTTGTCGCGCTCCGAGAGCAGCTCGTCGAGCAGATGCTGGCCGAGCACGGAGCGTAGGGTCGTCTGCGCGATCTGCGAGGTGGCGACCATGAAGTCCTCGATCTGGACGATCGCGTCCTTCGGCTGCACGATCCGGAAGTAGGCAACGGCATTCACCTTCGCGGGGACGTTGTCCTTCGTGATCACGTCCTGCGGCGGGATGTTCAGCGTGATCGTGCGCAGGTCGACCTTGACCATCCGGTCGACGACCGGGATCAGCAGGAAAACCCCCGGCCCCTTCGGCTCCGGCAGCAGTCGGCCCAACCGGAAGACGATCCCGCGCTCGTACTCACGCGCGACCTTGATC
>JBKPSO010000147.1:0-9077 GCA_046735055.1 Actinomycetota bacterium
GGACCGGCCGCGCGTGGCGTTCGCAGCGGGAGGACGCGCTCGCCGCGGAGGTGATGGGCATGCCGGTGAACTGGCTGAAGCTGATGAGCTTCGCCTTCGGCGCCGCGACCGCCGCGCTCACCGGGACGCTCTTCGCCTCGCTGAACGCGAGCGTCTTCCCGCTCACCTTCTACTTCGTGCTGCTGATCACCGTCTACACGATGGTCATCCTCGGTGGGCAGGGCAGCCAGGCCGGTGTCGTCCTGGGCGCGATCATCATCAGCGTCCTGCTCGAGCTCCTGCGCGATCCGGGCCACGCGCGCGATTTGTTCTACGTCCTGCTCGGGGTGGGACTCGTGATCGGCTTCAAGCTCTCGTGGAAGCTGCTCGCGGTCGCCGGTGCGCTGGTCGCGTTCGGCTTCGCCGCGCACGAGATCGCCAGGGCGATCGATCCCTCGTGGGTGTCGGGAACGGCCGGCGGGTGGGCGTCCGACTGGGTGATCGTGCCGCAGGAGCTCGCCTCCTGGGTCGCGCCGGTCACGTACATCGGGCTGATCGCGGCGGTGCTCGGGCTCACGCTCCTGCACGGGTGGGTGCGCACCGTCCTGCTCGTGCCCGTCCTGTACCTCGCGGCCTTCGTCTGGGAGAACGTGATGCTGGCGAAGCCGGAGCCGACGAGGTACATCGTCCTCGGCGTGATCCTGGTCGCTCTGATGATCCTGCGGCCGAACGGACTGCTCGGGGAGCGGCGGGTGGAGATCGTCTGATGGCAGCGCTGCTCGAGCTCGCGAAGGTCTCGCTGGCATTCGGCGGCCTGAGCGTCGTCTCCGGCCTCGACCTGGTGGTGAAGGAGGGCGAGATCGTCAGCCTGATCGGGCCGAACGGGGCCGGCAAGACGACGGTGTTCAACCTCGTCACCGGCATCTACGAGCCTGACGCCGGGGAGATCCTGCTCGACGGCCGGAACATCGCGGGCCTCCAGCCGCATCGGATCAGCCAGCTCGGGGTGGCGCGCACGTTCCAGACCCTGCGGCTCTTCCTGAACATGTCCGTGAAGGAGAACGTGATGGCGGCCGTGTACGGTCGGACGAGGGCGGGTCCCTTCCGCGCGATGCTCCGCACCCCGGGGATGCGCCGCGAGGAGAAGGAGATCAACCGGCTCGCGGAGGAGCGGCTCGCATTCTTCGGCGAGCGGCTCATGGGCTACCGGTGGGACCAGCCCGCGTACTCGCTCTCGTACGCGAACCGGCGGCGGCTCGAGATCGCCCGCGCGACGGCGACCGGGCCGCGCATCCTGCTGCTGGACGAGCCCGCTGCCGGGATGAACCCGGCCGAGACGCAGGAGATCACGAAGCTGATCAGCGAGCTCCGCAAGGACGGCGGCTACACGATCCTCGTCATCGAGCACGACATGCACTGTGTCGAGGGCTGCTCCGACCGCGTCGTCGCGCTCGACCACGGTGTGAAGATCGCCGAGGGCTCGTTCGAGAAGGTCGCGACCGACCCGAAGGTGATCGAGGCGTATCTCGGGCTGGGAGAGGCGGCGCGGAAATGAACACGAACGGCGACGGGGCGCTGCTGAAGCTCGACGGGATCAACACCTACTACGGGCTGATCCACATCCTCCAGAACCTGAACGTCGAGGTGCGCGAGGGCGAGCTCGTCTGCCTGCTCGGCGGGAACGCGTCCGGGAAGTCGACGACCCTGAAGACGATCCTCGGGATCGTCCGGCCGCGGACGGGGCGGGTGCTCCTGGACGGCGAGGACGTGACCCGGCGGTCGTGCTCGTACCGCATCGCACGCGGGATCGCGATCGTCCCGGAGAACCGCCGGCTGTTCGCGCCGATGACGGTGCTCGAGAACCTGGAGATGGGCGCGTACCTGCGCGGCTCGCCCGAGAAGGAGGACTTCGAGCGCGTCTACGAGCTGTTCCCGCTGCTGTACGAGCGGCGTTCGCAGCTCGCGGGCACGCTCTCCGGCGGCGAGCAGCAGATGGTGGCGATGGCGCGGGCGCTGATGTCGCGGCCGAAGCTGATGCTGATGGACGAGCCGTCGATGGGCCTCGCGCCCGTGCTCGTCGAGAAGAACTTCGAGATCATCAAGGAGGTGCACGAGTCGGGCGTCGCGATCCTCGTCGTCGAGCAGAACGCGAACGTCTCGCTCTCGATCGCCGACCGCGGCTACGTGCTGTCCACGGGCCGGCTCGTGCTGGAAGGCAAGGCCGCGGATCTGCTGCAGGACGAGGGCCTGCGCAAGGCCTACCTCGGCCGTTAGGGACATGGCAGGGGTCTGACCCCTGCCATGTCCCGATCGGTCAGCTCTGGATCGAGTCGCGGTAGGCGACCGCCTCGTTCGCGATCTGCGATGCCTCCTCGATCGGAAGGATCGGCGTGACCGTGAACCGGAGCCAGGGCGTCCACGGGTCGATCGTGCGCGAGAGGGTCGCCGCGCTGTCGACCTCGAGGATCGCAACGCCGCCCGTGGCGTCGCTGAACCCGTAGAAGCCCTTGCTGAAGTCGGCGCCGGCGGGAGGCTGCCACTGCGAGAAGACGGAGAGCGAACGCCTCTGGCCCTCCTCGGAGGTATCGATGAACTTCCAGGTCACGTGGAACAGCATGTGCGGCCCTCCTTGGGATCGGTCCGCGCGACCGTACCAGGGCAGAACGCCGGATGAGTACCCTTGACGGATGGCGGTGACGGCCGACCGGGTGGGCGCCGCGATCCGCGGCGAGTTCCCGATCCTCGCGCACACGACCTACCTGAACTCGTGCTCGCAGGGTGCGCTCTCCCACCGCGTCCGCGCCGCGTACGAGGAGTACCTCGACGGCTGGGACGCGCACGGCGCCGAGTGGGCCGTCTGGGTCGAGCGGGCCGACGCGGCGCGCGCGGCTTTCGCGCGGCTTCTGCGCGCCGACCCGGCCGAGCTTGCCGTCACGACCTCGGTCACCCAGGGCGTGAGCGGCGTCGTCTCCGCGCTCGACCTGCGCGCGCGACCGAAGATCGTGATCAGCGAGTACGAGTTCCCGACCGTCGGGCAGATCGCGCACGCCCAGGAGCTGCGCGGCGCGGAGGTCGTGCACGTGCGGCCGGCCGAAGACGGCTCGATCCCGACCGAGCGCTTCGCCGAGGCGATCGACGAGCGGACGGCGCTCGTCTGCTGCACGACCGTCTCCTACCGCACCGGCCACCGCCACGACGTCGCCGAGATCGCGCGGCTCGCGCACGACGCCGGCGCACTCTGCCTCGCCGACTCCTACCAGGCGATCGGCGCAATCGACTTCCACGCCCGCTCGCTGGGCATCGACTTCGCCACCGGCGGCACGGTCAAGTACCTGCTCGGCTCGTCCGGCCTCGGCTTTCTGTACGTGCGCCGCGAGCTGCACGAGCAGCTGCTCCCGAGCCAGACCGGCTGGTTCGCGGACGAGGACATCTTCCAGATGGACATCTCGGACTACTCGCCGGCGCCCGACGCACGCCGCTTCGACGCCGGCACGCCACCGGTGCCGAACATCTACGCCGGCCTTGCCGGGATGTCGCTGATCGAGGAGGCGGGAACAGCGGCGATCGAGGGGCACGTCGCCGGCCTGACGACGCGGCTGATCGACGGCGCGGAGGAGCTCGGTGCGCACGTGGTCACGCCGCGTGGCGCGCGCAGCCCGCTGGTCTGCATCGAGTCGACCGACGTGGACGCCCTCGTCGCCGCTCTCGATTCGGAGAAGATCGTCTGCTCGGAACGCGACTCGAACCTCCGCGTCTCGCTCCACCTCTACAACGTCGAGGAGGACGTCGACCGGCTGTTCGAGGCGCTCCGCGAGAACCGCTCGCTGCTCGCGTAATAGGATCGTCTCGATGCTGCTTCGCGAGCTCGACTACGCGCGCCCTGAGTCGGTCGAGGACGCCGTCAAGCTCCTCGGCGCCCGCGAGGACGCTCGCGCGCTCGCCGGCGGCCAGAGCCTCGTGAACGTGATGAAGACCCGAGTCGCTGCGCCGGAGCTCGTCGTCGACCTGAACGGGATAGATGCGCTCCGCGGGATCACGAGCGGCGGCGGCGCGCTCGAGATCGGCGCGATGACGACCTACGCCGAGATCATCGACTCCACCGAGATCGCTTCCGCGCGGCCAATCCTCGCGCAGTGCGCGCGCACGATCGCGGACGTGCAAGTCCGGAACCGCGGGACGCTCGGTGGCAACGTCTGCTCGAACGACCCGACCAACCACTTCCCGCCGCTGCTCGCCGCGCTCGAGGCCGAGCTGACGATCCTCGGCCCGGACGGCGAGCGCACCGTCGGCACCGACGAGTTCTTCGAGGGCGTCTACATGACCGCCGCGCAACCCGGTGAGCTGCTGACGAAGGTACGGATCCCGGCGAAGGACGACGCCCGCGACGGCTGGGCGAGCGCGACGCTCGGCAAGGACGGCACCGGGATCGTCAACGTCGCCGCATCCGTCTCCGGAGGCACCGCCCGGATCGCGATCGGCTGCGTCGCGGCAACGCCCGTGGTCGTCACCGCGAGCGCCGACGAAACCGCGGTGGAAGACGCCGTCCGCGCGGTCGAGCTCGACCCGCCGGCCGACGTCCACGCCTCCGCCGAGTACCGGCGCCACCTCGCCGAGGTGCTCGCTGCGCGTGCGGTGAGGGACGCCCAGTAGGAATGGCACTGTGAGCGACCACACGATCGCGGTCACGGTCAACGGCGAGCGCTACGAGCGCGAGGTCGAGGCGCGCAAGCTGCTCGTCCACTTCATCCGCGACGACCTCGACCTGACCGGCACCCACGTCGGCTGCGACACGGGGAACTGCGGCGCCTGCACGGTCCTGCTCGACGGCACCGCGGTGAAGAGCTGCATGCTGCTCGCGCCGCAGGCGGACGGCACGGAGATCACGACCGTCGAGGGCCTCGCCCCGAACGGCGAGCTCACACCGCTGCAGAAGGCGTTCTCCGAGCATCACGGCCTCCAGTGCGGTTACTGCACGCCGGGCATGCTGCTCAGCGCGACCTTCCTCCTCTCGCACACCCCGAAGCCGACCGACGAGGAGATCCGCCGCGGGATCCAGGGCAACATCTGCCGCTGCACCGGCTACGTGAACATCGTCAAGGCGATCAGGGCGGCATCGGAGCAGTGACCGGGACCACCCTCGCCCCAGAGCAGACCGAGCTCGAGGTCGGCTACGCCGGCAAGAGCATCCCGCGTAAGGAGGACGGCCGGCTCGTCCAGGGCCAGGGCGTGTTCGCGGACGACATGAAGCGGCACGGGATGGGCTACGTCCACTTCGTCCGCGCGCCCTACGCGCACGCCCGGATCGTCTCGGTCGACGTCTCGGCCGCCGAGGCGCTCGACGGCGTCTACGGGACGCTGACCCCGGACGAGGTCGTCGAGCTGACCGACCCATTCTTCGAGCTGACGACGCCGCCCGGCAGCCAGATCAAGGACTACGCGCTGGCCGTCGGCCGCGTCCGGCACATCGGCGAGCCCGTCGTCGCCGTCGTCGCCGCGACCCGCGAGCTCGCGCGAGACGCCGCCGACCTCGTCGAGGTCGAGTACGAGCCGCTCGACGTCCTGGTCGACGCGCGCCGCGCGCAGGACGACGATGTGCCCGTCCTCCACGAGGACGCCGGCACGAACGTCGTCTGGTCGGGCACCTTCGACTGGGGCGACGTCGACGGCGCGCTGAAGGCCGCCGACCGCGTGGTGAAGATCAAGAAGCTCCACTTCGACCGCTTCTCCTCGACGCCGCTCGAGTGCTCGGCTGCGCTCGTCGAGTACGAGCGCGGCACCGGCCAGTTCACGCTCTACTGCAACCATCAGATGCCCGGGGTCGCGGCGATCTGGATGGGGCCGGCGCTACGCGTGCCGCTCGACAAGCTCCGCTTCGTCACCCACGACATCGGCGGCGGCTTCGGGAACAAGATCACCACGCACCCGCAGCTGACCGCGTGCTGCCTGCTCGCCCGGAAGCTGAAGCGCCCGATCCAGTGGACCGAGTGGCGGACCGACCAGCACACGGCGAACGCGCACGGCAACGAGCGCTGGTTCCACGACATCGAGGTCGCCGTCCAGAACGACGGGACGATGCTCGGCTTCAAGGTCATTGCGACCGACGACTGCGGCGCGTTCCCGCGCTACGAGCCGCTCGGCTGCATCATCTGGGCGCAGGTCACGCCCGGCCTCTACCGCTGGCGGAACATCCGCGTCGACTTCACCCAGGTCGTCACGAACAAGTCGCCGGTCGCGCCGAACCGGGGCTACTCACGGATGCAGCACCTGTGGCTGACCGAGCGGATTATCGACATCGTCGCCCACGAGCTCGGCCTCGATGCAATTGAAGTCCGCAAGAAGAACTACGTCCGATCCGACGAGATGCCGTACGAGACGCCGAACGGCTGTGTCTACGACTCCGGCGACTACGCGCGCTGCCTCGACATCGCGCTCGAGCTGATCGACTACGAGGGTGCGCGGGCGAGGCAAGGCCAGGACGACGGCAAGCTGATCGGGATCGGGATCGGCAGCACGCTCGACTCGGGCACGAACAACTTCGGCCAGTCGACGCTCCTCAACCCGGAGCTGCAGTTCTCCGGGAACAACGAGGTCGCCACGATCAAGCTCGACATCTTCGGCGAGATCGTGCTCACGCTCGGAACGGTTCCCCAGGGCCAGGGGCACGAGACGGTCGCGGCCCAGGTCGCCGCCGACATCCTCGGCGTCTCCCCCGACCAGATCCACGTGCGGCCGGGCCACGACTCCTACTGGAACTCGCACGCGGGCTTCTCCGGGACGTATGCGAGCCAGTTCGCCGTCACCGGCCTCGAGGCTGTGAAGGGCGCGACCGAGAAGCTCTCGCTCGAGATCCGGCGGCTCGCCGGTGCGGTGCTCGGGGCGGATGGCCCCGATGACGTCGTTCTCGAGGGCGGCTTCGCCAAGCGCACGGACAACCCCGAGGCGGCGCTCCCGTTCATGGCCTGCGGCGCGATCGTCAACGCGAACAACGCCGTACTCCCGCCCGATGTCCGCGACGTCACGCTCAACTGCCGCTACGTCTACGTGCCGCCCTTCACGCTCCCGGACCAGGACAGGAAGTTCGGCAATCTGACGCTGACCTACGCCACGCAGATCCACGCGTGCGTCGTCGAGGTCGACCCGGAGACGGGCCACGTCGACCTCGTCGACTACGCGGCGGTGGACGACTGCGGGATCCGCATCCACCCGCAGATCGTCGAGGGGCAGGTGCACGGCGCGACTGTCCACGCGATCGGCGCCGCCCTGCACGAGACGTTCGCCTACGACGAGTACGGACAGCTCCTGACCGCGAACTTCTACGACTACCACGTCCCGCACGCGCTCGACCTGCCGGAAATCAAGACCGGGCACATCGAGAGCCCGTCGCCGTTCTCCTCGCTCGGTACGAAGGGGATGGGCGAGGGCGGCGGCGCGGCGATCCACGCGATCTGCGCCGGGATCCAGGACGCGCTCCGCCGCGCCGGCTCCAGGGCGGTGGTCACGGACTCGCACAACCCGCCCGAACGCGTCTGGCGGATGCTCCAGAACCCGGACGAGACGGCAGCCCTGGTGGAGGTGACGGAGTGAAGGTAGAAGGGACGAAGGAGTTCGACGCGCCGGCTCAGCTCGTCTGGGACGTGCTCAACGACCCAGAGAAGATGGCGAAGCTGCTTCCCGGCGTGGAGAGCTTCGAGATCCAGGACGACCGACGCTGGAAAGCGTCGGTCAAGGTCCCGCTCGGAATGGGCGGGCTGAAGCTGAACTTCAACTTCGAGAAGATCGAGGAGCGCCCGATCGAGTATGCGAAGCTCTCGTCGAAGGGCCAGGGCGTCGGCGCGATCGTCGCGATGGAGACGGAGTTCAACCTCGCACCGGACGGCGAGCGGACGAGCATGCACTGGTCGGCGGACGTGCGGATCGCGGGCCCGGTCGGCTCGATGGGCCAGCGCGTCTTCCAGCCGATCGTCAACCAGCAGGTGAACAATGTGCTCGACGCGCTCGAGGCCCAGGTCATCCAGGCGAAGGGAGCAGCATCAGAATCGCACTGATCGCAGCGGCGCTGGGCCTGGCGCGCGAGCTGACGGGCGTCGAGCTCGACAAGGCGAGGGACGTGGTCGCCGGCCTCTAGCGTGGCGGCGGCTGCGGGACCTCGTCGGTGCCGGCGCCCGTCTCCTCGAGGAGCGCCTCGATCTCTGCGACAGCCTCCTGATCCAGCCCGACGTCGCCGGCACCGAGCCAGTCGTCGAGCTGGGATGGGCGGCGTCCGCCGACGATCACCCCGGTCACGCCCGGCACCGCGAGCACCCAGGCGAGCGAGAGCGCCGCGACGGTGACGCCGAGCCTAGCCGCGAGCGGCTCGAGTCTGCTCACGAGCGCGAGATTCCGGGAGAGCTGCGGCTCCTGGAAGGCCGGCGCGCGCCGCCGCCAGTCGTCCTCGGCCAGCCGCGCGAGCCCCTCGCGGTTGAACGAGCCGGTCAGGAGCCCGGACGCCATCGGCGAGTAGGCGATCACGCCCGTGCCGTTCTCGCGCGCCCACGGGACGAGCTCCCGGAGCGCGTACCGGTTGAGGAGCGAGAGCGGCGGCTGGAGCGAGTCGACGTGCCTGACCGCCGTGCAGCGCTCGAGAAGAGGCACGTCGAAGTTACAGACGCCGACCCAGCGCACCTTGCCCTCTTCGACGAGCTCGACCAGCGTCCCCCATGACTCCTCGACCGGCGTGCCGGTGCCATGGTCCGGCCAGTGGAACTGGTACAGGTCGATCCGCTCGATTCCCAGGAGGCGCAGGCTCGCGTGGCATTCCTCGCGGATCGACTCCGGCCGCAGGTCGTAGTAGACCTCGCCGCCGCGCCACGGCCGGCCGCACTTGGTGAAGACGAGGACGTCCTCACCGGCTCGGAACGGCTCGAGCGCCCGGCCCACGACCTCTTCGGAGTGGCCGTCGCCGTACGTCGCCGCCGTGTCGATCCAGTTGATGCCGGCCTCGACCGCCCGGCGGATCGCGGCCACCGACTCGTCGTCGTCGGCGGGTCCCCACCCGAAGCGGTAGCGGCCGGCCAGCGCCCAGGTACCGAAGCCGAGGGTGGTGATCTCCGGTCCGGCGG
>JBKPSO010000148.1:0-4846 GCA_046735055.1 Actinomycetota bacterium
ATGTGTATAAGAGACAGCCGCGAGGAGATCGCCGGAACGCTTGGCCGCGGCGGCTCCGCCATCCTCGGGCCCGACGGCTCGTACCTCGCCGGCCCGCTGTACGGCGAGGAGGGAATCCTCTACGCCGACCTCCAGCCGCAGCGTCTCGCCGAGGAGCGGCAGCGCTTCGACGCCGCGGGTCATTATCACCGCCCAGACGTGCTCGAGTTACACGTGCGGCCGCTGCGGAGAGAAAGCCCCCAGTAGGTCTCGGCCAACGGCGTGCCAGGCTCGTTTTATGAGGCGGGCACTCGGAGCGCGCGTGTCTTTGCGCGGGCTTGGCGCCACCAGATGAGCTCGTATGCGTGGAGTCCGAGCCAGACGACCGCGACCAGTGTGAGCGCGACGAGTGCCGGCACGACGACGGCCACCGGCCACAACAAGGCGCAGGCGATCGCGGCGATCAGGCGTCCGCGGCTGAGCGTGCGTGACACGCGCACGCGGAGGGCCACGTACGCGAACAGGTAAAGCGCCGGACCGCCGCAGAGCCCGAGCGCCGGGATCGTGCCAAGCTCGCCTCCGACGTCTGCGAGCGTTGCCTTCATCGCGAACGCGAAGAGGACGATCCCGGCCACCATCGGCAGGTGCAAGTAGGTGTAGACATCGCGTGCAAGTGCGGTGCGCTCGATGCCGCTTCGGTCGGTCAGGAGCCGGCGGGCACGGATCGGGAAGAAGTCGAAGTACGCCAGCCAGAACGAGGTCGCAACCGCGAACCCGAGGACGGCTGCGACGATCACCCCGCTGCTCAGTCCACTGTCTCTCTCGCCAAGGCCGATGGCGATCAAGGACTCGCCGATCGCGATGATCACGATCAGCCCGTGACGCTCGATGAAGTGCGCCGGTTGCACACGCCAGCCGCGGACCCCACCGAGCAGCGGCGCAAAATAGCCTACGGCGAGCGCGGCCAGCCAGAGCACCGGCTTGAGCCGGCCGTCGACGAACCCCGCGACGATGATCAGAGCAGCGCCGACGAGGGCCGATGGAGCAATCCGCAGAATCGCCCCCAACAAGTCGGGGTCGCCACGTGCTGCGAGCGCGTACAGCGTCAGATGCATGACGATCACGAACAGGAAGGCCACCCCGAACACGACGCCGTGAGTGCCGAATGCGTCCGGGACGGCGAGCGCGGCGACGAACATCGCGGCCATCGCAACCAGCATCGCCCCCCACACAGCGCCCACACCGGGGTCGACGGTGTTCGTCAACCAGGCATAGGCCGCCCACGCCCACCAGAGCACGCCGAGAATCAGCAGACCGTGCCCCAGCCCGCTCCACGTCGAATTGTCTGACAGCACCGTCGTGACCTGCGTGAACGCGAACGCGAACACGAGATCGAAGAACAGCTCGAGCGGCGTCACGAGCTCCCCGCGCTCAGCGTGCAACTCACTCACAAGCGGACGCTAGCGCGGACCAGCCGCGACCGCACCGACCACGTCTAGCGCGTTTGATGGGTGGAACCAGACTAGATCTCGATCCCGCCACCTTCCCCCGGTCAGGGTTCGCGGTCGCGGACGACGATGCGCGTGCGCTCGATCCGGACGACGTCACTCCAGGGAATCGGCGTTCGGGTGCGCGATACCAGGCCCAAGTGCTCGAGCTCGCCGCGTGTGCCGACAACGAGCCCCTTGACGGTCAGCGTCCGTTCGGTCAGCGCGCAGCGCAGGTCGTAGACGCGTCCGAGCGAGTCGCCCGACTCGGTCTGGACGCGCCGGCCCATGAGAGACGAGAGCGTCCTCATTTGCGGTGCGCTCCCGGAATCCACTCGACCCACGGTCGTGCGCGGTCGTCGCCCCGCCCGAGGCCGAGGTCTCTCGCCGTCCTGCGCAACAGAACGTGCGCCTCGATCCCGGCAACGTCCTCCCACGGAACGCGCACGCGCCGGCCGCCGCCGATCGCACGCGCGAGCCGACCGATCCAGCCGGCTCGCTCAGGCCAGTAGCCTGGTCCGGCGAGGATCGCGGTCACGCGGGCGGTCTCGCCGGCTCCGCCTTCGATCGCGAGGTCGTCCACCTTCCCGCACCGTCGCCCGTCGCAATCGACGATCTGGTGGTCGAGCACTTTGAGCGCGATGTCGATCTCGCTCAATTCTGGCCCACGTTGGTAAGGATCATCAGCGGAATCGCGCTCAACGCAACGGCCGCGATGACGACCAAATAGGCGACGCCGAGCACGTTCGCCAGCTTCCCGTTCCGATGGTCGCCCATGTATGCCACGTCGTTCGCAACCAGGAGGATCGGGACGTAGGTCAGCGGCAGTGCGACGACGGAGAAGAGAACCGCGTATTCGGTGAGCACGACGGCGTCGACGCCGGTCATCACGATGACGAGCGCGAGTAGCAGCAGCGCCATCCAGGAGAGCACGAACCGCGGCGCCTTGGCTGCGGAACGGTAGCGCCCCCACTCCCAGCCGCAGAACTGCGCGAGGTTATAGGCGCCGGCGAAGGTCGTGTCGATCGCAGCGCCGCCGACCGCGAACAGGATGCCCACGAGCGCGAAGAGCAGCCCGACCTCACCGAGCGGCACCTGCGCGCCGAGCGCGATCGTGCCGAGATGCTCCGGAGAGATGCCCTTGTTGAGAAAGAGGGCCGCGCCGGTCACCATCAGCGCGACCGAGAGGGAGCCGCCCAGCGCGTAGCCGATGATCGCGTTCGCACGGTTGAGACCCAGGTCTTTCGGAGTCCACTCCTCCTCGACGCCGCCGGACGAATAGAAGTAGACCTCGTACGGTGTCATCGCCGCGCCGAGCAGGCCGACGACGAAGTAGAGGTAGAGAAGGCTGTTGTTCTGGGAGACGTGCGGAATGAATCCGTGCGCGGCCTTCCCCCACGCTGGCGACAGCTTCACGGCCCCGACCGCGAAGACGAGCAGGCAAAGACCGCCGTAGCCGAAGATGCGCTCTATCCACTCGAACGACGTCACCCAGATCACGAGGCCGAGGCCGAGCACGCCGAGAGCGATCAGCCACCGGTACGGGAGACCGCAGAGAAGCTGGAGCGAGATCGCGATGCCGCCGACCTCGGCCGCTAGGGTCATCAGGTTCACGACCTCCGACGCGATCAGCGTGCTGAGGCCGGCGCTGAACCCAACGCGCTCGCGGACCGCGTCGAAGACGGCCTTCTTCGAGACGGCGGCGACGCGGCCGCACATCTCGGAGTACACGATGATCCCGAGCACGCCGATGGGGAGCACCCAAAGGAGTTGGTAACCGAACGTCGCACCGGCGGCGACGTTGAAGACGAGATCGCCGATGTCGACGAAGCCGCCGATCGCCGCAAGGATGCCGAGGGCGACGCCGAAGATCTTGCTCACGGGCAGCTCCCCGCCCGTTGGAGTTGCGCTTCGATCTTCGCGCCCGCGGCGCGGTCGCCAGGATCGTCGTGCAGCCGCCACAGAGCTCGAGCGAGGGCGGCCGCGTGCTTCGACTTGTCGCGCACCCGCTGCTCGATCGAGGGCACGGCGGGCCGCCTTGCGAGTGAGTCGGCGAGATTTGAGGCCTGGATCGCAAGCTCCTCGGCCTGCTCCCGCGCGAACAACATCGTCGTCCGGCCGCGCGCGACCCCGTCGGCGACGAGGGCGCCTTCGCAGGCGATCGAATCAAGGGTCTCCGAGTCCCTCGTCAGGGCGTGGCGATCGACCGTGCCACCGTTGCAACCGGCCAACAGGAGTACCGTGACGACTGGGACTGCGCGTCGGAACACTGTGCAGACTTACTCGTTGCGTCTGCACAGGAAACCAGCAAGCGGTCGTCGGCGGCGAAGCCAGACCGCTCAGGGCAGAGGAGTGGAGTGGCGCTACTAATCCTCAGTTAGCGCGTTTGCAGGCGCTGCCCGGAGAGGCGGCGGGAATCGAACCCCGCGAAAGATTCCCTCCGAGTCCGTGGCTAGGTCTCAGGTGACAGCACTGTGGGGCAAGCGCTCACTCACTCGCCTCCAAACGCCTGAGAGCGCGCGTCTCGGCCGTCGCAGACTGTCGAAGCTGCGCGATACTGAAGCGGTTGTCCGCATGAGCAGTCCAATGCGTGTGCTGATCGCCGGCGCCGGTGTGGCGGCGTTCGAGGCCACGCTTGCGTTACGGGCAGCCGCGAACGAGCGCGTGGACATCGAGCTGGTCGCTCCCGAGACGAAGTTCTGGTACCGGCCGCTCGCCGTCGCCGAGCCGTTCGGCCTGGGCGAGGTGCTGACGTTCGATCTTGCGCAGCTTGCGGCGGCCGCGGGAGCGCACTTCACGCCCGGAGAGGTCATCGCGGTCGACGCGGTGGCCCACGTTGCTCACACCGCCGCTGGAGTCGAACTCCCGTACGACGTGCTCTTGATCGCCACGGGTGCGAGCCCGCGGACCGCGGTAGCAGGCGCACTGACCTTCCGAGGACCTGCAGACACCGAACTGATTACCAAGCTGCTCGGCGAGCTCGACGGCGGCGAAGTGCGGCGCGTGGCCGTTGCCGTTCCCTCCGGCGCTGTCTGGGTGCTGCCGGGGTACGAGCTCGCGCTGCTCATCGCCGCGTACGTCACGGCGCGCCGCATCGAGAACGTCGAGATCGTACTCGTAACGCCGGAGGAGGAGCCGCTCCAGCTCTTCGGCAGCACCGCGAGCGCGGCCGCCAAGGAGCTGCTCGACGAGCGCGGCATCACACTCCACAAGGGTGCCCATGCGACGGAAGCAAGCGACGGGCAGCTGCTGCGACTCGTTCCACAAGCGGCGATCGACGTCGACCGCGTCGTCGCGTTGCCCCGCCTGTACGGGCGCCCGATCGACGGGATTCCTCAGACCCGCGACGGGTTCATCATCGTCGACGAGCAGAGCCGCGT
>JBKPSO010000149.1:0-36655 GCA_046735055.1 Actinomycetota bacterium
TCGCGTCCCTCGGGTCGCGGGTTCGCCTCCGGCTTCCTTCCCACCCCACCTCACGGTGACGCAGTTGCCCTCGGCTCATGCTTAGGGTCATCTCCTCCACAGGCGACTCACACCCCCAGGCTGCTGCCCATGCCGGGCGTACAACGAGAAGGCCCGCGCAAGCGGGCCTTCCGTCTCACACGAGCACCGAGACCGCGTCGCGCTCCGCCTCGAACACCGCCTCGCTCACGTCCCCGAGGTCCTCGCCGTCGGCCTGAAGCGGGATCGGCCCGTCGCAACGCACGACCACGCGGTCGACGTCGTGCTGCGCAAGGACGCCGGGCGCCCCTGTGAGCCCCCGCCCGATCGCGAGCCGCCCCGCGAGGCGCATCGCCGTCAGCCTGCCGACCCGCTCCGGAGCAGTCACGTCCAGACCCAGCTCGAACCGCGCTTCCGGCGAGAAGCGCAGCGGCAGCGGCCCCGCGTACGTGAACACCGCATCGTTGGAGACGAAGAGCAGCGCGGCGCGGCCCAGCCCCTCGACCTCCAGCCGCGGCTCGTACCCGTCGAGCAGCCGCCGCGCGACGAGGCGCGCGTAGGCGAGGTCGCCCGGCCGGCGGCCGTCACGCCGGCGCTGAATCGTCTCCAGCTCGCGCACCGCCTCGGAGTCGACTCCGATCCCGGCGGCGAACGCGAAGCGCCGCCCGTTCACCCGGCCCACGGAGATGCGCCGCCCCCGCGTCGCAGCGGCCGGGTCGCGCGGCACCCCGAGCGCACGGGCGAGTACGTTCGTGTGACCGCCCGGGACGATCCCGAGCGGCTTCCGCGCGGGCAGCCCGTTCAGCGCCTCGTTGACAACCCCGTCGCCGCCGAAGACGAACACGGCGTCCCCGGCCGCTCCCGCCGCGAGCTCCGTCGCGTGCCCGCGACACTCGGTCAGCAGCGTCTCGACGGCACCGAGGCGCACCTCGACGGCCCGTACCCGTTCCTCGGTGACGCGGCTCGCGAACGGATTCACGATCAGGGTGGCCCGCACGCCGCCGAGGATGCCTGAAACGGCGAGGGGTCAGGCCGGCGTCGAGTACCCGCGCATGCCGTCGACGAGCAACGCGAAGAAGCGGTCGGCGAGCTCGTCGGTGTCGCGACCCGGCTGGAGCCAGGTGTAGGCCCAGTTCGCCGCCGAGAGGAGGAGCAGCGCGGCGACGCTCTCGTCCAGGTCGGCGCGGAGCTCGGAGAGCTCGCGGCCCTCGCGGAATAGCTCCCGGATGCGCTCCTCGTAGCGGCGCCGCTCGGCGATGATCTCGTCCCGCCGCTCGCCTTCCAGGTAGCGCCACTCCTGGACGAAGACGGTGGCGACATCGAGCTGCGCCGCGACGACGCGCAGGTGGCCGCGGAGCGCGAGCCGGATCTTGTCCGTCGCGGGCGCGTCCTCCGGGATCGCGTCGAGCGCCGCATGGAAGGCGTCCGCGCCCTCGCGCATCGTCTCGTAGAGCAGGTCCTCCTTCGAGTCGATGTGCGCGTAGAGCGAGGCCTTCTGCATGCCGAGCGCCTCGGCGATGTCGCCGATCGAGGTGCCGTGGTAGCCCTTCTGCGCGAAGAGCTTCGCGGCCTCGCGGGTCAGCTCGCGGCGGCGGGCGCTCATTCGGCGAGGTGCTCCTTCACCTCGGCGACGCGGGGCACGACTCCTTTGCGCTCGTACAGCTCGAGCGCCTTGCGCCACGCCGGCTGGGCCTCGTCCGACTTGCCGACTGCATCGAGCACTCTCGCTAGCGCGAGATACGCGTCGGCGGTGACCTCGAGGTAGTCCGTCTCCGCGACGATCCCGACCGCCTCTCGCGCGAGCCGCTCTGCCTCCTCCGGCTCTCCGCGCCGCGACAGGACAAGCGCGCGCACCCACCGCATCCGCGCCTGGGGGTCGAAATCGTCCGGCGCCGCGAAGGTCTCCACTTCGTCGAGAACGCCCTCGGCCTCGGCCTCGCGCCCGGAACACAGGAGTGCTTCCGCGAGCATGGTGCCGACCGTCGAGCGGAAGCCGGTTTCACCGATCTCGCCGTAGCGTTCCCACGAGATCGTCAGCAACTCCACCGCGGACTGCGGCGCGCCGGCGAGTAGCTCGACGTGAGCGCCGGCCATCCCGACCATCCCCATCGGTACGACGCCCAGCTCGAGCGCGTCGGGCGTCGCCCGCCGGACGAGCTCGCGCGCACTGTCGAAATCGCCGCCCATCGCGAGGAGCGCAGCCTTCACGAGCTCGCTCACTGCCGGCGGGACGCCGTCGTGGGCGTCCTGGGCGAGAAGCTGGTCGAGGAACTCGGCCGCCTCGGCCGCCCTCGTCGATCCGAAGTACTTCGCCGCCGCCTCCCATTGCTGCCAGTCGCGCAGATCCCGCCGCAGCCCATGACGGCGCGCGAGCTCGATCGCGCGGCCGCAGGCCTCCAGCGCGTCGGTGGACTTACCGCTGTAGAAGCGGGTCCGGCCGAGGTAGGCCATTGCCTGCGCGAGACCGATTTCGTCTCCGAGGCGCTCGAGCGTATGGATCGGGGCGTCCAGCTCCTGGGGGTCGAATGCGGCGTCGGGGCCGCCGACGAGCGTGCTGAGGATCAGGCCCTCCAGCACCGCGAGCGCCTCGACCCGCTCGTCTCCGCGCTGCTCGGCGATCGCTTTCGCGTCGTCGATGAGCTGCGCAGCGCGCTCGAAGTCGCCGGTGTTGAAGAGGACCCGCACCAGCTGAAGCTCGACCTCGGCGCGGGGCACCGTCGCGTCCGGAAGGAGTTGCGCGGCACGCGAGAGCAGGAGCTCCGCGGCGTGAAGGTCACCCCGGAGCCGAGCGGCCTCCGCGCCGAGGCGTAGCAGCGCGGCCGCGCGGGCCGCGAGCGCCCGACCCGCGCCGTCGACCGGCCCGAGCTCCGCACGGTACCGGTACGCCTGCTCGAGGTGGTGGCCGAGGATCTCGTCGCGCTCGAGCAGATCGGCGCCGTGCTCCTCCAGCCAGTCGGCCAACCGCTCGTGGAGCTCGGCCCGCGTCGCCTTCGGCACTGAGTCGTACGCGGCGTCGCGGATCAGGATGTGCCGGAAGCGATAGGCATCGTTGCCCGCAAACAGTGCCGCCTCGGGTCGCACGAGCTCCGTACGGACGAGCGCCGACAGCCGCGGCGAGAGGTCGGCCTCGGCCGAACCCAGCGCCTGGACGGCGCCGCGGTGGAAGACCTGCCCCTCGACGGCGCCACGCTCGAGCACGCTGCGGTCGTCGCCGTCGAGCTGGTCGAGGCGGGCGGCGAGCAGCGCCTGCACCGTCGGCGGCACGACGACCTCGGCGTCGCCACCCTCCTCGACCATTGCCGTCATCTCCTCCACGAAGAGTGGATTGCCGTCGGCGGCGTCTCGGATCCTGGCGACGAGATCAGCGTCGAAACCGCTGCCGAGCGCCGTGATCAGCTCCTCGGTCTCGGCGGCGGAGAGCGGCTCGAGCCGGACGGTGGTCGCGTTGAGCAGGCCCCCGCCCCAGGCTGACTTGCGGTCGAGCAGCTCCGGGCGCCCAAGGCAGAGCACCAGGATCGGCGCGCCGCGGGTCATCGTCGCCACGTGCTCGATCAGGTCGAGGAGCGCGGGCTCACCCCAGTGCATGTCATCGAAGAGGACGAGTAGTGGCCGCTCGGCGGCGGCCTGCTCGAGCAGCCGCCTGAACGCCAACGCGATCTCCTCCGGGGAGGTCGGGGTTCCCTCGCCGACCAGCCCGGCGAGTGGCCCGGCGCTGACGTCATGTCCCAGCTGGGCAAGCTGGAGGACGATCTCCGTTGCCGGCCAGTACGTGATGCCCTCTCCGTAGGAGAGGCAGCGGCCGCGCACGAGCGTGGCGTCGACGCCCGCGAGAAACTCCTCGGTGAGCCGCGACTTCCCGATGCCGGCTGCGCCGAGCAGCGTGAAGAGCAGGCAGGTCCGCTCCGACGAGGCCCGCTCCCACGCGTCGCCGAGCAGGCGCAACTCCCGCTGCCGGCCGACCATCGGCGCGTCGAGCCGGCGCGGCAGCTCGGCGGCGTCGACCGAGACGAGGCGGAACGCGCGGACGCCTTCGGCCTTCCCCTTCAGCTCGAGCGGCTCGAGCTCCTCCGCGGTGACGACCCCGCGAAGCAGGCTCATCGTCTCCGGCCCGAGCACGATCTCTCCCGGCGCCGCCGCCTGCTCGAGGCGGGCGGCGACGTTGACGGCGTCGCCGATGAACTTCTCGACCGTGCCGCCGTGCCGCTCGATCACGGTCCTCATTGCCTCGAAGTACCGCGCCATCACGTGCCGCAGGCTCTCCGGGTCGAGCCGCTCGCCGAGCGCGGTCGAGCCGGTCACGTCGCAGAAGACGACCGTCACCGTCTTCCGCACCTCGCGTATGGCTGCCGGCGCGTCGAGCGGCTTGCCGCACCCCGCGCAGAATCGCGCGCCATCGGGATTGACGAACTCGCACGCGGGGCAGACGACTGTCATACTTCCGAACGATCGTTAGGTGTGGATCGCCCGTCTACTGAAGCCGAATTCCTCGAATACGTCCGGTCCGGAGGGCAGGTCGAGGTCGACGACTGGATGCCGGACGAGTACCGGGCCAAGCTGATCAAGTTCATCGAGATGCACGGCAATTCGGAGCTGATGGGCGTCCTCCCGGAGCGCGAGTGGATCCTCCGCGCTCCCACGCTACAGCGCAAGCTGGCGCTGACTGCGAAGGTGCAGGACGAGGTCGGTCACTCGCAGCTCATCTACCGCGTCGTCGAGGACCTCGGCAAGCCGCGCGAGGAGTGTCTCGCCGACCTGATCTCGGGCAAGGCGAAGTTCCACAACGTGTTCCATTACCCGACGAAGACCTGGGGCGACGTCGGCGTGATCGCCTGGCTCGTCGACGCGGCGGCGATCATCTCCCAGAAGGCGCTGCTCAAGTGCTCGTACGCGCCGTACGCGCGGATCATGAAGAAGATCTGCTGGGAGGAGTCGTTCCACATCCTTCACGGGCGTGACGTCGTGCTGACGATGATGAACGGCACCGACGAGCAGCGCGAGCTCGTCCAGGAGGCGCTCGATCGCTGGTGGCCGCCGCTGATGATGTTCCACGGCAACCCGATCGACGCCAAGGACGACCCGGTCGTGCAGTGGCGGATCAAGACGCAGGGGAACGAGGAGGCGAGGCAGAAGTTCCTCGACGGCTACGTCCCGCAGATCTGGGAGCTCGGCCTGACCGTGCCCGACCCGAAGCTGCGCAAGCGCGACAACGGCCGCTGGGACTACACCGAGCCCGACTGGGACGAGCTGCGGTCGGTCGTCACCGGCCACGGGCCGAAGACGGCCGAGCGGCTCGAGTTCCGCCGCTGGTCGCGCGGGGAGACCGAGTGGGTGCGGCGCGTGGTACTCGCCGAAGCGGCGTGATCTACGAGGTCTTCCGGCAGGAACGGAAGGGCACGGCGTTCGAGCACGCCGGCTCCGTCGCGGCGCCCGACGAGTCGTTCGCCCGCGTGTACGCGCACGAGCAGTACGGCCGGCGCGGCGAGTCGGTCTGTCTTTGGGTCGTCCCGCGTGAGTCGATCCTCGAGGTGGAGGACTTCGTCGACGAGCTCAACCGCAACTACCACCGGGTCGACGGGTACTCGCTGAAAGCCAAATTGGCGGACGCGCGTGAACGAGCGGTGTTTCCGCCAAAGGCGGGAAACACACGATGACGGACAGTGTTGATTGGTCGGAGTCCCTACGGGACTCCGACGTGCTACTTCAAATCGCTGACGACGAGCTCGTCCTCGGCTGGCGGGACTCGGAGTGGACCGGGATCGCGCCGGTGCTAGAGGAAGACGTCGCCTTCTCCTCGATCGCGCAGAACGAGATCGGCCACGCGCGGGCGATCTACCAGCTCCTGGCCGAGGATGCCGACGCGCTTGCGTTCGACCGCGCCCCGGAGGAGTACCGCTGCTCGCAGCTCGTCGAGCTGCGCTTCCTGCCGGACTGGGCGCGGACGATCGCCCGCCGCGTGCTCTACGAGGCGGCCGACGAGATCCGGCTTGCAGCGCTGAAGGCCTCGCCGGACGAGGCGGTCGCGGGCCTCGCCGCCAAGATCGACCGCGAGGAGGCATACCACCGGATGCATGCACAGATGTGGCACGAGCGGCTGCGCGACGAGGAGCGCTTCGGCATGGCGCTCGAGGAGCTCTGGCCCTACGCGCTCGGGGTCCTCGCGGGGGTGCAGCGCGAGGCGCTCGCCGATCTCTTCGAGCTCCCGGAGTGCGACGCGGTGGAGCGTGGCACCCACGACGAGGGCTGGCCCGCGCTCTGGGAGGAGATGACCGAGGTGCGGCGGTCGGTGCCGGGGGCGACATGGTGACCGCGGAGCAGGTCTGGTCGGCGCTCGCCGAGGTCGAGGACCCGGAGATCCCGGTGCTCTCGATCGTCGAGCTCGGCGTCGTCCGCGACGTGCAGGTCGACGGCGACCGCGTCCACGTCGAGTTCACGCCCACGTTCCTCGGCTGTCCCGCGCTCGAGGTCATGCGCGCGCAGATGGCGGAGGCGATCGAAGGTCTCGGCGGGGAGGCCGACGTGGCAGTCGTCCTCCACGACTCCTGGTCGACCGACCGAATCACGCCCGAGGGGCGCGAGAAGCTCCGCGCCGCCGGCTTCGCGCCGCCGGCCCCGCGGGAGGCGGCGGCGCCGAAGCTCGTGCAGCTGCAGAGCGCCGCGTTCCGCTGCCCGTACTGCGGCTCGACCGACACACGCCTCGAGAACATCTTCGGCCCGACCCCGTGCCGCTCGATCCGCTACTGCACGAGCTGCCGCCAGCCGTTCGAGCAGTTCAAGACGATCTAGCGAGCTACCCCGCACGATCGCTTGAGCGGAGCCGAGATGAGGCTCTCTCGGACTCGACTTTGTACCCCGAGTTGGTACGCGGATGTCCGTACCACTCGCCCAGCCGCGACACCTCGTCGCCGAAAGGCACGTCCGCGAGGTCGAGGTACCTCTGCGTCGTGGCGAAGTTCGTGCGGCCAGCCATGCGCATGATCGCCACGGGCGGCATGCCCACCGCGGCGGCGTTGGTGATGTCCGTGTGTCGCCAGTCATGGAACTCGCAGAAGCAATCGGCGAGTCCGCCTCTGCAAAAGCGCGCAAACCGGCTTCCGCCCGATCACCAGCGTGCGTCAGGTGTGGAGCGCTTCACGGAGCTTTCTGATCAGATAGGCGCGCCTGATCCTGCGCTACGTCCGTCAGATGTGCGCGAGGACGCCGTCGAGCGGCCGCGGCACGCATGCGAGGTCGAGCGCCTCGACCAAGAGGCGCGCGTACTTGATCTTCCCTGCGCTGCTGCCGAAGAAGCGGCGAAGCTGGTCCTCGGTCGGCCGACCCTTCCACTGGGGCTGCTTCTGGAAGGTCCTGAAGGATGAGAGGTCTCCGTTGCGCGCGAGAATTTTCTCGACTGCCACCGCTCCGAGCGCGCGGATCAGCTCGTCCTCGAGATCGGCATCGCACACGTAGAAGCCGAGCTCCTCCATCCGCTCCCGCCTGAGATACGAGCCGAGGCCGGCCTGCTCGAGCGCGCGGCGGAAGTCACGCTCCTCGCCGGCGTCGCACAGGCCGGCCAGTCGCGTTTCGTCGTTCCGCCGTTGAATCGTGCGGAGGACATTGCCGATGGCCTGCGCGCCGCCGATCGCGACGATCGCGACGCGTTCAGCCGCGAGGTTTCGCCCGCGGCGAGCGGCGAGCGTTTCGAGCGCGACCTGGTCACTGACGCCTTCGACCAGGATGACCCCCGATGCGTCGTCGAGTTCAAACATCGCTCGAACGTACCAGCGGCGTCTCGCAGACCACCGAGCTGCCGCCCGTGCGCAGATCCGGAAAGGAAGACCGTTGCCCGGGGGTTGCGACTCCTTGCCGCAAAGGCGCTCCAGAATGCGCCGCGCGTCCGCTCAGACGGCGGACGACGATCTCGCGCGCCGTCTCCCCCGGTAGGCGCGTTGACGGCAGGCGCTCTTGCAGTGGCGGTGGGTGGCGGCGCCTCCGGTGGATCACGTCGTCCGCGGCGAACTCGCGCTCGCAGCGCCAGCCCTCGCAGGAGATCGAGGCTTCCCGGATCAGGCGAGCGGCGTGCTTCGCGCGCCGCTCCTCGTCGTCGGCCGATGAGTCAGCACCGAAGGTCGCTGCGAGCCGCTCCAGCGTCTCCCGCTGCTCGGTCGCCTCGACCTCGGCCGCCTCCGGCTCCGCGACCGCCGCGAACAGGTCGGCGTCGGGGAGCTCGTCCGAGAGCAGGCGCACGTAGACGGCGAGCGATAACGCGGGCGAGTGATGGCGGCGCGGCGGCGGCGAGCGCCTTAGTCGTGCAGGTCGATCCGGAACACGCGCGACTCCTCCGCTGCGCGGAACCCGCCAGGCTGGAGCATTCCGAACGCGATCGACATCTCCCCGAAGACGTCACCGGGCCTCCGCTCCCCGACCACGCTCTCCACGCCGTCGACGAGCCTGAGTGCTTCAAGACGATCTGACGCGGATGCGCCGGCGGCGCCGGACAGCCGACGCCGCCGGCGCCGTGCTTCAGCCCTCGTAGCCTCCGTACCCGCCGTAGCCCGGGGGCGACGGGGGTGCGGTCCTGGTCGGGCTGGGCGTGGCGACGAGCCAGGTGCCGACGTCTTTGAAGCCGTTGCCCTTGACGTCTCCAGGCTTGCGGTCTTCGTTGAACGTGTACAGCGGCTTGCCGCGGTAGGTCACCTGCGTGCGGCCGTCGGGCCGCTTGATCGTGCCGAGCAGGTGCGCTCCCGTGGGGATCGTCCCGCGCTGGACGACGAGGGGCGTCCACAGTGACAGGCAGAGCCTCGTCGTGCAGATGAACCGGCCGCGCGTCTCGGCACTCAGCGAGTAGAGCGTCATGCCCTTTCGCGTGACCAGGATCGTCTTGCCGAGCATCGCGTTCTTCGCGGTCCTGACAACCATCTGGTTTGCCTGAGAGGCGGCCGGGGCGGCGGTGGAGCGAGCTGCGCAGAACGCCGCGAGCAGGCCAACGGCAAGCGCCGCTCCGACGAGGAGCCCGGTACGGATGGTTCCAACCCTTCGCATCTCGAACCTCCTTGGAGAATGGGCGGTCACCAGGAGCTACGAGGTGGCACAGACCCAGGGATTGCGGTGGGGAGCAATCTCCAGGCGACCGTCGACCCGTAGAAATGAGTGTGGCCAGTTCGGACGAGGCACTCCTGGCGGGTCTCGCCGCCGGCGACCGCGACGCGGCGGCCGCCTTCGTGCGCCGCTTCCAGCGGCGCGTCTACGGGCTCGCCTTGACGATCGTCGGCGATCCGGGAACGGCCGAGGACGTGGCGCAAGAGGCGTTCGTCCGAGCCTGGCGCCGCGCGAGCGGTTACGACGCTCGCCGAGGCCGTGTGCTGACCTGGCTGCTCGCGATCACTCGAAACGTCGCAATCGACGTCCTCCGCCTCAAGCGCGCACAGCCGATCGACCCCGAGACGCTGGCAGCCAAGCTCCAGCTGGAGCAGCCCGGGAACGTCACCGGCGAGCAGGCGCAGATCGCCGACCGCGAGCTCCTTCGCCGAGCGCTCGCCGACCTGCCCGAGGAGCAGCGCCGAGCGCTCGTGCTCGCCGGCTTCCTCGGTCGGACGGCCCGCGAGATCGCCGAGCTGGAAAGTGTTCCGCTCGGCACCGCCAAGACACGCATCCGGACAGCGATGATCCGACTTCGTGAGACGCTCGAGGTGACCGGTGGGCCCTGACAGCCGATGCGACGAGACGCGCGAGCTCGTCCCCGAGCTCGCACTCGGGATCGCCGACGGCGAGGAGCGCGCCCGTGCGCTCGAGCACGTTGCCGATTGCCCCGACTGCCGGCGCGAGCTCGCACGGCTCTCCGGGATCGCCGACGAGCTTCTCGAGCTCTCGCCCGAACAGGAGCCGCCGGCGGGCTTCGAGCTGCGTGTCCTCGGCTCGCTCGAGCCCGAGCCGCACCGGCCGAGGAAGCAACGCAGGCTGCGCCGGCCGCTTGTCCTCGCCGCCGCCGCCGGCCTGACCGCCGCGGCGGTGACCGCCGGATCTTTGCTGTATTCCTTGCGTGACGACCGCCGCGTCGCCGACCACTACCGGGAAGTCCTCGCGGAGGCGCACGGAAGCTACTTCGGGGCAACTCGGCTCCACGACTTCACGGGAGGCGAAGGCGGGATGGTCTTCCTCTACCGCGGCTCGCCTTCGTGGCTGATGATCACCGTTACTCCGCTCCACCGTGCGTCCGTCGCGAAAGCAGAGGTGGTCACCAAGGACGGCCACAGGGTGCCCCTCGACTGGTTCCGCCTCAGTGACGGGACCTGGGGGGGACCGCTCCCGCTCGACGTCGGCGCTGTCTCCGCCGTGCGTCTCCTCGCCGCGGACGGACGCCCGCTACTGGCGGCCGACCTGTCTCGAAAGCGGTGAGCGAGCGGAGATAGCTCGAGTGACCTCCGCGCGAGCGACACGGTTGGCGATCGACCCGGAGGTGAGCACGACCGCGCCTGTCCACACCTCGGAGCTCCCCGGCTCGCACGGTCCGCCTGCTAGGGGAGCCGCTCGGCGAGACGCGCCGCGTACCAGTCCTCCCACCGCTCGTCCGTGGCCGCCGAGGTGTAGTCGCGGTCGAGCTGGACGAGCATGTGGACGAGGTGGCTGCGCACCGGCTTCGAGCCGAGCAGCTCCGGTAGCTCGGAGAGGTTCAGCAGCCAGTCCGCGTACCAGGAGGCCCAGTCCGGATCATCGCCGTCGGTGATCCGGTAGACGACGTGGTGGGTCTCGGCCGCTTCGTGGAGGAGCTCGGCGAGCGTCACGGAGGCGACTATCGCACACCGGGGTCAGACCCTGGACGGGGTCTGACCCTTGGCCTTGCGTGCGGTCGTACCCTTGGCGGGCCGGCGGCCCGAGCTCGTGGTCGCCGTGACGCCACCTGCGAGAGCGACGTCGCGTCTCACCGAAGCAGGAACCCCTCGCCGAGCTCGTCGTCCGGCTCGAGCACGAACTCGTGCCGCCCGGTCAGGTGCGCGCTGCCCTCCACCTCCGTGACGACGCCCTCGTCGGTTGCCTTGACGACGCGGCCGGTGAACTCGCTGCCGATGATGCTTCGGTGGAGGAGCGGGTCTCCGGTCGCGATCCGGCCCTCGTCGTGGAGCAGGGCGAGCCGCGCCGAGGTGCCGCTTCCACATGGCGAGCGATCGACCTCGCCGTCGGCGAAGACGGCGACGTTCCGCTGGACGAGCGGGTTGTCGCCCTCCTCTTGCCAGAAGATCACGCCGTAGCAATCGCGGAGCTCCGGCTCGCGGGGGTGGACGATCTCGTGGTCTCGCTCGAGGTCGGCCTTGATCGCGCGGCCGAGCTCGATCAACCGTGGAAGCTCGGAGGGCTCCACGCGCTCCGGGAGGAAAGCGTAGAACGCGCCGCCGAAGGCGACGTCGACGCGCCGTCCGCCCGCCTCGAGATCGCGCGCGTGGACGAACGAGAGCACGTTCCGGAACCGAACCGATGTGACGCGCCCGTCCTCGATGCGGGCAACCGTCGGCAGGCGGCCGGACGGTGCGTCGACGACGACCTCCGGCCCTGCCACGCGCCCGCTCTCGATCGCCCAGGTGACGAGCGCAATCGTCCCGTGACCGCAGGCGGTCGAGTAACCCGCGTTGTTAAAGAAGACAACACCGACGTCGGCGTCGTCATCCTCGGGCTCGGTGACGAAGCAGCCGTACATGTCGGCATGGCCGCGCGGCTCGTAGACGAGCAGCCGCCGGACGTGATCGAGATGATCGAGCGCGTAGCGCCGTTTGTCGAGGATCCGCGGCCCGGGCAGCGGGTCGACGCCGCCGGTGACAATCCGGAAGGGCTCGCCCGCGGTGTGGTAGTCGACCGTCTCGATCAACGACCGGTGAAGCGTGGTGGGCGCTTCTCGAGGAACGCCGCGACGCCCTCCTTGAAGTCCTCCGTCTTCGTCGCGGCGTCCTGCAGCTCCGCCTCGAGCGCAAGCTGCTCGTCGAGTGTGGCGTGCACCGCGCGGTCGAAGAGCCGCTTGGTCATCCCGATCCCGGCCGTCGGACCCGCAGCATAGGTGGCGGCAAGCTCGGCGGCGCGCGCCAGCAGGGCGTCGGCCTCGACGACCTCGTCGACGAGGCCCCAGGCGTGTGCCTCGGCCGCGTTCAGCCATCGGTTCGACGTCATCCAGGCGAAGGCCCGGGAGGGACCGAGCAGCCGCGTGAGGAAGTATGTCCCCCCGGAATCGGGAATCAGGCCGATGCCGACGAAGCCGGGCACGAAGGCGGCGCTGTCGGCGGCGATGCGGATGTCGCAGACGCAGGCGAGCGACAGCCCGGCGCCGGCGGCCGCTCCGTTGACCGCGGCGATCACCGGCTTCGGCAGCGCCCTGATCGCCCGCACGTTCGGGTGGTAGCTCGCCTCCAGATGCCCGGCGATGTCGCGGTCGACCGACTCGAACTCCTTCATGTCCTGGCCGGCGCAGAACCCCTTGCCGGCACCGGTGACGACGACCGCGCGGACGTCCGGGGCCCCGGCCTCGTCGAGCGCGGTGCGCAGCGCTGCGTGCATCGACGTCGTGAGCGCGTTGTATGCCTCCGGCCGGTTGAGGGTGATCGTCAGGACGCCGCCGTCTCGGCTGGTCTCGACCTCGGCCACGAGGCGCAGCCTATCGCCCGGCTGGTACTACTGGGCCATGGGAGCGTTGAGGCTGATCTCGCTCGAGGAGACGCCGCTCGACGCGTACTCGCGCGTCGTCACGGAGGTCGCACGCCGGCTGTCGCCGTCGGTGGCGAACCTGCGGGTCGCCCGTGGGCGCCGCGAGGGTGGCGGCAGCGGCGTCGTGATCACGCCGGACGGCTTCGTCCTCACCTCCGCGCACGTCGTCGATGGCGCCGGCCGGGGAGTCGCATCGTTCGTCGACGGACGGGAGCTCGCGGTCGAGGTCGTCGGCACCGATCCCCTCTCCGACCTCGCCGTTCTGCGCATCGACTCGAACGGCCTCACAGCCGCCGAGCTCGGCGACGCGGAGAGCCTGCAGGTCGGCCAACTCGTCGTCGCGATCGGGAACCCGAACGGCTTCGCCGGCTCGGTGACCGCCGGCGTCGTCTCGGCCCTCGGCCGGTCGCTGCCGACGCGATCGGGATCGGCGACACGGATCGTCGAGAACGTGATCCAGACCGACGCCGCGCTCAACCCGGGAAACTCGGGCGGAGCGCTCGCCGACGGGTCCGGGCGCGTCGTCGGGATCAACACGGCGGTCGCAGGCGTCGGGCTCGGGCTCGCTGTCCCGATCAACGAGACGACCCGGCGGATCGTCGGCGCACTGATGACCGAGGGGCGCGTCCGCCGCGCCTACATCGGCATCGCGGGCGGCCCGCGGCCGCTGCCGCCGCGGCTCTCGGCCGCGCTGGGCCGCCGCACCGGAATCGAGGTGGTCGAGGTCGTCCAGGGGAGCCCCGCCGACCGTGCCGGGCTACGCGCGGAGGACCTGATCGTCGAGGTCGACGGGCAGGCAGTCGCCGGCGTCGACGATCTCCAGCGGCTGATGGCCGGCGAGCTGATCGGCCACGACGTCACCCTGCGTGTGCTGCGGCGCGGGGGCGAGCTCGACGTCGACGTCGTCCCCGACGAGCTGACGACCTAACGGCGCGACCAGAGAGCGAGGGCGAGCACGGCCAGGAACGCGACGCGGATCGGGTCGATCGCGGGCCGCCACGACACCTGCCCGTCCTTGATCACGTAGACACCGACCGGACGCGCCGCCAGGCCGAAGCCGCCGCCGCCGTTGTTGTCGTTGTCGCCGCCGCCCCCGCCCCCACCGCCGACCTTGGCGACTGGGACGACCAGGACCCCGCCGTGCTCGATTGGCTCGCCGAAGACCCGCCCCACGGAGATCGCGTCCCGCGCGCCGTTCAAGAGCTCATCGACGTTCATAGGGCACTGAGCCTAGCCCATCGGCCGTAATGAATGCGGAAGCCGACGAGCGTGCCGTTCGGCCGGACGACGAGCCAGAGGCCGCCGCGGTCATGACGATGTAGGGCGGCCAGGCCTTGGCGCAGGCGCGGCTGCAGACGCAGCGTTTTCATGCCTCTGCCGGTCGGCGCAGCGTCGCCGACGTTACTCCCGATCGGCGCCTCCTAGCCCTTCTTCCGGTCGAGAAACCCGCGGACGGCGTCGCCCACCTCGTCGCTAAGCATCGAGAGCGCGAGCCAGTCGTGCGCGTGGCGGATCGTCCCGTGCCAGGCCGCGTCGCGCCAGAAGTCGAGCTGCGTCTTCGCGTACCGCGTCATCGTCGGGAGCCGATCCGCCAGCTTTGCGACGAGCTCGTCGACGGTCGCATCGAGCTCCGCGGCCGGGACGGCGCGGTTGACGAGCCCCCACTCGGCCGCCTTCGCCGCTGGGATCTCCTCGCCGAGCATGATCACCTCGCGGGCACGCCGGTCTCCGATCAGGATCGGCAGCCACTGCGTCGCGCCCGCGGCCGGCACCGAGCCGTGCTGGAGGCCGACGTGGCGGATGAAGGCACCGTCGACCATCACGGCGAGGTCGCAGGCCATCTGCAGCTCGTTGCCTCCGCCGACACAGGTGCCGTTGATCCGGGCGAGTGTCGGCTTGCCCATGTGCCGGAGTGCGCTCACGCCTGTGTCCATCGCCCCGAACCACTTCCAGTACTCGCGCCCGTTCCCGACGTAGCCCTCGTCGGCCCAGGAGCGAAGGTTCGCGCCGACGCAGAACGCCCGGCCCGCGCCGGTGAGGACGACGACGCGAACCTCGTCGTCCCACGAGGCGTCCTCGCACGCGCGCGCCAGCTCACGGAGCATCTGGAAATCGAAGGCGTTGAGGACCTCCGGCCGGTTGAGCGTGATCGTTGCCCGCGGCGGCGCCTTCTCGTACAGAATCGTCTCGAAGCCGAGCTCATCCGGCGAGCGCGGGGCCGGGCGTTCCGGTTCCGTCATGCGATCTCGGCGAAGTGCACGCTGAACGGGATGCCCATCTCTGCGGCGTCCTTCCCGGCGTTGGCGAACTCGGGCGAGGCGACGATCTGCCGGAACGAGTCCGTATCGGGGAACTCGAACTCTGCGTAGTAGCGGAAGCGAGGCTCGCCGGCTGCGGCCCCGAAGACCTTCCCGTGGCGGAAGGTCGCCGGGACCGGACGCACGGTCTCCTCGACGTGGCGCTGATAGCGCTCCGGGTCGACATCTCCCTCGTACAGGACGAATGCGCGAACCATGACGGCTCCTTGGTCGGGAACGGCCTGAGCCTAATAGGGTTGGCCCGTGCCCCGCGCCGGCTCCGCGACGCTCGCGAGCACGGCGTCGGCGAAGTCGTCGGTCGTGGCCGAGCCGCCGAGATCGGGCGTCGGCGTCGTCACCAGCGCGTCGTCGACGGCCGCGGCGAGCGCCCGCGCCTCGTCCGGCCGCCCGAGCCCGTGCTCGAGCATCAGGGCGACCGACCGCAACGTCGCGGCCGGATTCGCGATCCCGCGACCGGCGATGTCCGGCGCCGACCCGTGCACGGGCTCGAACAGCCCAGGCCGCTCGTCGCCGAGGCTGGCGGAGGCTGCGAGCCCGAGCCCGCCGGTCACCGCGGCGGCGACGTCGGAGAGGATGTCGCCGAAGGTGTTCTCCATCACGAGGATGTCGAACTGCTCGGGCGCGAGCACGATCTGCATGCCGGCGTTGTCGACGAGCATGTGCTCGAGCTCGACGTCCGGGTATTCGGCCGAGAGCTCGCTGACGACTCTTCGCCAGAGCCGTGACGTGTCGAGCACGTTCGCCTTGTCGACCGACGTCAGCCGGCCACTTCGTTGTCCGGCGAGCTCGAACGCACGCCGCGCCACCCGCTCGATCTGGGCCGGGTGGTACTCGCACGTGTCGAAGACGGTGCCGTCGGGCTTCTCGCCGCGCGCACCGTAGTACAGGCCGGCGACGAGCTCGCGCACGATCACGAAGTCGATGGCGCCCTTCTGCGCCGGGCGCAGGTTCGCGTAGACGTCGAGCTCGCGGCGGAGGCCGATCAGCCCCTGCTCGGGCCGCACGTCGGCTGCGTCGTACTCCGGCAAGCCGACGGCTCCCAGCAGCACCGCGTCGGCGGTCTTGCACGCAGCCACGGTCTCGGGCGGGAGCGGCTCGCCGGTCTCCTTGATCGCGGCGCCGCCGAGCAGGTGCTCCTCCAGCTCGATCTCCGGCACGAGCGCGCGCAGCACGGTCTGAGCGACGTGGACGACCTCCGAGCCGATGCCGTCACCGGGAAGGCAGACGACCTTCACGGGCCATCCTCAGCTGACGCGGTCGTTCTGGGGCAGGCGCAGATACTCCGAACGATAGAAGAGGAGCGGCGCGGCGTCCTCGTCGACACCGCTCTCGAGCACCTGGCCGATCGCGATCACGTGGTCGCCGCGGCGGAGTTCCGAGTCGAGCCCGCAGACGAGGTAGGCGAGGCAGTCGTCGATCACCGGCACGGCGTGGACGTGGTGGTGGCCGATCTCGGCGAACTTCTCCTCCTGGCTCTTCTTGGTCGCGAAGAGCCGCGAGACGTCCTCCTGTCCGGAGGAGAGCATGTTGATGCAGAACCGCTCGGACTCCCGGACGGCGGCGAGCGTGCGCGAGCTGAGGTCGAAGCAGACGAGCGCGAGCGGCGGCTCGAGCGAGAGCGAGCTCAGTGCGTTGGCGGTCGCGCCCGCCGGGCCCTCGTTCCCCTGGGCCGTGATCACGCTGACGCCGGTCGCCCAGAACCCCATCAGGCGACGGAAGTCGACCGGTTCCACGAATCGATTCTAGGCGGGTGCGGTCGAGATCGGCACCTGCCCGGTGATCTCCAGGCCGAAGCCCTCCAGGCCGGTGATCGTCTTCGGATTGTTCGTCAAGATGCGGATCGTCGTCAGCCCCAGCTCGGCGAGGATCTGGGCGCCGATCCCGTACTCCTCCGGAGGCATCTGATCCGCATCGTGGCGGCTGAGCCGCCGCTCACGCTGCTCGCTGCCGACGAGGTAGAGCAAGACACCGCGAGCCTCGGCCGCGATTGCCGCGAGCGAGTGCTCCAGCTGCGCACCACACTCGCACGTCGAGGCGTGGAAGACGTCCCCGCTCAGGCATTCCCTGTGCACCCGCACGAGCACGTCGGGCGCACCCTGGACATCGCCCTTGATCAGCGCGACGTGATGCGCGCCCGTGATCTGGTCCCGGAATGCGGCCGCCTGGAAGTCGCCGTACGCGGTGGGCAACCGGACGCTCGTGACGCGTTCGATGATCCGGTCGATGCCGCGGCGATAGGCGACGACGTCTGCGATCGCGGCGAGCGGGATCGAGTGCTCCTCGCAGAAGCGTTCGAGCTCTGCGCCGCGGGCGACCGTGCCGTCCTCGTTCATCGCGAGCGCAACCGCACCGGCAGGTGCGCGCCCGGCGAGCCGGGCGAGGTCGACCACGGCCTCCGTCCGCCCCGAGCGCTGAAGGACCCCGCCCGGGCGGGCGCGCAGCGGAAAGATCGACCCGGGGCGAACGAAGTCGCCGGCACCCTTGGCCGGGTCGACGGTCGCCAGGATCGTGCGGGACTGCTCTTCGGTGGAGGCGCCGCTCCCGACGGCATCCGGAACGGTGATCGAGATCGTCGGCTGCCACTGGTCGCCGCGTGAAACCAGAGGCTCGAGCTCGAGCTCCTCGCACCGCTCGTCGGAGAGGCACAGCCAGATCGGCCCGTGCGAGTGCCGAGACATGAAGTGGAGGGCATCCGGCGTCGCGAACTCGGCCGCGATCGTCAGCACTCCTTCGCGCTCAGCGCCGCGGGATTCGCAGAGGACGACGAAGCGCCCGGCATTGAGCTCCGCCGCGGCCCGCTGGGCGGCTTCCAGGTCGACATGCTCGTACGGGACGTGCATTGCGGCTCACGATAGTGGCTGACCGGTCAGCCCGACGATGTCGTCCGGGCGCACGGGTACGCGGGCGAGCTCGCGCCCGGTCGCGTTCCGCAGCGCCGAGACGATCGCCGGCGTCGAGACGACGGTCGGCGGCTCGCCGACGCCCTTGATGCCGTAGGGCGCGTCCGGCTCGGGGTCCTCGATCAGCTCGGCGACGACCAGCGGCATGTCGAGCGCGGTCGGGATCAGGTAGTCGGTGAAGCTCGCGTTCGTGATCAGGCCGTCCCGCGTCTGGATCTCCTCCATCAGCGCGAGCCCGAGCCCCTGGGCGGTGCCACCCTCGATCTGGCCCTCGACTGCCTGCGGGTTGATCGCCTTGCCGACGTCTTGCGCCGTGCCGACCCAGACGACGCGTGTCAGCCCGAGCTCGACGTCGACCTCGGCGACGACGCGCATCGCGGCGACCGCGAGCGCGACGTGCGAGCGCTCGCCGGTCGTCTGGCCGGTCTCGGGATCGAGCGGCCAGGTGCGCGGGTGGTGGTAGACGCGCTCGACGTCGACCTCGTCCGCGCCGGTGCGCTCACGTTCGTCGAGCGCCGCCCGGCAGGCGAGCTGGACGGCGCCGCCGGCCATGTAGGTCAGGCGCGAGGCCGACGACGAGCCGGACGAGTCGACCCGCGCCGTTCCCGCCGGCGCGAGCGTGACGTCGTCGAGCCCGAGCTCCGTGCGCGCGACCTGGAGAATGATCCCGGAGACGCCCTGGCCGACCTCGGCCGCTGCGCAGTGGATCTCCGCCGAGTCGCCGCGCAGCACGACCCGCGCAGCGCAGAAGTCGTCGAACCCCTCCGAGTAGCAGATGTTCTTGAACCCGACCGCGAAGCCGACACCACGCTGGACGCCTTGGCCGTGCGTCGTGTTGCCGGCGCCGCCGGGGAGGCGGATCGGGTCGCGCGGCAGCTCCTCCGGGTCCGGCGGCTCGAGCGCAGCCGCTCGGCGGATCACCTCGGCGGTCGGCAGGGAGCCCGTGATCACCTGGCCGGTCGGCAGGGTGTCCCCCGGCGCGAGCGCGTTCAGCAGCCGCAGCTCGACCGGGTCGATCCCGAGCGCGGCGGCGAGCTTGTCCATCTGCGCCTCCGCGGCGAAGCAGGTCTGGACCGCGCCGAACCCGCGCATCGCACCGCACGGCGGGTTGTTCGTGTAGACGCTCGTCGACTCGATCAACGCGTTCGGTACGTCATAGGGACCGCATCCGAACGACGCGGCGTTCGACGTGACCGCGGTCGAGGACGACGCGTAGGCGCCGCCGTCGAGGAGCACGCGCATCCGGACGCAGACGAGCCGGCCCTCGCGTGTCGCCCGGTGCTCGGCCCAGATCTTCGCCGGGTGGCGGTGCACGTGGCCGACAAACGACTCCTCGCGGCCGTAGACCAGCTTGACCGGACGTCCCGTGTGCAGCGCGAGCATCGCCCCGTGGATCTGCATCGAGAGGTCTTCGCGACCGCCGAACGCACCGCCGACGCCGCCGAGATGGAGCCTGACCTGCTCGGGCTTCAGCCCGAGACACGGCGCGACCTGGTCGCGATCGACGTGCAGCCACTGCGTCGCGACGTAGATGTCCACGCCGCCCTCGCCGTCGGGGGCGGCGAGCCCCGACTCCGGGCCGAGGAACGCCTGGTCCTGGATCCCAACCTCGTAGAAGCCTTCGACGCTCACTTCGCCCGGTGCGTCAGGGTCCCCGAGCCGGATGACGAGGTGCCGGACGACGTTGGGCCGCGGGTCCTCACGGTAGCCGTGCCCCATCGTCGGCCGGTCGGGGTGGAGCGGCTCCTGCTCGGTCGCGCGCTCGGGGTCGACGACGAGCTCGAGCGGCTCGTACTCGACCTTCACCTTCTCGGCGGCCCGGCGCGCCCGCTCGGGGTGCTCCGCGGCGACGAGGGCAACCGGCTCGCCGTAGTAGCGCACACGGTCGACCGCGAGCACCGGCTGGTCGGGGAACTCGAGGCCGTAGGTCTTGGCGCCCGGGACATCGGCGTGCGTGAGAACGGCGTGCACGCCGGGCCCCGCCAGCGCCTCGGAGATGTCGATCGCCGCGATGCGCGCATGCGCATGCGGGCTGCGAACGGTGTGTCCCCAGAGCATCCCCGCGGCCGAGAGGTCGCTCGCGTACTCGAACTCGCCCGTCGTCTTCGGGATGCCGTCCGCGCGTGGCACGCTCTCGCCGACCCGGCCGAGCTCGAGCCGGCGCGGAGCTTCCGTCGTCGTCGTGACCTCGCCGCGTTGGCGCACTTTCGTCACGTCGCGGTCACCATCGGTGACGATTTCGCCGCTACGCTCGCATCGGGTGGTGGGCCGGGGTGCCCCACAGGGAGGCGCCGTTTCGCGGGCCACTTGGCCTTCGTCATGCTCGCCCCGCGGCGATCCGGACCGCGTCGAAGATCTTCTGGTAGCCGGTGCAGCGGCACAGGTTGCCCGAGAGCGCCTCGCGGACCTCGTCATCGCTCGGATCGGGGTGCTGCTCCAGGAGCGCCACGGTCGCGACGACGAGGCCCGGCGTGCAGAACCCGCACTGGACGGCACCCGCCTCGACGAACGCCTCCTGCACGCGGTGCAGCCCGCCGTCCACGGCGAGGCCTTCCACCGTGACCACCTCGTGGCCGTCGGCCTGCGCGGCGAGGACGAGGCAGGCGCAGACGAGCTTCCCGTCGAGGAGGACCGAGCACGAGCCGCACTCGCCCTGCTCGCACGCATTCTTCGACCCGGGCAGCCCGAGCCGCTCACGCAGCGCGTACAGCAGGCTCTCGCCCGGCCAGACGTGGGCCTCGCGCTCCTCGCCGTTGACCGTGACGGCGATCCTCACATCAGCACGCGCTCCAGCCCCCGACCCGCCAGCACCCCCAGCGCGTGCCGGCGGTAGGCCGCCGTGCCGCGCACGTCGTCGATCGGGCTGGCCGCGGCGGCGACGCGCTCCGGCAACGACTCCGCCTCGCCGTGCGGGCACGACACGAGCCCGACCACCGGCCCCGCCGACCCGAACGCCGCGCGCAGCTCGCCTCGCTCGCCGTCGGCCACGAGCGCGAGTGAGCAGACCGCGATCACCATCGCGTTCCGCGGCCCGACCTTCATGAACGTCTGCGCTCCACCCGACGGCGAGACGAGTACCGCCGTGATCAGCTCGTCCGGCTCCGACGCGTTCCGCTTCGGGCCGACGAGGAAGTCGCGAAGCGGGAGCGTGCGCAGACCGCGGACGGACGTAAGCTCGACCTCGGCACCCTCCACCAGCAACGGCGGTAGTGCATCTCCCGCGGGCGACGCGGTTCCCAGGTTCCCGCCGATCGTCCCGCGCGCGCGGATCTGCGGCGAGCCCACGGTCCGTGACGCCTCGGCGAGTGCGGGCAGCGCCTCGGCGACCTCGCCCTCCATCGCCTCCGCGTAGGTGAGCCCCGAGCCGAGCCGCAGTCGTCCATTTTCCCGCGACCAGCCCCGCAGCTCCGGCACCTCGTTCAGGTTCACGAGCAGCTCGGGCCGCCGGCGGTCGAAGTTCAGCTCGACCATCACATCTGTGCCGCCCTGGATCGGCACGGCGTCCGGGTGCTCGGCCTTGACGCGCAGCGCATCGTCGAGGCTCCTGGGGCTGACGACCTCCATCACCGTTCCTCGCGCACATACGGTACGCCGAGCGCGGCAGGCGCGCCGAGCCGGCGCCGCGCCAACCCGGTTGACACGACCACGAGAACGACGATCGTGGCGAGGTACGGGAGCGCGTTGAGGAATTCGGGGGTCAGGAAGAACGTCGGAATCCAGTCGTACGGGTGAGCCTGGAGCGCGGACGGCAGGCCGCCCGAGAGCGCACCGAAGAGGTACGCGCCGGCGAGACACAGTTCGGGCCGCCAGAACGAGAAGATCACGAGCGCAATCGCGATCCAGCCCGCACCGCCGACGAGCGAGTCGCCGTCCGTCCAGCCGGGCGTGATCGCGAGGCTGTAGCACGCGCCGCCGACCCCGGCGAGCGCGCCGCCGACGAGGACATGCGCGTACCGGTAGCGCGTGACGCTGATCCCCATCGCGTCGGCCGCGCCCGGGTTCTCGCCGACCGCCCGTACGTTCAACCCCGGCCGGGTGCGCCCGAGGTAGAAGGCGATCAGCGCGACGAGCGCCCACGAGACGTACACGAGCGCGTTCTGGTGGAAGAGGATGGGGCCGACGACAGGGAGATCCGCGAGGCCGAACACGTCGATCTCGCTGAACTGGTGCTTCGCCGGGACGTCAGCGAGCCCGAGGTCGTTGCCGAGGTACGAGGCCAGGCCGAGGCCGCCCGCGAAGATCGTCAGCGCGAGCCCCGAGACGATCTGGCTCGCGCGCAGGGAGACGACGAGGTACGCGAAGATCGTCGACATCACGAGACCGGCGAACGCCGCGGTCAGGACGGCGAGCAGGAGGACGAGCCACTCGGGCCCGGGCGCCCGCTGCATCCCCCAGAACCCCATCGCCGCGCCGACGAGCATCATCCCCTCGACGCCGAGGTTGAGCACCCCTGACCGCTCCGCGAGCAGCTCGCCGAGCGCCGCGAACAGGATCGGAGTTCCGTAGAGGACCGCTTGCGCGAGAACCTCGACGACGAGGCCGTCGTTGACGCCCATTATGGGGCCGGCTCCGTGGCCGCAGGCGCCTCGACCGCGGTCGCGCCGCGCCGCCCGAACCGAACGCGGTACCGGATCAGCAGCTCGCCGCCGAGCGTGCAGAAGAGGATGATCCCCTGCATCACGCCGACGAGGCCGCTCGGGAAGTCGGCGCCCTGGAGGAAGAAGCCCGCGTTCTGGAGGCCGCCGATCAGGACACCGACGAGGACGACGGCGAGGGGGTTGTAGCGACCGAGGGCGGCGACGACGATGCCGGTGTAGCCGTAGTTCGCGCCCTGGAGTCCCTGCGGGCTCGCGTCGAGCACGTGCGAGAAGTCGCCGACCTGGCTCGCGCCCCCGAGGCCGGCGATCCCGCCCGAGATCCCCATCACCGCGAGGATCTTTCGCCGCGTGCGCATGCCCGCGTAGCGCGCCGCCCGGGCGGAGTCGCCGATCACGTTCATCTCGAACCCGAACCGCGTCAGCCGGAAGAGAACGTACAGCCCTACCGCGATACCAACCGCGAGCAGGAATCCGAACGGAAGGACGATGTTCCCCGGCGTGAGCGTCGGCCAGAACTGGCTCGGCTTGAGCGCGATGGACTGCGGGAACGAGCGGGTCTGGACCGTCGAGATGTCGCGCCACGGCGAGGCGCTGTCGAAGATCAGATATGTCAGCAGCAGCCCTGCGACGTAGTTGAGCATCAGCGAGGTGAGGATCTCGCTCGTCCGGGCGAACGCCTTCAGCACGCCGGAGATGAGTGCCCAGAGCGTCCCGCCGGCAGCGCCGCACACGCACATCGCGAGGATCGTGAAGACGAGCGCGTGGTCCGGCCCGAGCCAGATCGCGATCCCCGAGGCGCAGAGCGCGCCGAGGTAGAGCTGGCCCTCTGCCCCGATGTTGAAGAGCTGCATCCGGAACGCGACCGCGGCGGCGAGGCCCGTGAAGATCAGCGGCGTCGCGAGCGTGAGCGTGTCCGTCCAGGCGGCGCTGCCGTCGAAGGCAGCGGTGAAGGTCCGCCGGTAGGTCCGCACCGGGTCGTGGCCGGTGGCGACGAGCACGAGGGCGATCAGCACGAAGGCGAGGGCGATCGAGCAGATCGGGACGGCGACCGACAGCCAGCGCGGCTGCCGGAGGCGGCGCTCGATCGTGATCATTCTTCGTTTTCTCCCCCGGCCATGGCCAGGCCGATCTCCTCGACCGTCGCGCGCTCGGGATCGAAGTCGCCGGTGACCACGCCCTCGTAGATGACGACGACGCGGTCGGCGAGTGCGCGGATCTCGTCGAGGTCCTCGCTGAGCAGGAGGATGCCGACCCCCCGGCCGGCCGCCTCGCGCAGATAGGCGTGCACGGTCTCGATCGCCCCGACGTCGAGCCCGCGCGTCGGCGACGCCGCGATCAGCACGCGCGGCTGTCCGGAAAACTCCCTGCCGAGCACGAGCTTCTGCAGGTTGCCGCCAGAGAGCTCGCGGACGCGCGCGCCCGTGCCCGGCGCCTGCACGCGGTAGCGCTCGACGAGGTCGGCGGCGAAGCCGCGGATCGCACGCCACGCCAGCAGGGGGCCGTGCGACACGGGCGGACGACGGTACGTCTTCAGCACCGAGTTCTCGGCGATGCTCAGGCTCGCCGCGACGGCCGTGCCGAGCCGGTCCTCGGGGACGTGCGCAATGCCCGCAGCGATCGCCGCGCGCGGGTCGCCGGTTCGCAGGCGCAGCCCCTCGATGCGCACCGCTCCACCGGACGTCGGCCGCATCCCGGTGATCGCCTCGGCGAGCTCGCGCTGACCGTTCCCGGCCACTCCGGCGACTCCGAGGATCTCGCCGCTGCGAACGGTGAACGACATCGCGCGCACCGCCTCCTCGCCGCGATCGCCGCGCACCACGAGGTCCTCGACCTCGAGGGCGGGCTCGCTGCGCGGCGGCGAGGGGCGCGACTGCCGCTGCGCGAGCTCGACCTGCCGTCCGACCATCAGCGCGGCGAGCTCCCGGGAGGTCGCATCCGCGGCGGGCACGGTCGCGACGTTCCGCCCGTCGCGGAGGACGGTCACGCGGTCCGCGACCGCCTTTACCTCCTGGAGCTTGTGCGAGATGAAGATCACCGTTCGCCCCTCCTCCGCCATCGTCCGCAGGGTGGCGAAGAGCGCCTCCGACTCCTGCGGCGTCAGCACCGCGGTCGGCTCGTCGAGGATCAGGATCCGCGAGTCGCGGTAGAGGACCTTGAGGACCTCGACCCGCTGCTGCTCGCCGACCGACAGCTGCCAGACCCGCGCGCCCGGGTCGACGGCCAGACCGTAGCGCCGCTCGAGGTTTGCGACCTGCCGCTCGATCTGCCGCGGATGGAGGATGAACCGACGGGCCTCCTCGCGGTGCTCGCCGAGGATGATGTTCTCGGCGACCGTGAACGGCGATACCAGCCGGAAGTGCTGATGGACCATCCCGATGCCGGCGTCGATGGCGTCGCTCGGGGAGTCGAAGTGCACGCGTCGGCCGTAGAGCCAGATCTCGCCCTCGTCCGGCCGGTAGAGCCCGGTGAGGATGTTCGAGAGCGTGCTCTTCCCGGCTCCGTTCTCGCCGAGGAGCGCGTGCACCTCGCCCGATGCGGCCTCGAAGTCGGCCGCGTCGTTCGCGAGCACGCCGGGGAAGCGCTTCGTGATCCCGCGCATCGAGACAGCGGGAGAGGCGCCGGGGTCATCGGCGCCTCTCTCCTCGGGAACTGGGCTCGGGGCTTGCTGCCCCACTCGCCTAGCCCGGTGGCTGGACGTGGGAGACGGCTCCGATCACGCCTCGCACGAGCCACTGCATGGAATACAGCGCGTCGATCCCCGCCTTGGTGTTCGGGTCGAGGCACTTGCCTTTCGGGATCTTCAGCTTGCCGGCCTGGTCGTAGACCGGCCCGCAGAACTCGTTCCACTTGCCCGAGACGATCAGCTGCCTCTTCGCGGCAATCGCCGCCTTGGTCTTCGCCGAGACCTTCGGCCCGTAGGGCGCGAGGCCGGTGAAGCCGTCCTTGATCGAGCCGTAGTAGAAGCCCGGCTTCCACGTTCCGGCCATGGCGGCCTTGACGCGGCGGAGGTAGTAGGCCCCCCAGTTGTAGACGGACGCGGTCAGCCACTGCTTCGGAGCGAACTTCTTCGCGTCGGAGTCGTAGCCGACCCACGAGATGCCGTTCTTCTCCGCGTAGACGCCGGCCGCGGGGCTGTCGACGTTCTGCCCAAGCACGTCGGCGCCGGCCGAGTGGAGCGCCTTGGCCGCCGCGGTCTCCTTCGGCGGCGAGAACCACGCGTTCGTCCAGACGAGCCTCACCTTCGCGCCCGGGTGCGTCGCCTGGGCGCCGAGCGTGAAGGCGTTGATGTGGCGAACGACCTCGGGGATCCCGTAGGCCACCACATAGCCGATCACGCCCTTCTTGGTCGCGGCGCCGGCCGCCATCCCGGAGAGGTAGATCGTGTCCTCGGCCGCGCCGAAGTACTCCGCCTGGTTCGGCTTGACCTGCAGGCCCGTCGCCTGCTCGAACAGCACCTTTGGGTACTTCGCGTAGAGCTGGCCGTTGACGCCGAGCTCGAACTGACCGAATGACGTGCCGAAGATCATCTGGTACCCGTCCCGCACGAGCCCGGCGACGATCTGCGGCACCGACGCGTTGCTGAACACGTTCTCCTTGTAGGTCGTCTGCACCTTGTCGCCGAGCATCTTCTGCACGTACAGGCGCCCCGCGTCGTGGGCCTGCGACCACCCGCCGTCGTTGTGTGGGCCGGGGTAGATCCAGGCAACCTTGAACGCCGCCTCCTTCTTTGCCGGCTTCGCCGCCGCAAGGCTCGCCAGCAACGCAGCCGCTGCGACCAGGCACGCGATCAGCGCGCCCAGCACCAACTTCTGCTTCTTCATAGAGCTCCTCCCACTGCCGTAGTACGCCCGAGCGCCGACTATAGAACGCCTGCGGCGCGGACTGGAAGGGCGGATCGGGGTATGGTCGATCCCCCGTGACAATGCTGCTGCAAAACGGCTGGATCTGCCCGATGGACGATTCGGGCGCCGAGCACGAGGACGGCTGGGTGCTCGTGCGGGACGGGCTCGTGGAGGGGGTCGGCGGGAGTGCGCCGCCGGCGGCCGAGTCGGTTGTCGACCTCGGCGGAGCGGTCGTCACGCCCGGCCTCGTCAACACGCACCACCACCTCTTCCAGACGTTGACTCGGGCACGGGCGCAGGAGGCGACGCTCTTCGAGTGGCTGCGCGAGCTGTACCCGGTCTGGGCGCGGATCGACGCGGAGTCGGAGTACGCGGCGGCGCGGACAGGTCTGGCGGAGCTCGCGTTGTCGGGATGCTCCACCGTCTTCGACCACCACTACGTCTTCCCGAGCGGCCGCTCGGGGCTGGTCGAGGCGGAGGTGCAGGGCGCACGCGAGCTCGGCGTGCGCATCGTCGCCTCGCGGGGATCGATGGACCTCGGCGAGTCAGACGGCGGGCTGCCGCCGGACGAGCTCGTCGAGTCGATCGACAACGTGCTGGCGGACACCGAGCGGCTCGCCGGGATCCAGGATCCGGACGGGCTCGTCCAGCTCGCGGTCGCGCCGTGCTCGCCCTTCTCGGTGACGAAGGAGCTGATGGCCGAGTCCGCCGCGCTCGCCCGACGCCTGGGCCTGCGGCTGCACACGCACCTCGCCGAGACGGTCGAGGAGGCGGATTACTGTCAGCAGCTGTACGGCTGCACGCCCGTTCAGTACCTGGAGGAGCTCGGCTGGGTCGCCGGCGACGTCTGGTGCGCGCACTGCGTCCATCTCTCCGGCGGCGACGCCGCCGCGTTCGCGGTGGCCGGAGTCGGGGTCGCGCACTGCCCGACCTCGAACCTGCGGCTCGGCGCCGGTGTCGCGCCGGTGCGCGACCTGCTAGCCGTCGGCGTGCCGGTCGGGCTCGGCGTCGACGGCTCGGCGTCGAACGAGCGCAGCGACCTCTTCTTCGAGGTCAAGCAGGCGCTGCTCGTCGCCCGCGGACGCAACGGCCCGCGGGCGATGACGGCCCGGGACGCGTTGCGGCTCGGGACACGCGGCGGCGCGGCCGTGCTCGGCCGCGACGACATCGGGCAGCTGGCGCCCGGCAAGCGCGCGGACATCGCGGTCTGGCGGACGGACGGCCTCGAGCTCGCGGGCGCCGAGCCCGATCCCGTGGCCGGCCTCGTCTTCTCGGCGCCGCACCGCGTAGACCGCCTCTACGTCGGGGGCGAGGAGATCGTCCGCGACGGCCACCTCGTCCGAGCCGACGAGGACGAGATCGCCCGCGAGCACCGCCGTCACGCCGCGAACTTCGCGTAGGGACAGGCTTCAGCCTGCCCCTTTCGGCCTGCGGCGCGGCAGTTGTCCACAACCAGTACCTGGCACCGGAGGTGTGACGACATCGTGACTCTTTGTCCCCAAACCGTGCGTGGGGACGGCGGGACGGGCTGAAGCCTGTCCCTGCCGTAGTAGAAGATTTGCTGCGTGATCTCGACCCACGTCCTCGACACCGGCCGCGGCGAGCCGGCGCGCGGCGTCCGCGTCGAGCTCTTCCGCGGCGAGGAGCTCGTCGCCGAGGGCGAGACCGACGACGACGGCCGGATCCGCGAGCTCGCCGACGCCGCGCCCGGCACCTACCGGCTCGTCTTCCGTCCCGACACGCCGTTCTTCAAGCGTGTCGAGGTCGAGATCGAGATCCAGGCCGGCCGCGACTACCACGTCCCGCTCCTCCTCTCGCCGTACGCGTGCGCGATCTACCGCGGCAGCTGAGTCGCGAGGAGCTCTCCGAGCTGTTCGAGGGCGACACCGCCCTCGTCCGCAGCCTCGCCGAGGTCGAGAACCCCCTGGGCGAGGCACGACGCGTCGCGCGGGAGCTGACCGAGGCGGAGAAGCTCGAGGCGCTGAACGCGCACCCCGCGATCGGACAGCGCGCCGGTCTCTCCGCCCGTTCGGCCGCGGAGCAGGGCGCCGATTCCGACCCGGCCACCCTCGAAGAGCTCGCCCGCCTGAATCGCGAGTACGAGGAGCGCTTCGGCTTCCGCTTCGTCGTCTTCGTCAACCGCCGTCCGAAAGCCGAGATCCTCGACGTACTCAGCAAGCGAATCTGTCGCACCCGCGAGGAGGAGCTGGACACAGCAGTCGAGGAACTCGTCGCGATCGCGGAGGACCGATGGCGCCGCTCCTAGCCCCGCACGCGCTACTGGCTGACTACACCACCGACTGGCTGGACCTCGTCTTCCGCTGGTTCCACGTCGCGGCGGCGATGGTCTGGATCGGCACCTCGTTCTACTTTGTCGCCCTCGACAACCACCTGGTCGAGCCCGAGCGCGAGCTCGACCGGGAGGAGGGCGTCGGCGGCGAGTCGTGGGAGATCCACGGCGGCGGCTTCTACCGGATCCACAAGTTCCTCGTCGCCCCGCCGCACCTGCCGAAGCCGCTGCACTGGTACAAGTGGGAGGCGTACTGGACCTGGCTGTCCGGGTTCGCGCTCCTCTGCATCGTCTACTACACCGACGCCCGCCTGCGGCTGATCGACCCCGAGGTCGCCGACCTCGAGCCGTGGCAGGCAATCGTGATCTCGATCGCGCTGCTCGCCGTCGCGTGGTTCGTCTACGACCTCGCCTGCCGCGCGTTCGGCTCGCGGCCGCTGTTGCTCGCGGCCGTGATCCTCGCCGCCGTGACCGCCGCCTCCTACGGCGTGGCCCAGCTCTACCAACCCCGCGCGGCCTTCCTGCAGGTCGGTGCCATGCTCGGGACGATCATGGTGGCGAACGTCCTGCTCGTGATCATCCCCGGACACCAGGAGCTCGTCCGCGCGAAGAAAGCAGGCCGCATGCCGGACCCCGAGCCTGGGATCGTGGGCAAGCAGCGGTCGGTGCACAACAACTACCTGACGCTGCCAGTCCTCTTCACGATGCTCGCCGGCCACTTCCCGTTCGTCTACGGACACGACGACGCCTGGGCCGCGCTGGTCGCGCTGATGGCGGTCGGCGCCGCGATCCGCCACTACTTCAACCGGCGCCACGCGGGTGAGACGCTCTGGTGGATCCCGGTCGGCTGCGCAGCGGCGATCGCGGCGATCGCCGTGTGGCTGCGCCCGCAGACGGCCTCGCCCGCGCCGGGCTCGGCCGTGGTCCCGTTCGCGACCGCCCGGCAAATCGTCGGGCAGCGGTGCGCACCCTGCCATTCGATGCACCCCACACAACCGGGCTTCGACGCGCCGCCGGCGAATGTCGTCCTCGATACGCCGGAGGAGATCCACGCGCTGGCCGCCCAGATCCAGGAGGTCGCGGTCGCGTCGACGCTCATGCCCCTCGGCAACGCGACGAAAATGACACAGGACGAGCGCGACCTGCTCGGCCGCTGGATCGCCCAAGGTGGAAAGACGCGGTGACGGAAGAATCGGGGGTTCGAACGACACAGGATCAGCGACACGGAGCCGCTCGACGCCGTCCGGGAAGAGCACGCCCCGGAGTGGATCGCCTGGGCCTCGTGGTCGCGTTCATGTCGCTCCAGGATGTGGACGACGCCGACGGCCCGATCCGCGAGATCGGGCAGACGCCCTCGCGGCAGCAGGGTTCCTGCTCGAGCGCGTGCGTGAGATCGGCGTCCCGGAGGATGCGGTCAGACTCCCCCGCCGGAGACCTGGCAACGCCTGCCGCTCTTCCTGCACATCCGGGCCGTGCGCCCGTAGGCTCCCGTCCGTGCTGCGCATCAGCGTCGCCGGCTATGAGCTCGCCGCCCGCTTCGAGGAGCAGCGCTCCCCGCGGACGGTCGCGTTCGTGCGCACGATGCTCCCGTACGAAAGCCAGCTGATCCAGGCCCGCTGGAGCGGGCAGGCGGCGTGGATCCCGATGGGCGAGTACGAAGCCGGCGACCTCAGCCTGGAGGACCCGACGAGCTACCCCGCCCCGGGGCAAATGCTCCTCTATCCGGGCGGAGTCAGCGAGGTGGAGATCCTCTTCCCCTACGGCGACACGTGCTTCGCGAGCAAGGCGGGCCAGCTCGCGGGCAACGTGTTCGCGAGCGTCGTCGAGGGGCTCGAGCACCTCCCGACGATCGGGGAGCTCGTGCTCTGGCGGGGAGCGCAGGCGATTCGCATGGACGAGTCGTGATCGCCCACTGGGACGATGTCGAGGGCCGTGTCCTCGAGCGGGGCCCGATGCGGCTGACGCGGGTCGACCTCGGCGACGCGATCGGCTCCGACCGGATCGGCGTCGCGCTCCTGAAGGTGCAGTCGGGCGGGCGGTCCTCGCCCGTCCACTGCGAGCTCGCCGAGGAGGAGATCTTCTATGTGTTGCGCGGCTCGGGCCTGCTCTGGCAGGACGACGGCAGCGGCCCCGCGACCCATGAGGTGCGCGCGGGCGACTGCGTCGTCCACGTCGCCGCGACCGAGTACCACACGCTCGTCGCCGGTGACGACGGCCTCGACGTGCTGGCCTTCGGCCAACGGGTCTGGGCGACGGCCAGCTCGCTGCCGCGCGCCGGCGTCCTGCGCATGGAGGAGACGGTCGACATCTCGACCGGCCCCCACCCCTGGGACCGTGAGGCCGCTGCCGGCGAGCTCGAGCTGCCGGAGCCGGGCCCGCGGCCGAAGAACGTCGTCGCGTTCGCGGACGCTCCGGTCATCCTGAACGGAACCGTGCGAATCCTCGGAGACACTGCCGGCTCGGTCCGCACGGGGCTCAACTCCCTGACGATGAGGCCCGGCGGCGATCCGTACGTCCGGCACTGCCACTCCGCCGAGGAGGAGATCTTCGTGATCCTCGAAGGCGCCGGGATCGTCCGGCTCGGCGACGAGGAGCATCCCGTCCGCGCCGGTCACGCGATCTCGAGACGCCCCGGCACCGGCATCCCGCACTCCTTCGTGGCCACGAACGGGCCCTTCACCCACCTGGCCTACGGCACGCGCGAGCCGAACGACATCGCGTACTACCCGGAGACGGGCGAGGTCTTGCTCCGCGGCGTCGGCGTGACGCTGAAGGCGCAGTAGGCTCTCGTCGATGGCCGACGACTGGCGCGTCACCGCATCGCTGCATGAGGAGGGGCTCGTCGAGCGCCTCCTCGACCGGCTCCGCCGACATGAGGTGGAGGACGCGGTCGTCGCACGGCTCGGCGGGCGCGTCGCGGTCAGTTCCGGCCCCTCCCGCATCTTCGTCTACGCCGACGGCGAGGGCGCTGCCCGCGAGGTGGAACGCCTCCTTCAGGAGGCGTGCGCGGCGCACGGGCTCGAGGCAGAGATCGCAGTTCACCGCTGGCATCCGATCGCGGGACGGTGGGAGGACCCAAGCGTTCCGCTGCCGCAGACCGACACGGAGCGTGAGGCCGAGCGCAAACGCCTCGAGCAGACCGAGGCCGAGGAGTCACAGCGCACGGGGCTCGCGGAATGGGAGGTCCGCGTCGAGGTCGCCTCGCACGACGATGCCGAGGCGCTGGCGGAGAGCCTCGAAGGCGAGGGGATGAAGCCGGTCCGCCGCTGGACCTACGTCGTCGTCGGCGCGAACACCCAGGATGAGGCGAAGGAGCTCGCCGAGCGCCTGCAGCGCGAGGCGCCCGCCGGCAGCGAGATCAGGGTCGAATCCGGCCCCGCGATGGCGCGGGAGGGAACGGCCGGGACGCTCTTCGCGGCTTGGTTTGACTAGATCCGAGCTAGCGCGGCGGCGAGCACGTCGACCGCGAGCTCGACGTCCTCCTCGGACGAGAGCTCGTCCGGCGAGTGCGAGATGCCGCCGTTCAGGCTACGGACGAAGAGCATCGCGCTGGGCACCCCGGCGGCGGCGAGGACGGCGGCATCGTGGCCGGCGCCCGAGGTCAGCTCGACGACCGGCAGCCCGCGCGCCTCGACCTCCGCGCGCAGCACGTCGCGGAGCTCCGGCGCCATCTCGACGGGCGCCGTGCGGTAGGTCGGCTCGAAGCCGAGCGTCTCGACGAGCCGTTCTAGGCGTTCCGCGTCGGGAGCGCGGGCGTCGACGGACAGCGTCACGGAAGAAGGGATCACGTTCACCGCACCCGGCTCGATCCCGACCTGGCCGACGGTTGCCACCGCGCCCTCGATCGACCGTGCCGTCTCCTCGATTCGGAGGATCACCTCGACGGCCTTGACGAGCGCGTCGTCACGCACGTCCATCGGCGTCGTCCCGGCATGGCCGCCGTGGCCCTTGACGACGATCTCGCCGCGCGTGACGCCAGCGATGCTCGTGACGACGCCGAGGGGCGCCTTGGCGTCCGCGAGCCGCGGCCCCTGCTCGATGTGCACCTCGAGGAACGTGTCCGGCAGCTCTCCTCGCTCCACGATCGCACGGCTCCCCGCGCAGCCTCTCTCCTCGTCGCGGAAGACGACGACCGAGCCGCGCTGCGCACGCTCGACAGCCTCGATCGCCGCGACCACGCCGAGCGCGCCGTCGAACTTCCCGCCTTCCGGAACGGTGTCCAGATGGGACCCCGTCCAGATCCGCGCCTGTCCGGGGAGAGTCCCCGAACCGTGGCCGAAGAGGTTCCCGAACTCGTCGACCTCGACCTCGAGTCCCGCTTCCTCGACCCACATACGCGCGAGGTCGTGGGCGGCGTCCTCCTCCGCCGAGTAGCCGATCCGGTTCGCGCCGGGCCCGTCGCCGATCGCGTACAGCCACTCGAGCCGCTCCATCACGCTCACTGGGCGATGGTACGGGAGGTCGTACCCCCAGACGACAGCCAACCCCTTTTCCGGGCGCGGCGCCGTCCACGCGAGCGGCGCCGGCAGGAACGAGAGAGGCAGGCTGACCGTGTCGAGAAGGATCAGAGATCCGACGATGTCGGTCGCGACCACCTCGTCGGCGCCGCGGCGCTCCAGCTCGAAGGCCCAGGAGCCGTCCATCGTCCCGACGTCCGGGCAGCGCAGCCCGGCGAGCGAGGCCGGCCACGGGATTCGCTCGGCCGTCGGCCGCAGGTCCCACCAGCCCCGCGTGACCCCGCCCGGCGCGACCTCGATCGTATGCCACCACTCGTGGGCGGCGAGATGCTCGTCTAGATCCCGAATGGGTTGATCGGCTTCGGGCTGGTGTTGACGATCACGCTCTTCGTCTCCAGGTAGGAGTCGAGCGTCTCGAGCCCGAGCTCGCGGCCGAAGCCGGACTGCTTGTAGCCGCCGAACGGGATCCCCGGGAACGCCGTGTACGGCATGTTGATCCCGACCGTGCCGGACTTGATCCGCGCCGCGATCCGGTGGCCGCGCGCCGGGTCTCCGGTCCAGACCGTCGCCATCAGCCCGTAGCGGACGTCGTTCGCGATCCTGATCGCGTCCGCCTCGTCCTCGAACGGGACAACGGTCACGACCGGCCCGAAGATCTCCTCCTGCGCGACCGTCATCGAGTTGTCCACCTGCGCGATCACGGTCGGGGGGTAGAAGGCGCCCGCGCCGCCGACCGGCTCGCCGCCGAGCACGACCTCGGCGCCCTCGCCGCGGCCCTGCTCGACGAAGCCGTGCACCTTCTCACGGTGCTCGGTCGAGATCAGCGAGCCGACCTGCGTCTCCGGGTCGAGCGGGTCGCCGACCTTCAGGGACCGTGCCTTGTCCGTGAACCCGGAGACGAAGTCGTCGAAGAGCGAACGCTCGACGAGCACGCGCGACCGCGCCTCGCAGCTCTGGCCGGCCGAGTAGTAGATCGACCAGACCGAGCTGGGGATCGCGCTCTCGAGGTCGGCGTCGGCGAAGACGAGGTTCGGGCTCTTGCCGCCGAGCTCGAGGATGAGCCGCTTTACCGGGTCGGAGGCGAGCCGCATGATCTCGGAGCCGGTCGCCGTCGAGCCCGTGAACGCGATCTTGTCGACACCCGGGTGGCGCACGAGGTAGGCCCCTGTCGTCGGACCGGGGCCGGGGACGACGTTGATCGACCCGGCCGGGAAGCCGACCTCGGTTGCGAGCTCCGCCAGCCGGAGCGCGGTCAGCGGTGTCTTCGAGTCCGGCTTCAGCACGACCGAGCAGCCTGCGGCGAGCGCCGGCGCGAGCTTCCAGGTCGCCATCATCAGCGGGTAGTTCCACGGCACGATCGACCCGACGACCCCGACCGGCTCCTTCAGCGAGTAGAAGAGGAGCGACCCGCCGATCGGGTTCGAGCGCCCGCCGATCGAGGCGGTCGCCGAGCCGTAGAAGCGGAAGTTCTCCACCGCCTGGAAGAGCTCGGCCTTGACCGACGAGATCGCCTTGCCGACGTTGCGCGACTCGAGCTCCGCGAGCTCGGCGCGGTTCGCGTCGATCGCGTCGGCGAGCGCGTGCAGGAGTCGCGAGCGTCCGGTCGGCGCCGTCTTGCCCCAGTCACCGCCGAGCGCTCCGCGCGCCGCCTCGACCGCGCGATCGACTTCTGCCTCGCCGGCGAGCTGCACCCGCGCGAGGGGCTCGCCGGTTGCCGGCTCGACGAGCTCGCGAGTCTCGGAGCCCCCGACCTGCTCGCCGCCGACGAAGAGTCCGGCTTCTCGCTGTGCCGTGGCGCTCACGCGCCGGACGATACCGGCGCAAGCAGGTCCGACACGCGCACGTGCTCGGTCAGGAGCCGCGCGAAGCGGGCAGGATCGCCGCCGACCCAGGCCTGGCAGAGCTCGCCGCCGGCCGAGTAGTTGATCACGTAGGCACGCCAGGTCGGGTCGGTGACGAAGCGGACGCTTTGCGCCGCCTGCTCGGGCGTGACGAGGCCCCAGCGCTCGAGGTGCGCCTGGGCCTCCTCGGGCGACCAGCCGTCCTCGTGGATCATCAGGGCCGCGTCGAGCCCGAGGCGTCGCAACGGGCGGCGCGCAGCGCGCATCGTCCGCTGCTCCTCGACGTCGTACGCGAGCCCGTGCCTCGCCAGCGCCTCGGCGAGCCGGGCCCGTACCTCGGCATCGAGCACGACCGCCGGGCCGGTCTCGGCCACCCCTTCCTGGAGGAGCGCGGCGGGGGTCGGCACGAGCTGGATCGACTCCTCGAGCTCGCCCCGGTCCCGAATGAAGCGCTGCTCCTTCAGCGAGTGCTCCGTGTGATGGCCCGGGTAGACCTCGTGCGCCGCGAGCTCGACCACGTCGTCGCACGTATCCGGAACGTCGAGGTTGATCACAACCCGGCTCTGGAGCCCGCCGAGGTAGTAGGTGAACGCCCACCAGGGCTCGTCTCTGACCTCCTCGACCACGAGCCTCTCGCCGGCGGGAAGCTCAAACAGCCCGGCCGTCCGCGCCCTGAGCACCTCGACGGCGTCGCGCAGCGCCGGGGCGACCTTCTCCGCCGAGACGATCCTGCTCTTCCGCCAGGCCTCGTAGCGCTCGGCGAGCGGGCCGTCACCCGGGAGCAGCTCCTCGAGCCGTTCGTGGACGGCGTCGTACACGTCGGTGCCGACCCGCTGCGGACGGACGCCATAGCACCCTTCGACCTCATCCGAGTACGAAAGCTCCTCGCCGGCGAGCACGCCAGCGTAGGTCCGGAGGCCGTGGGCCTGGTCGCGCAGCCAGCCGTCCTCGAGCCGGGCGAGGAGCGCGTCGGCATCCGCGACGAGCGCCGCCGACCGGGCGAGCGGCTCGGCGTCCACCTGCTCCTTCAGCTCGGCCGGCCCGTAGTAGGCGTCGACGAGCCCGTCGACGTGCCTCCCGAGCCGGAGCCCGAGGAGGATGTAGTCCTCGGCCGCGCTCAGCGAACCCGCTCCGGCGCCTGCAAAGCCGGCACCTGCGCTCCCCGTGCGCCTCCGTCGAGGCTACGGCGCATGCTCGAACAAGGCGGCCTGGCCCTGGCCGACGCCGACGCACATCGTCGCGAGCCCGTACCGCCCGTCCCGCCGACGCAGCTCGTGCAGAAGCGTGACGACGAGCCGCGCGCCGCTCATTCCCAGCGGGTGGCCGATCGCGATCGCGCCGCCGTTCACGTTCACCTTCGCGGGATCGAGCCCGAGGTCGCGGATGACAGCGAGGCTCTGGGACGCAAAGGCCTCGTTCAGCTCGACCAGATCGAGCTGCGCCGCGTCGATCCCGGCCCGGTCGAGCAGCTTGCGCACGGCGGGGATCGGGCCGATTCCCATCACGCGCGGGTCGACGCCGGCGACGGCACTGCCGACGAAGGCGCCCAGCGGCTCGGCGCCGAGGTCCTGCGCGCGCTCCTCGCTCGCGATCACGAGCGCGGCGGCACCGTCGTTGATCCCGCTCGAGTTGCCGGCCGTGACCGTCCCGCCCTCGCGGAAGGCCGGCTTCAGCGCGGCGAGCTTCTCGGCATCGGTGTCCGGCCGCGGGTGCTCGTCGCGCTCGAGCTCG
>JBKPSO010000150.1:0-7327 GCA_046735055.1 Actinomycetota bacterium
CGAATCGACCGGCATACCCACCGTCTCGCTCGTGCACTTCCCATACGGGCTCGCGAGGACGCAGATGCTGCGCGGCGCGGGCGCCTGGACGACCGATCGTGCGCAGCTCAACGTCACGCGCAGCGGCCTCGGCTTGGAGCCCGCGAGAGACGACCTCGCTGCCTGGGAATCTGCCGAGCTGCTCCTCGTGACCGTCCCGAAGTGGTTCGGTCTCGCCACGGACTATCCCGCCAACGTCCTCCATGCCGGGCCGCTCGGCGTGAGCCGGGCGCCGCACGGAGGAAGCACCTCTGCAGGGCGAGCCCTTCTCCTTCTCAGCTTCAGCACGACCGTGATGCAAGGCCAAGTGGCCCTCATCCAGCGAGTCTGCGACGCGATCGCCGGTCACCAATGGACGCAATCCTCACCTTGGGACCAGCAGTAAGCGCTGAAGCGATCCGCATCCCACTCAACAACGAGGCGAGGCCGTACGGCGACCACGACCAGCTGCTCCCATGCTGCGCTGCGGTCGTCACCCACGGCGGGCTGGGCACGACGCTCCGATCGCTCGCCCACGGCAGGCCCCTTCTCCTGCTCCCGCTTGGACGCGACCAGCAGTTCAACGCGGGGCGCGTGGTCGAGCTCGGCGCGGGCATCTGCCTGCCTGTCGAAGCTTCTCCGCGCGAGATCGCCTCAGCCCTCCTCGAACTCCTCGCTCAACCACGGTTCAGGGAGGCCGCCGCCGATGCCGCGGCAGCGATCGCGGCCGACAGGCCTGACGAGACCGCGACCGAGGCGCTGCTCGGTCTCTGGGACCGCGGCGCCTCCGCGGAATCCGGCGAAGCATGAAGACTTCGTCCGGGCAGTCAACCTTGTGCCGAACGGCCTAGCCGGTCGATTGCCGCAGTTACGCCATTGCGTCGGCGACGGCCTCGCGCGGTCTCTCGACTGCGGGCCGCCGGTACGCGAACGGGTGGTGGAACGCCGTCAACGCATCCTCGGGCGCAACGTCGAGCTCCGCGATACTGTCGGCGGCGACGCGCGTGACCGTCACCTTGACCCGCCCGTCCGAGCTGTTCCACAACAGCCGGACGTCGAGGCCGTCGCCGGAGCGGTCGGCGAGCTCGACCCAGCTGTCGGTGCTGACTGTGTTCGCGGACATCACTGCCCCCTTACCTCGTGATGCACCCATGATTGCAGGGCCGGTCTTCGGCGGGAATGGGGCCAGCAGGTGTCTCGCGGTGCGGCTAGCCGTAATTTGACTTCCAACCAGGGTCCCGCAAAGGTTCCGGGCGTCCAGGCATAGGCGCCGGCCACGTGCCTATGCAGAAAGGGGGGAGTATGAGCGTGGCACGGAGTGTCCTGGTCGCGCTGGCCACCGTCGCGGTGGGTGCCGTGGCGGCCAGCGCGAGCGCCGGACCTTTCACAGTGGCGCCGCTCGTGACGGCTTCGGGTCCAAGCCCGTTTGCCGGTTGCACGGCCGGAGCGGCACCGGGAAGCGTGCTCTATCCCAATGCCGAGGAAGAGCCGTGGGTCGACGTCAACCCGACGAATCCGAACAACCTGATCGCGGTCTGGCAGCAGGACCGCTGGTCCGACGGCGGCGCGCACGGACTCGTCACCGCCGTCACGGATGACGGCGGAGCGACGTGGACGCGTACGTTTCCGCACTTCAGCACGTGCGCTGGAGGCACGCCTCAGAACGGCGGCGCCTTCGACCGTTCCTCGGACCCCTGGGTGTCGTTCGGGCCAGACGGAACCGCCTACCAGGTCAGCCTCTCGTTCAACGTGACGAACAACGTCAACGCAGTCCTGGCGAGCCGTTCGATCGACGGCGGCCTGACCTGGAGCGAGCCGTGGACGATCATCCGCGACTCGGGCGACCGTGACGTGGCGTACGCGTTCAACGACAAGGAGTCGGTCACGGCCGACGCGCTGAACGCCAACTACGCGTACGCCGTCTGGGACCGCTTCGTGACCCCGAGCGGCACTTCGCGGGAAAGCATCGAGGGCCTGATCAACTCGCGCTCGTTCCGCGAGCCCATCTGGTTCTCGCGCACGACCGACGGTGGTCTGACGTGGGAGCCGGCGCGGAACATCTACGACCTCAGCGAATTCAACGGGACGATCGGCAGTCAGATCCTCGTGGCCAAGAACGGAGACCTGCTCAACTTCTTCGACGAGTTCCTGATCCACAAGAACGCGCACAAGTCACGCGGTGAATGGATGTCGGTCATCCGTTCCACCGACAAGGGCGTGACGTGGTCGAAGAGCTCGACCAAGATCGCGCCGAGCCGCGAGAGGGTCGCTTTCGACCCGGATACGGGCCGGAACATTCGGGCCGAGGGCGGGCTCCCGGAGGTAGCGATCGACCGAACGAGCGGCGCGCTCTACGTCGTCTGGCAGGACGCGAGCTTCAGCGGCGTCGACGAGATCGCGTTTTCGATGTCCACCGACAACGGGCAGACCTGGTCGATGCCGATCAAGGTCAGCCAGACGCCGGCCAGCTCCACCGTGGCAAACCAGCAGGCGTTCGTTGCCGGCGTTCACGTCACGCCGAACGGAACCGTCGCGGTCACCTACTACGACTTCCGGAACAACGACGCGAGCCCGGGCGTGCCGACCGACTACTGGATCGTCCACTGCCACTCGGACTGCACCAACCCGGCGAGCTGGACAGGCAACGAGAACCGGCTCACGACCACGTCGTTCGACATCGAGCAGGCGCCGGCGGCCCGCGGGCCGTTCGGCTACTTCCTGGGCGAGTACGAAGGCCTGACGAACATCGGCAACGCCTTCGTGCCCGTCTTCGTAGCCGTGAACAACGGCAACCCGGCGAACCGCACCGACGTCTTCACCACAACGGCCGGCTGAGCCGGCCTCTTTGGGGGGACCCTGCATCGGCGGGTCCCCCCAAAAACTCCGGTTCCGGGTGATTCCTAACGGCGAGCCGGAATTGAGGGGCTCGGGAGATCGTTGAGTCGGCCGAGGGCTACTGTTTGCCGAGATGGGCCTGACCGAGAGGCTCGCACGGTCGTCGAGCCGCCATCCCCGCCGCACCTTCGGCGCCTGGGTCGGTGCGATCGTGGTCGCGCTCGCGCTGACGATCACCTTTCTGCCCGGGAACCTGACGACCAACGGACACGTGACCGGGACGCCGGAGTCGAAGCAGGCGGAGGATCTCTTCGGCCAGCGGTTACCGCCCGACAAGAACGCCGTCGACGAGCTGATCGTCGTCCGCTCGGCGACCAGGACCGTCGACGACCCCGGCTTCAAGGCGTTCGTCGCAAGGCTCGTCGCGGAGGGCGAGGAGACCGGCGTCGTCTATCACGCTTCCGTCTACTACGACACGCACGATCCGAGGCTGGTCTCGAAGGATCGCCACGCGACGCTGATCGGCATCCAGCGCCAGCGAGACGTCGACCGGCTCCTGAGCGTGGTCGAGCAGGACGACGGGCGTCAGGGCTTCAACGTCGTGATGACCGGCGAGGGCACGCTCGACCACGACTTCAACGAGCTCTCGCAGCACGATCTCAAGTCGGGCGAGCTCCAGGTCGGGTTGCCGGCCGCGCTGGTGGTGCTGATTCTCGTCTTCGGGGCCATCGTCGCCGGCCTCGTCCCGCTCCTGATGGCGATCGTCTCGATCGTGGTCGCGCTCGGGCTGTGCGCGCTCGTCGCCGAGGCGTTCACGCTCTCGGTCTTCGTCGTGAACATGCTCACGGGGATGGGGCTCGCGCTCGGGATCGACTACTCGCTGTTCGTCGTCTCGCGCTACCGCGAGGAGCGCGGGCGCAAGCGATCCGAGCTCGACGCGATCGCAGTCGCGGGGGCGACCGCGAGCCGCGCGGTTCTGTTCAGCGGCTCGGTGTTCGTGATCGCGATGATCGGGATGCTGCTCGTGCCCTCGAACGTGATGAAGAGCCTCGCCGTCGGAGCGATCTCCGTCGGCATCGTCTCGGTGCTCGCCGCGCTGACCTTGCTGCCCGCGCTGCTCGGGAAGGTGGGCGACGGCGTCAACAAGCTGCGCGTGCCATGGCTCGGGCGGAACATCGGGGAAGCGTCGGCGCAGGAAGGGCGTTTCTGGGGCGCCGTCGTGCGGGCAGTGATGCGCCGGCCGGCGCTCTACCTCGTCACCTTCGGAGCGCTCCTGATCGCTGCGGCGATCCCGACCCTCGGGCTGAACCTCGGCGCGAGTGGGGTCAGCACAATGCCCGACCGGCTCGAGTCCAAGCAGGGCTTCGAGGCGCTCGCGCGCGACTTCCCCCAGGCGGGCTCGAGCCCCGCGTTGATCGCGGTGGTGGGGAACGTGCGCACTCCGCGAGTGCGGGCTGCGATCGCGGGGTTGCGGAAGGAACTCGCCGCCGACCCGGTCTTCGGGCGCAGCGACTTGCGCATCGCGCCGCGCGGCGATCTGGCCGCGATCGGCGTCGAGATCGGCGGCGACAAGACGGGGCCGCGTGCCCTGGACGCCGTGCGGCGTCTGCGCTCGGTCGAGATCCCGCGAGCGTTCCGAGGCACCGACGCGCGCGTGCTCGTCGGGGGCGACACCGCCGACAACGTCGACTTCATCGACGCGATGAACTCGTGGCTGCCGATCGTCTTCGCGTTCGTGCTCGGGCTGAGCTTCGTGCTGCTGACGATCGTCTTCCGCTCGATCGTGATCGCTGCGACTTCGATCGCGCTCAACCTGCTCTCGGTGGGAGCCGCCTACGGGCTCGTGATCCTGGTCTTCCGCCACGGGATCGGCAGCGGGCTGCTCGGCTTCCAGCGCGTCGACGCGATCGAGGCGTGGGTCCCGCTGTTCCTCTTCGCCGTTCTGTTCGGCCTCTCGATGGACTACCAGGTGTTCCTGCTCAGCCGGATCAAGGAGCGCTACGACGAGAGAGGTTCGACGACGGACGCGGTTACCTACGGCGTCTCGTCGACCGCGCGGCTGATCACGGGGGCGGCGTTGATCATCGTCGCCGTATTCATCGGCTTCGCGATGGGCGACCTCGTCATGTTCCAGCAGATGGGCTTCGGTGTCGCGGTCGCGCTCCTGATCGACGCGACCATCATCCGCTCGGTTCTCCTGCCGGCGGCGATGCGCCTGCTCGGCAGATGGAACTGGTACCTGCCCCGCTGGCTCGAGTGGCTGCCGCGGATCCAGATCGAGGGGGCCACCGCGGAACAGCCGGTCGCCACTCCGACCTAGAAGCCGACTAGGCCTGGAGCGCGTCCAGCCCGAGCCACGCGGCGAGGTCCTCCAGCTCGCCCTGCACGGCCCTGGTCACGGTGCGCGTGAACTTCACGTCCTCGTGAATCGTGTGCAGGCGCAAGAAAGCAGCCTTCCGGTCGGCGGTGGCGTCGACCTTCCCGACAAGCCGGTCGTCGTGGAGAATCGGGAGGGCGAAGTAGCCCCAGCGGCGCTGGGCGGCCGGCTTGTACATCTCGAGCGTGTACTCGAAGTCGAACAGCTCCTGGGCGCGGACCCGGTCGTGGACGAGCCGGTCGAAGGGCGACAGGACGGCCGTACGGCCCTCGAAGGACTCGCCGAGCGCGGCGGGGTCGACACGCCACTCGCCCTTGGTGCCTTCGACCACGGCGGGCTCGCCCGCGTCGCCGACGTCCCACGGCTCCACCGGGACGGCCGTGGTCTTCTGGCGCGCGATGCCCAGCGCGGCGAGCCGCCGCTCGTTCTTTGCCCGGTCGGCCTCCTGGACCGAGGGGACGACGACGTCGGCCGGGTACACGCGCTCGGCCAGGTCCCACAGCCGTTCCCGCCCGTTGCGCCCGGCGATCGCAACCTCACCGCGCATCATCAGGCACTCCAACATCTGGGTGACGTTGCGGTTCTTGGTCCACCCGGTAGATGCCCACGGCACCACGGCGGTGTCCGGGATGTCGCGCGAGGTCAGCGGGCCGGAGCTGCCGAGCAGCTCCAGGATCTCTCGCCGGAAGCGGTCGTTGTCGCGAAACCAGATACGCGTGCGCTCGTAACGGGGCCAGTCGGCCGCGCCGGCGAGGTACAGGCCGAGGTCGCTCATCGGCCGCACGAGCGCGTTGTGCTCGAACAGGGTGCGGTCCTCCTCCAGGGCCTGCTGGAGCTGAGCGGGCTGGTACGCCGAGCCCAGGCGGCTCCAGGCGACGAGGTCGGCGCTGGGCGCGATCGCCGCGGTCGGATCGAGCTGCAGCAGGGTCAGCTGCTGCACGACCGCGAGCAGGTCGGTCGGCCGCGGCGCGTCGAGCAGCTGCGCGCGCACCGCGACGCGTCTGGCCTGCGCCCTTGTGAGCCGGTGCACGGACAGGAGGCTACGTGTGCGCGTGCTCAGGGAGGTGGGGCTGGTGGACGTCCGCGGCAACGGGGGCCAAGTCAAGTCCTGCGAACCCGAGGGATTCTTGAGAAACGTTAGAAACGTTAGATGATTGCCAGATCTCATCGTCGACGCTCGCTCCGCCGGATCACCTCGCCCAGCGGATCAGTGCCTTTCTGCGCACCGCGCACGCCAGGGGCGATCATCGGCAGTCCGCGCATCCGTTCGTAATCGACGTCGCGAGCCGTGGTCTTCCACCTCGGAGCGCTCGTGTCGACGCCGTCGGCGGCCGCACGCCCGATCCGCCTGAGCACCGCGGCCTGCTGCTCGACGAGGCGAGCGCGCTCCCGTAGGTGTGGCCGTAGTCTCGCCTGGTCGAGCGGAAGACGCCCACCTCCCAGCTTCGAGCTCACCTGCCGAGCATAAGTCAAAGCCCTGTCGTCGCATCCGTCGGATAGGCTAAGCTTATGCCAACCCACGCAGGCGATCAGGCCTGGCGAGCCGTTCCCGCCGAGCGTCCACTCGCTCGTCGACCGTCCGGTCGGCTCCCCCGAGTTCCTCGCGGCGTGCCGCATCGCCGGGCGGGCCGAGGTCGATTTCACCGTCGAGATCATCGAGCAGCGCACGCGCCGGCCGCACGCGCTTCGTGGAGTGCATCCTTCGCAGCGGCGGCCGAGTCGCGGGCGAAGTAGACCGAGGCCAGCTACCACGAGGCGTCGAAGGTCTCGCCGACGCAGATCGGGCGTCAGGTCTCGGGCGCGGCACGCCTCGAGGCGGTGCCCGCCCTGCAGCTCAGCATGATGCGCGCCGTCCGCAGGATGCCTCTCCCGCAGCGCGAGCTCCCAGCGCCGCGCCGCCGGGACATGCCCCTCTGGGACGCGATCGCTGCGCGGCGCTCGTGCCGTCGATTCGCCGACCGGCCGATCGACGCCCGCGACCTCGCCGGTCTGCTGGAGGCCGCCTACGGCGTCACCCACGCGCTCGAGTCCGACGACGGCCGGCGAGCGCTTCCGCTCCGCGCCGTTCCCTCGGGCGGCGCGCTCTACCCGCTGGAG
>JBKPSO010000151.1:0-4805 GCA_046735055.1 Actinomycetota bacterium
TTGCAGGAGTACGCGACCGATCCGATCTGCGGCATGTCGGTGGCCGTCGCCGGCGCACAGTACACGCTCGAGCACGACGGCACGACCTACTACTTCTGCAGCGCGCACTGTTTACGCAAGTTCGAATCGGCGCTCGTCTAAGAGGAGGCACGCACTTGCTACCCATTGCACTCACCGTCAACGGGGTCCGGCACGAGGCGGAGGTGGAGCCCCGGACACTGCTCGTCGACTACCTCCGCGACGATCTCGGGCTGACCGGGACGAAGATCGGTTGCGACACGTCCGTCTGCGGCGCCTGCACCATCCACCTCGACGGCCTCGCCGTGAAGTCCTGCACGGTGCTGGCGGTTCAGGCCGACGGCTGCGAGGTGACGACGATCGAGGGGCTTGCCCAGGAAGGTGAGCTGCACCCGCTGCAGGAGGCGTTCTGGGAGCGGCACGCGCTCCAATGCGGCTTCTGCACGCCCGGCATGATCATGGCCGGCGTCGAGCTGCTCGGCACGAACGGCGACCGGCTGACCGATCCGGAGATCCGGCACGGGCTCGAGGGCAACGTCTGCCGCTGCACCGGCTACCAGCACATCGTCGAGGCATTCCAGGAAGCGGCGGTGAGGTGAGATGGCGACCCAGGTCGAAGAGACGACAGGGCTGATCGGCGCGCGCATGAAGCGCGTCGAGGACCCGGGGATGATCACCGGGACCGCGCAGTACATCGACGATCTGAAGCTGCCCGGGATGGCGCACGTCGCGATCCTGCGCTCGCCGTACGCGCACGCGCGGATCAAGGGCATCGACACGGCCACGGCGGTTGCCGCGCCGGGCGTGGTCGCCGTCTGCACCGGCAAGGACTTCGAGCAGCTGCCGGCGCTGCCGTGCGCATGGCAGGCCGCCGGGACGGAGAACTTCGTCGCGACGCCGCGTGCCTTGGAGATCGACCGGGTGACGTTTACGGGCGCCGGAGTCGCCGCGGTCGTCGCGGAGACGAAGACGGCGGCCGAGGACGCGCTCGCGCTGATCGAGGTCGACTGGGAGCCGCTCGACGTCGTGGTGGACGTCGAGGAGGCGGTGAAGGAGGGCGCGCCGCAGCTGCACGAGGTGGCGGAGCGGAACATCGTCATGGACTGGCACTGCGGCGACGCGGAGGCGACCGAGAAGGCGCTGGCGGACGCGGAGGTCGTCGTCGAGCAGCGCCTCGTCAACCAGCGGCTCGTGCCGACGCCGATGGATGTGCGCGGGGCGGCCGCGACGCACGATCCCGCGACGGGCGAGTACACGGTCTGGATGACCTCGCAGTGCCCGCACATCATGCGGCTGCTGATGACGGCGTTCGTGTTCGGGATCCCCGAGACGAAGATCCGCTGCATCGCTCCCCGGATCGGCGGCGGGTTCGGCACGAAGATCTACCTCTATCCCGAGTACGTGCTGATGGCGGCGCTGGCCGAGAAGGTCGGGCGGCCGGTGAAGTGGGTCGAGAGCCGCCGCGAGAACTACGTCGCGACGACGCACGGCCGCGATCACGTCACGTATCTGCGCGTCGGCGCGAAACGTGACGGCACGATCACCGCGCTCGACGCGAAGACGTACGCGAACCTCGGCGGCATCCTCTCGACGATCGCGCCGGGCATTCCGACAACGCTATACGGGCGGATGTTGTCGGGTGCCTACCGCATCCCGAACATCCACTGCCAGGTGCTCGGCGTCTACACGAACACCGGCATGGTCGACGCCTACCGTGGTGCAGGCCGCCCGGAGGCGACGTACGTCGTCGAACGCGCTGTCGACCTCGTCGCGCACGAGCTCGGGATCGATCCGGTCGAGGTGAGGCGCACGAACTTCATACCGCCCGACGCGTTCCCGTACGACCCGGGCATCCTCCGCGGCCTGAAGTACGACACCGGCGACTACAACAAGGCGCTCGCACGCGCGCTGAACATCGTCGGCTACGACGACTTCCGGCTGGAGCAGGAGGCCGCGCGCGCGGAAGGCCGCTACCTCGGGATCGGCTTCTCCACCTACGTCGAGATCTGCGGCGCCGCCCCGTCGGCGTGGATCGGGACGACCGGAGAGGGCTGGGGCGCGGCAATGTGGGAGAGCGCGAACGTCCGCGTCCATCTGACCGGCAAGGTCGTCGTCACCACCGGCTCGATGAACCAGGGCCAGGGACACGAGACGACGGTCACGCAGGTGGTCGCGGACGAGCTCGGCGTCGCGCCCGAGGACGTCTCTGTGCTCTTCGGCGACACGCAGGGGACGCCGTTCGGCTACGGCACGTACGCGAGCCGCAGCGTCGCCGTCGGCACGGTGGCGGTGTACCACGCGCTGCAGCGGATCAAGCAGAAGGCACGACGGATCGCCGCGCACATGCTCGAGGCGGCCGAGGACGACCTCGAGTGGTCCGGCGGCGGCTTCGCCGTCAAAGGCGCGCCCGATCGGGCGAAGACGATCCAGGAGATCGCCGGCGCGGCGGCGCTGGGCTACGACCTGCCCGAGGGCATCGAGCCGTATCTCGACGACACCTACTACTACGACCCGCCGAGCTGCACGTTCCCGTTCGGGACGCACATCGCCGTGGTGGAAGTCGATGCCGAGACGGGGGAGGTGAAGCTCGAGCGTTATGTCGCCGTCGACGACGTCGGCAAGGTGATCAATCCGATGATCGTCGACGGCCAGGTGCAGGGCGGGATCACGCAGGGTGTCGCGCAGGCGCTCTGGGAGGGAGCCGCCTACAACGAGGACGGGCAGCTGCTGACGTCGAGCATGATGGAGTACGCCGTCCCGAAGGCGGAGTTCCTGCCGAAGCTCGAGGTCGACCGGACCGAGACGCCGACTGATCTGAATCCCCTCGGCGTCAAGGGGGCGGGGGAGACGGGGACGATAGCGTCAACCCCGGCGGTCGTGAACGCGGTGGTGGACGCGCTTGCGCCGCTCGGGATCAGGCACCTCGACATGCCGCTGACGCCCGAGCGGGTCTGGCAGGCGATGCAAGCGGCGGGGAGGTGAGAGGAGCGCCATGTATCCACAGAGACCAGCGGAGTTCGAGTACAAGCGGCCGTCGAGCCTCGACGAGGCGATCGGGCTGCTGGCAGGCGATGGCGATAGCCGGCCGCTCGCTGGCGGCCACTCGCTCCTGCCGATGATGAAGCTGCGGCTCGCCGAGCCGCAGACGATCGTCGACATCGGGCGCCTGCCGGGGTTGGACGGCATCGAGGTCGACGGCGACGAGCTGGTGATCGGTGCGCTCGCGACGCACGCGTCGGTCGCGGCGTCGGAAGTCGTGCGGGAGAAGTGCCGCGTGCTGGCGACGACGGCGGAAGGGATCGGCGACCGCCAGGTTCGCAACCGCGGCACGATCGGCGGCAGCCTCGCCCACGCGGATCCCGGCGCGGACTACCCGACGGTGCTCACGGCTCTGGGTGCGACGGTGATCGTTCGCGGCCCGGGCGGTGAGCGCAAGATCGCGGCCGACGACTTCTTCACCGGCGTCTTCACGACGGCGCTCGAGCAGGGCGAGCTCGTGACGGCGGTGCGTGTGCCGGTCGCCCATCGTGCGGCATACGTCAAGCACCGTCACCCGGCGTCGGGATATGCGGTGGCCGGCGTGGCGGTCGTGTTGCGTCCGGAAGCGGCACGGATCGTCGTTGGCGGCGTGACCGGGACGCCGGTGCTCATCGGCATCGCGCCTGTCGACGAGGAGAAGCTCGCGGCGGCGGCAGAGAAGCTGCCCGGGGCGCTGTCCGGCGCTATCGGCGACACGTACGCCTCGGGCGAGTATCGTGTGCACCTGGCGCAGGTACTGGCGAAGCGTGCGATCAAGGCGGCGCTCGAAGCCGGATAAAGCTCGAGAACTCCTTCGAAGCGCCCGCGCCTCCTCCGGAGCGGCGGGCACTTCGCGCATGGATGTGCCGACGATCATCCCGTGCCGGTCGGGTGAGACCGTCGACGAAGCGGTTGACGACGATAACTGGAAGGCGACAATCGCCGTGAAGCTTGGGACCAATCTCGCTGTCATTCAAGACGGACTTAAAGTCGGGGCAGAGCGACGAGGCGGCCCCGTCGGGCGAAGCTGTCAGTGCGGGCGCAGCGCGCGAGGCGCGGGGGAAGGGGAACGCGTCAGCGACGATTAAGTTGACCGACGCGGAACCGCGGCACCAATTTTGAGATCGCCACGGACGTGCAGCTGACCGCCTCGGTCGCGCACCACGGCCGCGGGCTGGTGCAGGAGGTTTCATCGCAGCTCGTTGGACAGTTCGCCGACTGCTTGAAGAAGCAGCTCCCAGCGCCAGCGGGGAAGGCCGCAGCGGTCGCCGCGCAGGCGGGGCGGTCGGTGGGCTGCGCCTCGGCTTCGGCGCGCTGTGGCGGTCGGTCCTTTATTCGCCTCTTCAAGGAGGGCTAGCCCGCGTGGCAAGCGGCCGCCTCATGAGCCCGTAGAGGCGGTGACCTCCGGCTTGCAAAGCCGGCGTTGGGGGAGAACGGCGCGGGCCAGGTCTAGGCGACGAGCAGGCTATGCAGGGGCGCGCCAGCGCGCGATGAGCCGCCCGTCTTCCTCGCTGACGTCGGTCCCGAAGGCCGCGCAGGCGGCGGTGAAGTGGCGCTTGATCCACGCGTAGTCGTCTCCGCGCGCAAGCCGCGTGTGCGCGAACTCGAGCTTGAGCGGCACGGCCTCAAGGCGGTCGCCGTCCAAGTCCACGAGGAAGAGCAGGCCGAGGTCGTTGCGCAGCTTCGGGTCGACGCGGTAGTCGTCGATGAAGTCGCCCAGGTCGTAGAGCACGTGCGGCGCGGCGCCGTGGAAGACGTGCGCCGAGTGG